>JANYKD010000399.1 GCA_025361735.1 Phycisphaerales bacterium
CCGCCCCGGCGATGGTTATGGGGGACATGGTCTTGTTTGAAGACGAGGTCAACAGCGCCATGAGCGTCGCCCTTGATGGCGGGCTCACCGTCACCGCCCTGCACAATCACTTCTTCTTCGACGAGCCCAAGGTCTATTTCATGCACATCGGCGGTGAAGGCGACCCCGTCAGCATGGCCGCCTCGGTCAAGAAGCTCCAGGACAAGATCCACGAGATCCGCGCGGCCACGCCCAAGCCCGTTCGCTCATTTGGGCTGGCGCCGTTCGCGGAGAAGAGCAACATCACAGGCAAGCTCATCGAAGACGCGCTGGGCAAGGGCATGGCCAACGGTGGCATGTACAAGGTCGTGATTGGGCGATCCACAAAGATGGCCTGCGGCTGCACCGTCGGCAAAGAGATGGGCGTCAACACGTGGGCGGCCTTCTACGGCACCGACGACCATGCGTTGGTCGACGGTGACTTCGCCGTGCTCGAAGGCGAGTTGCAGGGTGTGCTCAAATCACTGCGCGGCTCGGGCATCAACATTGTGGCCATCCACAGCCACATGGACACCGACAGCCCCAAGATGATCTTCCTGCACTACTGGGGTGTCGGGCCGGTGGCGGACCTGGCCAAGGCGGTCAAGGCGGCGCTGGCTATAACGAAGTAACGCTGCCCCGGACATTGGTACCGCGTAGCCACAATCGTCGATCGTCTCCGGCCGCCAAGGCGCGCTGTACGTTGCAAGGCGCCCGTGTTAGGCTAACGTGCCGAGGAGATTGCAATGAAGACACTCATGATAGGAATACTCGCCGGTTCAATGGTGGCCAGTGCATCACTGGCCGACACGATCAGTTTCGACAAGGATCCCGTCGGCAAGGCGCCCGCCGGCTGGACAGCAACGATGACCGGTAGCGGCAAGCCTGAGTGGACCGTCGTGCAGGATGACACCGCACCGAGCAAGCCCAACGTGCTGAAGCAGTCCGGCCAGGCCACTTATCCCGTGTGCCTCAAAGACGACACGAGCGTTAAGAACGGTTTCGTGGAGGTGAAGTTCAAGCCCGTCTCCGGAACGGAAGATCGTGCCGGCGGCGTCATCTGGCGGGCCAAGGATGCCGACAATTACTACATCGCCCGGGCCAACGCCCTGGAAGACAACATCACGATCTACCACACGATCAAGGGCAGACGGGTGGCTTTCAAGAATGTGGAGGAGAAGGTGACTTCCGGGCAGTGGCATACCTTGCGCGTGGAGTTCGCGGACGACAAGTTCACCGTCGTCTTCGACGGCAAGAGAGTCATCGAGGCCAGCGACGACAGTTTCAAGGATGCCGGCAAGGTCGGCGTCTGGACCAAGGCCGACAGCGTGACGTTGTTCGATGATTTCAGCTACGGCGAAAAATAGAGCGACTGGCGTGGAAATCGCGGAGAACCCGGCGCGGCATGGCCGCAACCAAAGAAGATTAAACACGAAGACGCGAAGGCACGAAGCGGGGTATGGTATTCATAAACGCCCCGCAAGAATGATCGCCTTTTTGTTACTTCTGATTGGAGTACGGTCTGCGCAAGCCCCAGACATCGGATCGACCAGAAACCGCTTCGTGGCTTCGTGACTTCGTGTTGAAGAGTTCTTAGCTGGATCGTATCACATGCGACATCTGCTCCCCCTCATCGTCATGATGCTGGTGTTCGGCTTGGGTAGCGCCGCTCGAGGCGCCGACCGGGAAATACCGCTCCCTGGCGTCAAAGGCCGCATCGACCACTTTGCGCTCGATACCGAGGGAAAGCGACTGTTCCTGGCCGCCCCTGGCAACAACACTGTTGAAATCATCGATCTGGTCGGAGGCACGGTCTCGCAACCGATCAAGGCCCTCAAGGCCCCGCAAGGCATTGCCTATGCCCCAGACGTCAGCCGGCTCGCGGTCGCCAGCGACGAAGACGGCTCGCTCCACATCTTCGACGGCAAGTCCCTCAAGGACCTTGCGAAGCTCGATCTCAAGGATACAACCGGCGCCGTCCGTTACGACCCGGCCACGCATCACTTCTGGGTCGGCTATGGCAGCGGTGCCCTGGCCGAGGTTGACGCCCAGACCGGCAAACAAACCGCCAATGTGAAACTGGACGCACAACCTGAATCCTTCGTGTTGGAAACCCAGGGCAAGCGAATCTTCGTCAACGTCCCGGCCACCGGCCACATTGTTGTCGTCGATCGCGAACAACACACGGTAATTGCCAAATGGGAGCTCCGCGATGCCGCCGCCAATTTCCCGCTGGCACTTGACGAAACAAACCAGCGCCTGTTCGTCGGCTGTCGCCATCCGGCCAAATTGCTGGTGATGGACTCCGAGAACGGGGCCACGTACGCCCGGCCGGAGATCCCCGCTGACACCGACGACGTCTTCTACGATGCCGCCGAGAAGCGCGTGTACGTCCTCGGTGGCGAGGGTTTCCTGTCCATCATTTCGCAGGACAACGCCAACCAGTATTCGCTTGTCCAGCGAAAGCCGACGGCTGCGGGAGCTCGCACTGCTCTGTTCTCCCCGGAAACGCGGCAGCTTTACATCGCCGTGCCAGCGCGTGATTCCAAACCGGCGTCGATCAGGATTCTGGACTGGGCACGGCCGTGAGGTCGGTGTTTGGAGTTTGCCCTGCGGCGTTTCGGCTCGTGGAATCACCCGCACAGGACACGCCAACGCCTGAACGCCAAACAAGCGAAGAAGCATCCGCTTGCCTCCAGGCTCGTTCCCATGTAGCTTCTCTCATTCGGGCCGGAGCCGGCCCATATTTTATTTATGCGTAGAGTCGTCATCACAGGCATTGGCATCGTTTCCCCCATCGGCATCGGGCAGAAGGTCTTCTGGGAGAACCTCCTGGCCGGGCAGGTCGGATTGCGACGGATCACTCAGTTCGATCCGTCCGGTTTTCCTGTCCAGATCGCCGGCGAGATCCAGCCGTACAAGATCGGCGATTTTGTGCCCAAGAGCTATCGCAAGGCCACCAAGGTCATGGCCCGCGATATCGAGATGGCCGTCATCGCCGCGGATGACGCATTCCGCGATTCGGGCATCAAGTCTCCCGCGTACACCGACCAGCCCGAGACAACGCCGCATCGATTCGGCTGCAACATCGGCGCGGCACTGATCTCGGCCGAACTCAACGAACTAACGGCCGCCATGGCGACCGCCCGCAACGGCAACCAGCTCGACCTCAAGGCCTGGGGTAGCCACGGCATGACCCAGCTCACGCCGCTCTGGCTGTTGAAGTATCTGCCAAACATGCTGGCGTGCCATGTGACCATCATCCACCAACTCAAAGGCCCGTCGAACACGATCACCTGCCAGGACGCGAGTTCGCACCTCGCCATCGGCGAAGCGTTCCGCACCATCCAGCGCGGCAGCGCCGACCTGGCGATCTGCGGCGGCGCCGAGTCGCGGCTCAACCCGATGGGCATGATCCGCCAGTGTCTGCTCAATCGCCTCTCCGCAAAACACAACGACTCCCCTGCTGATGCCGTGCGGCCATTTGACACCGGCGCCACGGGCTCCGCCATCGGCGAAGGCGGCGGGCTCTTCATCATCGAAGAATATGAACACGCCACGACCCGCGGCGCGAAGATCTATGCCGAGCTCGTCGGCTTCGGCGCGTCGCAGGATGCGTACAAGATCGACGAGCCCGACCCCAGCGGCCACGCCTATGGCAAAGCCATCGCCAAGGCGTTGACTGAGGCCGACGTGAGCCCGTCGCAGGTCGATTGCATTGTTCCTCATGGCTTGGGTATTCCCGCGTTTGATCGCGCCGAACTGGCTGGGCTGACCAACGTCTTTGGCGATGGCCTGGTTAAAGTGCCGTTCGCGCCGATCAAGGCGCAGACCGGCAATCTGGCCGCGGGCTCGGGCATGGACGCCGCCGCCGCCGTGCTGGCGATCCACCATGGCAAGATCCCCCCGGCCATCAACACCAGGACCGCCATTGACGGCCGCGTGTTGAATGTCGCCGCAACGCCGCGAGAGCATGCCGTCAACGTCGCCGTCAGCAGCGTCTACAGCCTCGGCGGGCAAAACGCTGCATTGGTGTTCAGGAAAGTCTAACTATGCAGCGCATCGTCATAACTGGAATCGGCTGGGTCACCCCCTTGGGCCACGACATCGAGTCCGTCTGGAAGCGCCTGCTCGCCGGCGACTCGGGGATTGACTACACCACGCTTTTTGACGCGTCCACCTTTCCCACCACGTTCAGCGCGGAAGTGAGAAACTACGACGTCGCCAGGTTCGTCGCCGATCTCTCCCGCCACAAAGGCGTCGGCCGCAATACTGCTTTTGCATTGGGCGCCTGCGCCCAGGCATGGGAAATGGCGGGTCTTGGCCACCTCATGCCATCGTCACTCAGCACTCAGCACTCAGCACCCAGCACTCTGGACCTCGATCGCGTCGGCATCTACCTTGGCTCCGGCGAAGGCTCGCTCGATTTTGGTGCCTACACGACCGCCGCTCTTTCCGCCTGGCCGGAAGGCGCCACGCAGGCCGACACCGTGAAGTGGGCCGAGATCGCCTTCGCACGCATGGAGACCTTCCGCGAACTCGAGCAAGAACCCAACATGCCCCTGTCGCATCTGGGTCTGCTCACCGGCGCTCGCGGGCCGGCGTTCAACTGTCTGACTGCCTGCGCTGCCTCGACCCAGGCCATCGGCGAAGCCACCCAGATCCTCCGTCGCGGCGATGCCGACATCATGATCGGCGGCGGCGCGCACTCCATGATCCACCCGTTCGGCGTCACCGGCTTCAATCGCCTGACTGCTCTCTCCACGCTGAACGAAAGTCCACGGCAGTCGTCCCGCCCGTTTGACATGGCCCGCGGCGGATTCGTCCTTGGCGAGGGCGCTGGCATGGTCGTCCTGGAAACGCTCGAACACGCGACCAAGCGCGGCGCGAAGATCCTGGCCGAGGTCGTCGGCTACGGCTCGACGGCCGACGCCTTCCGCATCACCGACCAGGATCCCGAGGGCATGGGCGCTGTCTATGCCATGCAGGAAGCCCTGCGCGATGCCGATCTGTCCCCGGCGGACATCAACTACATTAACGCCCATGGCACGGGCACCAAGGAAAACGACGGCAACGAGACGGCCGCCATCAAGACGGTCTTCGGCGACATCGCGAAGAACGTCCCCATCAGCAGCATCAAGAGCATGATGGGCCACCTCATCGCCGCCGCCGGCGCGGTTGAGTTGATCACCTGCGTGCTGGCCATGCGTGACAACATCCTGCCCCCGACGATGAACCTCGACACGCCCGACCCCGACTGCGACCTGGACTACGTCCCCAACAAAGCCCGCAAGGCCCGCTGCGACGTCGCCATGTCCAACTCCTTCGGCTTCGGCGGCCAGAACGACACGATCATCATCAAGCGATTTGTGCGTTGACTCTTGGAATGCGGCGGTCTCGACGCCGCTTTCCCATAGGCGCCACATTTGGCGATGATCGCTTGAGTCGGAGCGATGTCGCGAGGATCGAGGCCAATCCGCCGCGGCGAAACCACCGCTATTCAATTGCGCGAGTCACCACGCCGATGAAATAGCCGTGTCGAGCCACCGCACTCCAAATTTCTTCTCACCAACAAGTAATCCAGGTGAATCATTGCTGGGGTTCAACAAGCGACAATAATCCGTCAAGGTCGCTCGCAAGTTTTGGATCAGGCTCGGTGATCCGGCACGCGCGAAGCGCTTCCCCGGCGCGAATGCCTTCGGGAGTCTTGGCGCGGATGCCCGCAAGGTTGAACAACCCTCCGTATGCGCGGCGCCGGACAATGAGGTCGCCGTGTGAGGCGGCAGACGTAAGGGGTTCGAGGCCGACGGCACCAAAGCCGGCGAGGAGACGGCCAGCGATAGCGCCGGTATGCGTATCGGCGGGATTGAGGAGAATCTGGAGGACTGCGACAGCACCGCGCGGATCGCCGTGAGGAGCGAGCGCCCTGGCAGCAGCGGCAACATTCACGTCACCGGAATCCAGGTATTCGATCAGAAAATCGAGCGCCGGAGGATTCCCAATTGCGCCAAGGGAGGCAAGGGCGCAAGCGTAGTCCCCATCCTCCGCGCGGACCATGGCGATGAGGTCGGGGACTACTTCGGTAGCACCGAGCGTACCGAGGGCGATCATCGCACTGGCTCCAACCTCTCGAAGCGGATCATGGATTAGCGCGCGGAGCGGGGCAATCGTGGCAGGATCACGGCGGGCCGCGAGTTCTTGGATGGCCTTGATGCGTGCGTTCATAGTCGTGTGCCAGCTATGGTCCTGAGCGATACGGAGGAGTTGCGGGATGGGGCGTGCGGGTTTGCGAGGAACCACCCGGCGGGCCGTCAATGTAGGCGGATCCCGGTAGACGGTGGGAAGGTCGGCGAAAGGCACCGGCACATTGGGCGGCAAAGTCCGCGGATCGCCGGCCAACTCGCGATATTGGCTCCGCATCAGCGTGGCAAACGAGCGATAGCGCTGGACGCCCGGAAGCCAATTGGCGAAGAACCAGGCTTCCCACTCGCCATCTGCGTGTATGACCATGGGGTTGAGGAGGAAGACGGCAGCATCACCGACATCAGAGATCTGGAGGGTGTGCGAGAGGTGCTTGGGGTTGTGAAGGAAACCAGCCTCAGCAGAGTAGCAGAAATAGACCTCGTCGGGAGGAAGCGGACCTACAAGGGCGGGATCGGTGTAGGCGGCGATCCAATCACGGTTCTGCTTCTTGAACCATGTGAGACGCGCCAGGGAGCGGAGGACAGGGACGGCGCGGCTGGCGAATTGCCAGCCGTTGGACGCGAGCAGGAAGGCCCGATACGAAGGCGGGAGCGGAGTCACGAGTTTGAGGCGGGCTTCGGTGGCGGCAATATCCGCGAGCGTGGCGGGAGGATGGGAGAGAGATGACGGAAGTTCTGGATCTGCGATGCGGGCAGCAGCGGTCCAATCGGCGAACAAGGATGTCCACTCTTCCAACGTGGTAAGCATGGAAGTATTGTGCGGTGACGATAGCACAATGTCTACGATGTTGCCTCGCGCCAATCCAATCGTCTCCACGGTTCGCTCTCCCCTCACAGTGTCGGCCCGTCGGGCCTCTGATGATTGCACCCTGGTTTCCGTGGCCTCACGGCCACGGCTAGCAAAGGTAACGGCCCTGCGGAGTAGATCTTGCGCCGCGCCAAGGCACACAGCGCTCTCATTGACTATAAACCACCGAATTACGAACTACCGACTCCGGACCACTGACCACGGCCTACGGACCAACCTCAGATCCTCTCAACCACATCCTCCGCCTTGAACCGCACCTTCGACATCGGGGCGTATTTGTCGTCGTCCGCCCGATACCCGGCGGCGCAGCACACCACGGCCGCCAAGCCCTTGTGCGCCAGTCCCAGAACCTGGTCATACCTGGGGGGCTCGAAACCCTCAATGGGACAGGTGTCGACACCCAGCATGGCGGCGCAAGTCATGAAGTTGCCCAAGGCAATATATACCTGCCGGGCGGCCCACTCGTTGGCATGGAGACTTCGCGGGCCGTGGACAACGTCACTCAACATCATCTGCTTGTACGGCTCGATGCTCGTCGCGGGAACCTGCCTTACCTCGGATGTGCGGTCGATCAGTCTCTGAACATGCCCGGGATCGATGTTCTTGCGGATGGTGAAAACAATGAAGTGCGAACAATCGGTGACCTGCGGCTGGTTCCAGGTAAATGGCCGGAGTTCCGCCCGTTTGGCCGGATCGGTGATGATGATGAATTTCCATGGCTGCAGACCGTAGGACGACGGCGTCAGCAGCAGCGCCTGCTCGAGCGTCTTCCAGTCCTCGGATGCGATCTTGTGCGTGGGGTCGAATTTCTTGGTCGCGTACCGCCAGCCCAGTTGTTGCAGCACGGTCACGTTCGAAACGGGTTTCATGAATTCCTTTCGATGTTCAGAGTTAACGCTTTAGCGTGTCTTCTTGTGGGAGTACCCAGAAGGCACGCTAAAGCGTACGCTCTGAACATGATACGGCGAAAACCCATAACGAGCCACCTTGATCGACAGTAGTTATAGTGCGCCCGACGACCACCAAAGGAGAATGTCTTATGACCCCCATCACGCGACTTACTACTGTTACCCTCCTGATCCTGTTCATGGCAACACCCGCGTTCTGTGCCGAGCCGATGCCGCCGGATCTCGGGCTTAACGCCGACCTCCATGGCAAGCGTGTGTTCCCGGCCGACAACCCGTGGAACCTGGATATCTCCCGCGCGGCCGTCGATCCCAAGTCCGCGCAGATCGTCGCCAGGATCGGCGCGGAACGTTCGCTCCACCCGGATTTCGGCACGGTATGGCAGGGCGCGCCCAGCGGCATCCCCTACTATGTTGTCTCCGACAAGCAGGCCAAGGTCGAGATCAAGTTCGCGGCGTACGCCAACGAAAGCGACCCCGGTCCGTACCCTGTGCCCGGCGACGCCAACATTGAAGGCGGCCCGAAATCGGACGGCGACCGCCACGTCCTGGTCATCGACCGCGACAACTGGATTCTCTACGAGCTTTATCGGGCGTTCCCCGTCGATGGCGGCCTGGCGTGGAAAGCAGACTCCGCCGCCATCTGGGATCTGAAAAAGAACACGACCCGCACCGCCGGCTGGACCAGCGCCGACGCGGCCGGTCTGCCAATCTTCCCCGGCCTGGTCCGATATGATGAAGTCGCCCTGCGTAAGGAGATCACCCACGCCATTCGATTCACGGTCCAGAAGAGCCGGCGCGGCTACGTGGCGCCGGCAACGCACTGGGCCGCCCGCTCCGACGACGAGTTGCTCCCGCCCATGGGCATGCGCGTGCGTCTCCGCGAGAACTATGACATCTCGGGATATTCCGCGAATGCCCGGGTAATCCTCACTGCTCTGAAAAAGTACGGCATGATCCTCGCCGATAATGGATCTGACTGGTTCATTTCCGGCGCTCCCGATCCGCGTTGGAATGATGATGAGCTCAACACCCTCAAGAAGGTCAAAGGCAAGGACTTTGAGGTCGTGAAGATGGAGCGCGTCGTCACGCCGAAATCCGGCCGATGAAGCCCGTCGGAAGCCGGTCGCCATGAAAGTCCTCGAACCTGCCCAGAACGCACACCTCACGGCCCTGGCCGAGATGCTCGATGCGCTGGCGGTTTCCAGCGATCCCTGCCAATTCCTGCCGGCGCTGCTCGCCCGCCGCGACAACGAAGGCGCCGACCGGGCCTACCTTGAGGTCGTCACCGAAGGCTTCCATTTCCCCAACTTCAAGATCAAGCGCATGGTCGTCCCCAATCGGCCATCGCCGATGCACATCACCGACCATCTCTGCGAAGGCGGCATCGTCGCCGACATCACCCGCGTGCCGCTTCCCAAGGGCGTTCACCACCTGAACCTGCAGGGCGATCCCGGCCTGCCGCCGGTACTGCGCCGATATCAGTCGCTCCTGGCCGTGCCCATCCACACCGGGCCCGCCACGTTCGACTGGGTGCTCGTCTTCGACCCCCGGCCGGACGGCTTCACGCCCGACGACTTCGAGGAGACCCTCCTTCGCACACGCCTTGTTGCCATGACCGTCGATAGCCTGCGCATTTCCCAGCAACTCTGTGCCGCCAACCTGCGCGTCGAACGGGAACTCCAGGAAATCGCCGAAATCCAGCGCACGCTCCTGCCCGAGACACTCCCGGAAATCCCCGGCCTGGAGCTGGCGGTCAGCTACGATCCCGTCTCCAACTCCGGCGGCGATTTTTACGACCTCATTCCACTGGGTCGCCGCCCCGGCCACCCCGAATGCGAAGGCGACCAGCGCTGGGCCATACTCATCGGCGATGTCTCCGGCCACGGCCCGGCCGCCGCCGTGGTCATGGCCATGCTCCATGCCATCGTCTACGCCTATCCACATTCTCCGTCCGATCCGGCGCATGTGCTCGCCTACGCCAATCGCCATCTCTGGAACAAGCGCATGAAGGGCGCCTTCGTAACCGCCCTGCTCGCCTTCTATGACCCCCCTTCCCGCAAGCTCACCTATTGCCGCGCCGGCCATCCCCCCGCCATCCTTACGACCTGGACCAACCCGCCGCTGCATCGCCATCTTGACGATATCGGCGACCTGCCCCTGGGCATCGATGGCGAGCTCAGTTTTTCCTGTGGTGAAATCCAGCTCGAACCCGGGCAAACGCTCACCCTCTACACCGACGGCATCATCGAGGCTCAGAACGAAGCCAACACGTTCCTGGAAGTCCCTGGCATCGAAATGGCCATCGCCAATGGCGACGGCACCCCGTCACGAATCGTCTCGTCGATCCTCGCCACGCTCGAATGGCACACCCGCGAACTCCCGGCCGCCGATGATCGCACCGTGCTGGTGCTCAAGAGCGTGTGAGACACGTGAATACGGAATGGAGACGACGACTTTGCCGCGGGACATTTACGCGAACGGAGTCGGCGCGCAGATATGCACCGCGTCCGGCCATTCCCGGTGACACAACGGCGAGAGAGCACCTTTCGCCGCGCGAAGCAACGATATTATCGGATTTTATTTGTATCTATCTTATATTAGTGATATATTATCAATGAACGCGGGTCTCCCGCGTATCAGTGAGACCACAGCAGTGGTAGGGCACCGATACGAGATGATGTCAGTCATCATGACCTCGTGGCCAAGCTGTTTCTGTCTGCGTAGAAAGGTGAGCCTATGCGGCGATTCATTCTTGCTGCGGCAACTCTGGGCTTGTCCGTGATGGGCTTCAGGCCTGCCGGGGCGGCTGTTGTTTTCCAGGAGAACTTTGATTCTCATCCGGTGACGTACAGCACCAACGATCCTTACTGGAGCGACAATACCAAGGCCAACGGCTACATCGTCCAGACCACCGCGGATGTTCCGCTCCCTTGGAGCTTTGGCACCGAAATCTCAAGCGACGTCAGCGGACCCGGCCATTTCTTTCTGTTCAACGGTACGGACTGGTACAGCACCGCAGGTACATTCATTCCGCCAAGTCACGACCAGTTCTACATCAGTCCCGTTTTCGCGGTCACGCCACACACGGACTATCAGGTGAGTTTCTATCTTACCAGTGCCAACCAGCAAACCGATCCGCCGCCCCTGCTCATTCAAGGTGAAATTGGGGGAACCCTCCTTGGCACGCAAATCACGCCCGGAACTTATGCATCCAGCGGCTGGCAACGGTACGCTTACAACTGGAACTCGGGCACAAATACGAGCGCGTCGCTGGTCATGCATGACTACACCACAACGCCGGTGGGCAATGATTTCGGGCTGGATCAAATCACGGTCCAAAGTATACCCTTGCCCAGCAGCGTGGTTGCGGGACTTGCGGGCTTGGCACTGTGCGTGCTGAGCCGATCGCGAACCAAGGCCGCCTGACATCTACAGCCACATCATCCACGCCCATCACGGCCGCTCGCGGCATCTCCATCTATGGAGCGGATGTGGTCTGCGTTTCAGGATACACTCCGGGCAAATATGGAGTTTGCTGGTGAGCTGAATCGTCCTCCTTAAGATCTTCCCGCTATCCACGCATCTGCACTTTACACGCATATCGACTCAAATTCGTCCTACAGTGTGTTTCCCTGCCCGCAAATATCGCTAGAATCGCTCGTGTGTTCCTGGAGCCCAAGTGACGATGCCGGACCTCTCCGTCGAACAGGCCTTGCGGGTTGCCGTGCAACACCAGCAGGCCGGACAGCTTCCGCAGGCTGAAAGCCTCTACAGGCAGATCCTCGCACAACAGCCCAACCACGTCGATGCGTTGCATCTTCTCGGTGTGATTGCTGCTCAAGTCGGCCGCAATGACGTCGCTGTGGATTTGATCGGACGAGCCATCGCGCTTGATCCCAATTCGCCCGCAGCCCACAACAACTTCGGCAACGCGCTGAGAGCCACGGGACAGCTTGATCGGGCTATTGTCGCTTATCGTCAGGCCATCGCTCTCCAGTCCGGATGCGCCGAAGCCCACCACAATCTCGGCGTTACCCTCAGACACAAGGGCCAGTTCAACGAGGCGATCGCCGCCTGTCGTCAAGCCGTTGCACTCAAACCCAACTATCCGGACGCCTGGTGCAATCTCGGCATTGCGCTGGCGGACAAGGGGCGTCCGAATGAGGCAACCGCCGCCTACCGCCAGGCCATTGCCTTCAAACCCGACTATGCGGAAGCTCACAGTAATCTCGGCAATGCCCTGAAGGACTTAGGACAGCTCGACGAGGCCATCGCCGCCTATCGCCAGGCCATTGCCCTCAAGCCCAACTATCCGGAAGCTCACAGCAATCTCGGTAATGCACTGGCAGAGAACGGCCGGATCGACGAGTCCATCGCGGCCTGTCGTCAGGCCATCGCTCTCAAATCCGATCTGCCCGAAGCCTACATCAATCTCGGCAATGCACTAACAGAGAAGGGAGCCATCGAAGAGGCCATCGCCGCTTACCATCAGGCCCTCGCTCTCACACCCAACTCACCCAATGCGCACAGCAATCTCGGCAATGTCCTGAGAGACGCCGGGCAACTCGACGAAGCGATTGCGGCCTGTCGTCAGGCCATCGCCCTCAAACCCGACTTTCCCGAAGCGTACGTCAATCTCGCCAATGCCCTAAGAGAAACGGGACATCTCGATGAGGCCATCGCCGCCTGCCAGCAGACTCTCGCCCTGGCGCCAAATTCACCCAAAGCGTACAGCAATCTCGGCAATATCCTGAGAGACGCCGGGCAACTCGACGCGTCCATTGCGGCCTGCCGTCAAGCCATCGCACTCAAACCGAACTTACCCGAAGCCCACGTTAACCTCGGCCTGACCTTGGGGAACAAGGGGCAACTGGACGAGTCCCTTGCGGCATCTCAGCGCGCCATCGCGCTCAAGCCCAACTGTCCGGAAGCCTACAACAATCTCGGTAATACGCTGAAAGATCTGGGCCAACTCGAAGCGGCAATCGCCGCCTATCGTCAGGCCATCGCGAGAAGACCGAACTTCGCCAATGCCCACAGCAACCTCGTTCTGGCGATGCACTACCATCCCGCCTATGACGCCCAGGCCATCGCCGAGGAACACCGTCGCTGGAATCTCCAGCACGCCGAGCCATTGAAACAATACCTCCGACCCCATTCCAATAGCCGCGATCCGGATCGTCGCCTGCGAATCGGCTATGTCTCCCCGGATTTCCGAGAACATCCAGTGGGCCGATTTCTCCTGCCCGTGCTCACCCACCATGACAAGAACCAATTTGAAGTGTTCGCCTACTCCCAGGTACTTGTCCCTGACGCAATGACATTTAGACTACGTTCGTATGCTGATGGCTGGCGGAGTACCGTGGGACTATCGGACGCGCAGGTGGCCGATCTGATCCGCCAGGATCGCATCGACATCCTTGTGGACCTGGCCGGGCATACCGCCCACAACCGCCTGCTGGTTTTCGCCCGCAAGCCTGCCCCGATCCAGGTCACCTGGCTGGGATACCCCGACACCACCGGTCTGAACACCATCGACTATCGCCTGACCGACGCTTACGCCGACCCGCCGGGCACGACCGATGCTCTATGCACCGAACAGTTGGTCCGTCTGCCACAGACCGCATGGTGCTTCGACCCGCCCGACAGTCGTCCAGTTCCGCCGCGGGCCCACAGTGCCGCCATCACCTTTGGCAGTTTCAACAACTTCGCCAAGGTCACCGAAGCGATGCTGCGGACCTGGGGACGACTCCTGCAGGCGCTTCCCGAGGCGAGACTTCTGATCAAGGCGAGCAGTCTGGCCGACGCCACGGTGCAGCAACGCGTGCGACAGATCATGCGTGAGGCCGGCGTGGCGCCGAATCGAGTGGAGCTGCGCGGGTGGGACAACACGTACCAGGAACACCTGGCTTCCTATGCCGCCGTGGACATCGTCCTGGACACGTTCCCCTACCATGGCACCACGACCACGTGTGAAGCCTTGTGGATGGGCATTCCGGTCATCACGCTGGCCGGGCAAACGCACGTTTCCCGCGTGGGCGTGAGTTTGCTACACAACGTTGGCCTTCCCGAATTGGTCGCCCGCTCCGAAGCAGAGTATCTTCGCATTGCATGCGAACTTGCCAATCACCTGCCGCGATTGCGGGAACTGCGCTCGACGCTACGGCAGCGAATGGAGCAATCGCGCCTGATGGACGCCCCGCGATTCACTCGCGACATCGAGGCCGCATACGCCCAGATGTGGCGGGGCTGGTGTGCGGAAGTTCCCGCCTTGCGATAGCGCCACCGCTGCCGCATACTGCCCGGCATGGCCGAACTGACGATTCACCAAGCCCTCCAGATCGCCGTGCAACACCATCAGGCCGGGCAGCTTCAGCAGGCCGAAATCGTCTACAGGCAAATACTCGGCCAACAGCCGAACCATCCCGATGCATTGCACTATCTGGGGGTGCTGGCCGCTCAGGTGGGGCGCAATGACGTCGCCGTGGACTTGATCCGGCAGGCGATCGTCCTCGCGCCTAACTCCGCCGAAGCACACAACAATCTTGGCAACGTCTTGAGGAACCAAGGCCGTATCGATGAAGCAATCGCCGCCTGCAGTCGGGCCATCGCACTCCAACCGAACTTCCCCGATGCCCACAACAATCTGGGCAATGCGCTGAAAGACAAGAG
>JANYKD010000459.1 GCA_025361735.1 Phycisphaerales bacterium
GCACCGTCTTCTCGCTGCCGCGCCAGCAACTCCTCACTCAACACCACGGGCCAGTTCCGCACTCCCGCTCCATCGGCCGTCAGATTCACGCCGGAACGCATGGCCGCATGGGCCAGCGACCATGTGTAGTAATAGTAGGTCGCGTCGCGGATGTCCTCGGTGCCCGGCGCGAACCGGCCGGGATTGTGCAGCGCGTTGAAATTGCGGGCCAGCCACGCTCGGGCCGCCACAACCCGCGGGTGGCTCGCGGACAGTCCGCACAGAAGCAAGGCCCGCAAGCCATCGCAGGTCATGGAGCCATAGGAGTTGAACCGTCGCCGGCCCAGGGCGTCGATGCCCGCCAATCCGGCCTTGTTGTGCAGGGCATCGCCCGGACAGAAGCAGAAACCGCCATCAT
The DNA here is from genome assembly GCA_025361735.1 of Phycisphaerales bacterium. GTDB lineage: Bacteria > Planctomycetota > Phycisphaerae > Tepidisphaerales > Tepidisphaeraceae > JANYKD01. The sequence continues at coordinate 398 of JANYKD010000459.1, forward strand.
CCAGCGGCCCGGCATCGGCCGCCGCATAGTTCTGACACCGCTGTACGAACACCAGCGCCTGGGCATAGGACTTGTCGGTCGCGGAAATCTTCCCGCCAGACAGCGCCGCCAAGCCATAGAGCGTGGCCGAGAGGTTCGAGAAATCCCATGCCCCACGTGCGCCGCCGGCCAGTTTGCGCGGCGGCCGGGCGGCATAGCTCCAGCCGCCGTATTCCACATCCTGCGGCAACCAGCCCAACTCCTCATTGAGTTGCTGGCCACGAATATGTGCCAGCCACGCCGCCTTGGCCGTGGCGTGGCGCGGCGAGTGCGACAGCAGCCGCACGGTATCGGCGGCCGTGTAAACAGGGTAAACGAGGTTCAACTCCTGCGGCACGTTCCCGTCGTCGTCGATGAGTCCGGCAAGATAGTCAGCGCCACGTGCAAACGCCTCCGTCGCCCGGCTTCCACCCTGCGGCAGGAACAAGATGGCCGTCAAAACGTGCGGTGTGAGGGATGGCCCATCCTTCATGAACCCATAAATACTCCGCCGCCAAGCACCGTCGGCTTCCTGGCAGTCCAGAAGATAATTCGCCGAACGGGTCAGCGCCCGGTCGATCAGGCTGATACGCTCCCCGAACTCCGCGGACGCCGGATCGCGAACGGGCGCGGTCGCCCGGCAACCGGCGAGCGTCACCGCGGCCGCCGAGACAGCCAACAGCCTGCGGCGGGAGAGGATGTGCGCGGGGTCTGGCGGGTCCATGGGGTTGATGACGACACTCGGCGAGCGGCTCTGCCGCAATCACGGGCTGGAAGCCCGTGCCACCAACGCAGGTGTCACTTTGTCGCGGCCTTCTTCATCGCCGGCACGGGCGAGCGATCGATGGTCAGCACCTGCAGCGCCGCCGCCGTGCAGAACGTCCGGCCGGTGATGCAATGCTGGCCGGACCAACTGCCATCGTCGTTCTGGATCTTGTTGAGATTGCCGGTCATGGAATCATCCCACTTCTTCCAGTCGTCGCCGCCCTTGGTAAACAGGCTCTCGCCGATGTTCAAGTAGCTGAGAAACTCCTCGCCGCCGTTGGAGCCGAAACCGGCCATGAACTGCTTGTCGCCAAGGCGGGCGATGACCTGCTTCTGCGCCTCGCCGAGGGCTTTGTCGTTGGCAGCGAAGCGTGTAAGCATCAGCCGGGCCTCCTCGCGGGCGGCCGGTTGCGTGGTGGGAGATATGGCGATGTCCTCATAATAGTGGCGCAGACCGGCATTGGTGACGGAAGCTGAATTCATCGCCGCGAGCTGCCCGCCGGAACTGTAGAGTGCGACGCCGGCGTCGCCGCCACCACCGACACCGGCGGCGCTCCCGCGAACGCTCAGAGTTGCCCCAGCTCTATCGGCACTCACGCCCGCTAGCGTCGTCCGGCTGAAATCCGCCTGGGCATACTCCTCCACGCGCGCCCGGACGCTTTCGTTCACCTGGCCGCCGTTCTGCACGACCACGTTCACCGCCTTGGCCGCCTGGGCCTGCGCCAAGGCAGGCGCCCAGCCGGCGTTGGCCCACTGGCCATCCTTCTGCTGGCCGGCCTCAATCTTCTTGACCACCTTGGCCAGCGCCTTCTCCACGCGTGCTTTGCCGGCCTCGCTGGGCATGCGGTCCTTGACCTCCGACAATGTCTGGGCGGCGAAGAACGTGTCGACGTACGTTCCGAGTTTCGTCTGCGTGCGCGTGTTGCGCAGCGTGGTGATCCACAGGCTGGCGTCGTCCGATTCCTCGATCTGCGCGCAAATGAACTCGATGCCTTTGAGCACGCTGGTCTTGTTCACTCCGTCGGCCGGAGTGTCCCCGCCGCGAATGAACGCCATCACGACCATGCAGGTGTCGGCCACGTTGGGCGTCTTGCTGAGGTTGGCCATGCCGGCGCCCATTTCCTTGGATTCATCCCCCTGCCCCCAGGCCCCGTTATCGAGCTGTGTTTGTGCCAGCCAGGCAAGGCCTCTCTTCACATTCTCGCTCAGCGGCTTGGGCGCCGGGCGGGTTGAAGGCCCATCGGCCAGAGCGGTCAGACTGAATAGAAGCGAAACGAGTAACGCCAACGCAAGATGTGTGCGATGTAGCATGGCGAGCGTCTCCTGTGTATGTCCTCTCTATTGGATGCGCCGCCTGGCCGGATGTTCCCAGGCAAAGCGTAACAAGCGTGTAACTGCACGTGGCCCGAAGCTCCCGCGCCGACCGCGTCCTCCGGCCACCGAAGCATTCCCCCCCTTTTGCTCCCGCTTATCGCCTTCGGGTACAATCCTCCCACCGCAAATCAGGCCATCAACGAAAGGAAACCATGCTGCTCCCGCACGAATGGAACGTGCCCCGCGCCTTCAGCGACCGGCTCGGAGACAGCGTCGGCCGACAGCGTGCCATGGCCGCCGATGGCCACCTGCTCCTGGTCCTGCACAAAGTCCCCCAGCCCGGCGTGCCCGAGCGCGAGGGAGTCCTCTTCTGGCGCGACCCTCAGGGCCAGTGGGCCACGAGCGGCCGCGGCGAAGGCATCGGCGCCCTGCGCCGCCATGTCGAGGACTTCGCCGCCGCCGTCGACCGTCTCGAGTCCGCCTACGAAGAGGCCAACGACGCCGAGTCCTTCTGGCACGTCATCGAAGGCATCGTGCCGCTGCACCGCTCGGTCACCCACCTCCACTCGGTTCTTCAATCCGCCCGCGAGGCGGTTTCCCAGGACCGCGACCTGATCACCCTTCGCGACCGGGCCGGAGAAGTGGAACGCGCCGCCGATCTCCTGCACACCGATGCTCTGAATGGCATAAATTACACGCTCGCTCGCCGCTCCGAGGAACTGGCCCGCTCCAGCCACGAACTGAGCCAGGCCGGCCACCGTATCAACCTGCTGGCGGCCGTCTTTCTCCCTCTCACCGCCGTCGCCAGCGCCTTCGGAACCAACCTGCGCAGCGGCCTCGAGCCGCACGGCCCGCTGGTGTTCTGGATCATGCTGGCGGCCGCCATCGCCCTCGGATTCGCCGTGCGAAACGGGATGACCGCCAACCCATCGGCCGCCAGGGTCGCACAACTCGCCCGCGAAAACGCGGCACAGCCACCCCTGCGCGGCGCGGATAGCCCCAGACGTCGCGCGCATGTGCATTCCAATAAGCCGGCGTGATGGCGAACGATGCGTAACGCAGCCGTCGTCAGCCCGTGGGGTGTCGGTATTTCGACACGCGCGCCTCCGATATCGCAGTATCACTCGCCGCCCTTACGCCTGCCGCGTTTGCCGATATCCCGCAGCCGCTTCTCTCCGCGTGCCTCCAGATGCTCATAGTCCGGCCGATCCTTAATCGGTGCCGCAAATCCCTTTGCGCCGCCAGCGCCCTCTCTGCCCAACACATCCCCCAGCGACCCCACGACCCCCGCCACCAGTTCATCCATTCTCGCCAGTTCCTTGAGCAGCCGGCCCTGGTCGCGCTTGAGGTTGTATTTTCCGTCATCCCGGACCTTCATGCGCATCCCCAGCCGCTTGCACTCGTCCAGCATTTTGTAGATCGACAAATGTGCCCGGAGGAAGTTCTCCACACCGCCGTAGCGTGGACTGGCTGCGTATTGCGTCTTGCAGAAGCCATGCCAGGAGTACCAGCCCCGCAGCCGCGTGGGAAACTCGACGGCCGGCCCGGCGCCGACGCGCCGCTCTTCGCCGCCGAGTTCCAACTGCGTGACCACGTCTTCGTGATGCACCACCACCGCCGGGTGGGAGGCCAGGCCAAACGAAGCCGTCTCCGATCCGCGGACATTCGCCCCGAAGCTCAGCGAGTGCAGCGCCGGCACATTCACGAGTTCTTCCAAACCGTCATCCCGCTTGCGCTGCAGATAGAGGCCCCCCGGCGTCCAAGGCTTTCCCCATCCATCCTTCCGGTCACCCTGCTCAAACACCAACCGGCCATCCGGCGGATCGTACTCCTCGATCTCGCTCACCGAGTCAAACGGCAGCCGACAAGCGAAGGCTCGCATCCGTTTGATGAGTTTACGTGCTTTATCCGCGTCCGTCTTGATGGCCAGTTCGTAGTAGACTGTCAGTCCCATCGGTAGCCTCCGAGCGTGCCGCATTTGATATCTTGGATTCATTCCTTCTGCAAATCCCGCACTCGGTTCGCATACAGCAATTGATGCCGAGCTTGTGCGTCGGCCCATGTGCTTGGAAATGAGGCGCCGCCTCGCACCTCTTCGATTGCCGCCCGCATCTGGTGCGCGCAAGTATTTGGGCCGATGCCGCCGACGCCAGTACCCAAACCCGGAAACGCAATTGTCTGGATCACGGTGGAAAGAGGCTGATTCGCGAAGACACCGTCAGGGAAGATGGCATGCTTGACCAATAGCAGCACGGCGCGTGCCGCGAGATACGGATTGACGGACTCTCGCAAGATCATGGGAACCCGCATCGTGGGAGCAGCAATTACAAACGGAAAGGCCGGGTCATCGGTGTGCACAACTTCCGCGGTGCCGACCACAAGTTCCCCGTGGTGACGCGTACGAATCAACTCCTGTAACCGTCGCTGCACCTGCCAGCCGAATCGCTGCGAGTACAGAGCATCAATGCCGCCATCCATAAATCCAAAACTGTTCGCCGGGCTGACGAGCGCGTCGCAATGTACGTCAAAGATGGAGCCTTGATGAATGCTGACGTCGTCGAGGTCACCACAGTGACGTTGCCATGCATCGGCCAGATCCGCGTCCATGGCTGTGAGAATGATCTTCATCGCGGCATCCTAATGAGTTGCGTCGTCATTATGTCCCACGGCGCGGCCCAACGCACTTGAATCACCTGCTACCGGCAGATGTCATGGGGCGTCACCCCGCCATCAGTCTCCGCAATCCGGCCGAGATCATCTGAGAGCGATTGAGCTGGTGCTTCCGCGCAAAGAGGTCGGATTGCTTCAGCAGGCCCGCCTCCAGTGAGATCATCACCCGCTTGACGCCCTTGCCGACCTTGGGCCGGCCCATCTTCTTACGGACTGCTTCCCATTGTTTGCGCTCGGCCGCGTTCAGGGGTCGGCCAGGCAGGCCATCGGGGCCGGCGGCCAGTTCCCGATCAAACGCTTTGGTTGCCTCGCGGAGTTCGGCGGTGGTCATCTGATCGTATGGTTTCTTGAGCATCTCGTTGTGAGTAGAAACTCCCCGGTCACTTCCGGCCTTGAGCCCAGACGCCTCAGTGCCGCGCCCCGGGCACGGCTGGGCGTGGGGCCGTGCCGCGCCCCCCACTTGCCACTCCGCGATCGTCGTTCAAGAGCTTCCGCATCGCCGGATCAATCGGCTTGCCCAACGGCTTGACGCCTGGAGGCAGGACCTGCGTCGCCAATGCGATCTTCTTCTTGTCAGTCTTTATGGCCACGTTGCGCCCCTTTCTCGGGAAAGAGCGACCAAATCCGATCCGCCTCAAGTTCCATAGGCGCATACGTCACGCCCTCATGAACTATACGCTCCTCGGCCGTGTCGAGCAATCCGCGATTCCGATACCAGTCAACCGAACCCGGGCTCGCTTCCAGTTTCAATCGGCCACCACATCCTGCCTCCATGCTTAACGCCACCGCTGTCCGCAACAGTTGCACGCCCACGCCGCGATATTGTTCCGCCTTGTCAGAGCGAACCCATGGCCGGTTGCGAGGCGCCGCGAAGAGTAGTTCAAGAAACAAACCAGTCATGCCTGGCTCTCGCCACAACGCCACGGGCGCGGTTGAGATCATCATCCCCCCTTGCACCTGGCCATCACCGGTCACCACGGCCAGCTTCAATGCCGCCAGCAGCCTTCCATCGCGTTCAATGGACAGGTCAACCCAATCCCAATGCCGGTCTATCTCCCGTTCAGCCGCGTCAACGTCAATGGCCTCCTCGTTCCACCATGTCTCCCCCCATCCGCGTGCCGATCAGCCGGTCTGTCAGAACGACAGCGTGAGCCTCGATGCACTGCCGCGTCGGCGCGTGGAGCAACTCAATGGGTTCTGGGAATCTCATCTACGACGCATGATAGCGTCTCGTCGATTGAATTGACATCGAACGAACACTCTGGCGAACACTCTGCGCATGGCTCACAACCCGGTCTCATTCACCACCACGCCATGCGCTTTCAGCGTGCTGACCTGGACCAGTTTCGCTTTCTCTTCGTCCCTCACGACATCGCTATGGCAGGCCGCCTTCTTGCCCTTGTGTGCCAGGCGCAGAATCTCGGCCTGACTCAGCACGCCACGCTGCATGAGGATCTCCGCGCCTGCCGCGGAGACGCCGGGGGAGGCGACGGCTTTCTTCTCGGGCTGGGCGGCCGCATCTTTGCCGGAGTAGAACTCGTTGATCTCCTTGCTGATGCGGACGGAGCACCAGTCGTGGCCGCACATGGCGCAGAAATCGGTGTCGACTTCCAGGTCTTCGTCGTGGTAGGCGCGGGCCAGGTCGGGGTCGAACGACAGGTCGAAATGCTTCTGCCAATTCAGAGCCGCGCGGGCCTTAGTCAGTTCGTCATCGCGATCGCGCGAGCCAGGGATGCCCAGGGCCAGGTCGGCCGCGTGCGCGGCGATCTTGTAGGCCACGCATCCCTGCTTCACATCATCCTTCTTGGGCAAGCCGAGGTGTTCCTTGGGGGTGACGTAGCAGAGCATGGCCGCCCCGTGATAGGCGGCCGCCGTGGCGCCGATGCAACTGGTGATGTGGTCGTAGCCGGGGAAGATGTCGGTCACCAGCGGGCCGAGGACATAGAACGGCGCGCCGTGGCAGAGGCGTCGCTGGAGTTTCATGTTGTATTCGATCTGGTCGAACGGCACATGCCCGGGGCCTTCGACGATGACCTGGCAACCCTTTGCCCAGGCGCGTTCGGTCAACTCGCCAAGCGTCACCAGTTCGCGAAGCTGCGCCTCATCAGAAGCGTCTGCCAGGCCGCCGGGTCGCAAACCGTCGCCGAGCGAGAAGCTGACATCGTACTCGCGCATGATGTCGCAGATATCGTCGAAGAGGTCGTACATCGGGTTCTGCTTGCCGTGGTGCAGCATCCACTTGGCCAGGATGCTCCCGCCGCGGCTGACGATGCCGATGAGGCGTTTACGCACATACGGCAGGTGCTCCCGCAGCACGCCCGCGTGGATCGTGAAATAGTCCACGCCCTGCTTCGCCTGGTTCTCGAGCTCCTTGAGGATCACGTCATATGACAGGTCCTCGATATTTCGGCCCAGGATCATCGAGTAGATCGGCACCGTGCCGATGGGCACGGTCGATTCGCGGATGATCGCCTCGCGGCAGGCGTTCAGGTCGCCGCCAGTGGAGAGATCCATGACCGTGTCCGCGCCCCAGCGTTCGGCCCAGCGTAGCTTCTCGACTTCCATGTCCGTACTGGACGACACCGGCGAAGCGCCCATGTTGGCGTTGATCTTGGTCAGGCTCGCTCGGCCAATGCACATGGGTTCGAGCTTGTACTTGAGGTGAACCTTGTTGGCCGGGATGACCATCCGCCCGGCCGCCACTTCCACGCGAATCTGCTCCGGCGTGAGGTGCGGCTCGCGCAGCGCCACGCGCCGCGCCTCGGCCGACACGCGGCCGGTCCGGGCCTCTTCGAGCTGCGTTTTGCATTGCGAATCTCGCCCGGCCGCGAAATCCATCGCCGTGATCGTCGACGGCTCCGGCATCCCCGGCGTATCAGGTGATGAGTACGTCAGCGGCCCGCCAAGCTGGGCCGGATTCGCCAGAGACCCGGGTGAGGTCCCCTGCCGGTCCGTGGAAGGATTCCCGCCCAGTGGCGGCAGAATATATGAACGGTCGAAGGCAGCAGGCTTCGCCATGGCGTGTCCTTAAATATGACGTATGGAATGCAAATAGATAAGACTACCTCTGCGGTAGTGCTATATAATTCGCTTTCCTACGCCGGTTCTAGCCGGATCAGGTTCTAAGGGTGTTTTCTCAGTCCCGAATACGCCGGGACACCCCTAGCGAACTTTGTAGTAAGTCTAGGAAAGACAGGAGCCAACTGCAAGTCGGCGGTCATTTGTTTGCCAGTACTCGGCTTGGGCTTCCATCGACTTCGAAGTCGCCAGCTCTGCTAAGATTTCGTTAAGACAGCGTTTTTCGGCTGTGTTTGGGCGATTCCGCGTTGCCTTAAAACCCAACCCATTTAAAATCGGACTTTAACATCGGCTTAATGATCCTGATTGTGTGGGAGACCCGGACTCATGTTCAACCTGCTTCCTCGAGACACTGTGTTCTTCGACCTCTTCGAAGGCATATCCAAGCATATCATCGACTCGGCCATCCACTTACAACGGCTGGCCGCGGAGTTTCCCAAGATCGACGGGCCGACGGAATTGATCCGCAACGCCGAGCACGCGGCCGACGATCTGGCGCACCAGACGCTGGACCGGCTGGACCGGACGTTCATCACCCCTTTCGACCGCGAGGACATCCACACGCTGGTCAATGAAATGGACGACATCGTGGACGCGGTGGACGCCCTCGTGAAACGCATCCCGTTGTTTCATATCACGAGCATACCCGTGCCGTTTGCCCGGCAGGCCGGCGTGCTGGTGGCGGCGACCACGGCGCTGGCCAAGGCCGTGGGAATGCTGCGGCGGACTCATAAGCTGGCGGATCTGAGCGAATGCCTCATCGAGATTCACCATCAGGAAAGCGTTGGTGACGACAACCACCACGCGGCCATGTCGGAGCTGTTCTCAGGCCAGACCAGCGCCTTGGACGTACTTAAATGGAAGGAACTTTACGACTACATCGAAAACGCCATTGACGGATGCGAAGACGTGGGCAACACGCTGGAACGCATTGTCCTCAAGAACGGATAGGGCTCGCGCGGTATTCACGGTGGAATCCTGATGCTTACGACAGATTTACTTGCCGCAGCCACGACCCAGCCAGTGACGACGGGGATGCTCTGGCTCCTCATCCTGTTCATCTTCGTCGCGCTGATCTTCGATTTTCTCAACGGCTTTCACGACGCGGCCAACTCGATCGCGACCGTGGTCGCCACGCGCGTGCTCACGCCTTCGCAAGCGGTGATCTGGGCGGCGTTCTTTAACTTCGCAGCCGCGTTTATCTTCGGCACAAAAGTCGCGGGGACCATCTCCAGCGATATGGTCGACAACAAGCTGATCGATATCTACGTGGTTTGCGGCGGCCTGATGGGCGCGATCATCTGGAATATCATCACCTGGCGGCTGGGGCTGCCAACCAGTTCCTCGCACGCACTGGTGGGCGGACTCGGCGGCGCGGCCGTCTTAAAATCCGGACTGGCGGCCCTCAGGCCACAGGGGTGGATGCTGGTGCTGATCGGCATCGTCCTGGCGCCCGTATTGGGTTTTGTCCTTGGGACATTCAACATGGTGGTGGTTTCATGGCTGGCCCGGCGGGCCACGCCGTGGAAGGTGGATCGGCTCTTCCGAAAACTTCAGCTCATATCGGCGGCCCTCTATTCACTGGGCCACGGTGGCAACGACGCCCAGAAGACCATGGGCATCATTGTCATGCTGCTGACGGCCGCGGGACTGGGACACTTGACCAAGTCGAGCGATCAAAACATCCTCAATAGCCTCCATCTTGCCGGCAGTGGCGGCGTCAACGTGGCTTGGTGGATCATCCTCGTCTGTCACGCCGCGATCTCGCTGGGCACCATGTGTGGCGGTTGGCGTATCGTCAAAACCATGGGCAACAACATCACCAAGTTGCAGCCCGTCGGCGGATTCTGCGCTGAAACGGCCGCCGCATTCACCATCTTCGGCTTCACGAAGATCCGCGGTGTGCCGATCTCGACCACGCACGCGATCACCGGCGCCATCCTGGGCGTCGGCACCACGCGCGGCTGGCGCTACGTCCGCTGGATCTGGGGCCAGCGCATCATTACCGCGTGGATCCTGACGATCCCCTGCTCCGCCTTCATGGCCGCCATCGCTTACCTGCTGATCCGGCATCTGATTCAGCCGCTCTTCCAGTAACATTTCAGAGCTTGTTCTTGCTGCGAATCTCCCTGGCTTTCTGTAGCAGTGGTTCGGCTTCGGCGTCTCGCTTGAGCAGTTTCAGCAGCGGCGCGTAGTTCTCGATCACCTGAGCAATGCACGACTCGCTGCCGGGATCGTGCGTGGTATTCTCCCAGATCGCCAGCGACCTCTTGTAGTAAGGCTCCGCCTCGGCGTATCTTCGTTGCGAATGGTATAACAACGCCAGATTATTCAGCGAGACGGCCACGTCCGGATGATTTGCCCCGAGCGTCCTTTCCCTGATCGCCAGGGCCCGTCTGTAATATTGCTCGGCATCCGCAGGCCGGTTCAGCGTATGGTATAGAAGCGCCAAGCTGTTCAGCGAGTCGGCGACGTCCGGATGGTTCGCCCCGAGCGCCTTTTCTCTGATCACCAGCGCCCGCTCGTACAGCGGTGCGGCTGCCGCATAGTCCTGCTGGTCCCAATAGACGGTCGCCAGGTTCTTGACCCCCAACGCGACTTCTGGATGCATCGCGCCGAAAACCGCCTCCCGGATCGCCAGCGATCGCTTGTACAACAGTTCCGCCGCCCCATAGTCGCTGGTCACGAGCCGACACTCCGCGAGATTACTGACAATGCTGGCCACGATCGGGTGGTTCTCTCCATACCTGGCAACGGCGATTTTCAGCGATTGCTGCAGAATGGGTTCCGCATCTGCGTACCTGCCTTGCACACAATATACGGCGGCCAGTCCGTTCCGCGCCGACACTGCATCCGGATTGTCCGGCCCGACAAAACGCTCGTGTATCGTCAACGACTTCTTGTACAGCGCTTCGGCCTCCACATATTTGGCCTGGGCGTAGTACAATTCGCCCATCTCACTCAGTATTGCCGCCACATCCGGCGGATCCGAGCCGAGTGCCTGTTCGAGGATCGTCAACGCGCGTTCGTACAGCTCACCCGCCTCGTCGTATCGGCCACGGGCACGACACAACCGCGCGAAACCCCGCAGGCATTTGGCCACGATCGGATGGGCCGGACCAAGCGTCTTCTTGCTGATGGCAAGCGCCTGATTAAATGACGTCTCGGCCTCATCGTACCTGCCCTCGGCAGTCTGAATCGAACCAAGACTGCAAAGGCCGAGCACCACGCGACGATCCTGCGCCCCGAGCTTCTCGGCGGCGTTGAGCGCTCGCAAGGCCATTCGCTCAGCCTCTGCAAGCCGGCCGGCACTGAAGGCTCGCCCCGCGGCGTCGTTATAGACCTCCCACAATGTCGCCTGAGCCAGCGTACCTGATGAGGGGATGAGCACCAACAGAACGATGGCGATGGTCAACTGCGCCCGGACGGACGGTAATGGGCTCATACAACACCTCGGAAAAAGCGTGCGCAGACCGTCCGAAGTTCTGCTCCGGACGGCCCACGCCTTCAGGGCTTGCCCTCCTCATTGAAGTACGTCCCCGCCGCCAATTGAGGAAACTTGGTGCTAAGCGACTCCTTTGAGATGCAAAGCCGCCGGGTCCACCCGGCCATCCGGGACCACAGAAGTGCATCCCGGACGGCCGGGGGACGATCAGAATCGGCGTTCAGGCTCGCCGGCGGCGAACACGGGTTACCAGAGCGCCCACTCCGGCGAACATCAAAATCGCTGCGCTTGCGGGCTCGGGAACGACCGAGCCCGTAACCTGCAGATCGATATGGGTGGACGTGGCCTCGACCGCCCAATTCAGCCCCGCAGGCAGCGTGGGCAGATTCTGGAACGAATCAAGCGTGA
>JANYKD010000467.1 GCA_025361735.1 Phycisphaerales bacterium
CGCGGATCACCGTGTTCAACGGCCAGAGCGGAATGGTGCGGGTGGGCAAGGAGCAGGCGTATGTCTCGGGGTTCCGCCCGGGCGGATCGGGCGAAGGCAAATGGGTACACATAACGGCAACCGTGCAGGATGGCATCGACGTCGACGTTCAGCCAACAGTCAGCGCCGACCGCAAATTTGTCACCCTGCAACTGCATCCGCGTGTGACTGAGATCCGCGCAATGCGCGATGTGGTGTGGGACAAGGCCCCGGCCGGCGAGAAACTGCTGATCCAGAAGCCCGATCTCGCTGTGCAGGAGGTTAACTCGATCGTATCGATTCCGGACGGTGGGACACTTGTTTTGGCGCTCTCCAAGGCGGAAGGGAAGAATGCCGAGGCAGATGTCGTCACACTGTTTACGGCCCGGCCGACCATTGTCATTCAGCGAGAAGCAGAACAGCAGGAATTTCCGGCGATCAAGCCTCCGCTCAGTGATCGGCCAGTGAAGCCTTGACGGCTCCGGCGTCGCCGTCGCCCGCGTTTCATGTTGCCCGCGCATCGGTTACCCTGTCCAGCATGTCGCTCACTCGCCTGGATTGTCTGCTGGCCAACCTCGGCTACTGTTTCCGCTCGCGCACGCGCGATTTTCTCAAGACGGAGGAGGTTTGCCTGGAGGGCCGGCGCTTGCTCGACCCGTCGCTGCGCGTCGATCGCGACAACATCACGGTGGCCGGGGAGAAGCTCGACCCGCCGGCACTGTATATCCTACTCCACAAGCCGCTCGGTTATATCTGCAGCCACAAGGAGCATGGTTCGCTGGTCTACGATCTGATCCCGCCGCGATGGACCGGCCGCAAGCCGCAGATCACGAGCGTCGGACGTCTCGATAAGGACACGACGGGGTTGCTTCTGCTCTCCGACGATGGGGCGCTGGTTCACCGCCTGACCAATCCCAAGCATCACGTTCCGCGTGTCTATCGGGCTGTGTTGGAAAAGCCGCTGGCCGGAAACGAAGCGGCGATGTTCGCCAGTGGTACGCTCATGCTCCCCGAGGACCGCAAGCCCTTGCAGCCGGCCGAGATGGAGACGCTCGGGCCGCGTGAGGCACGGCTGACGCTTCGTGAGGGACGGTATCACCAGGTTCGGCGCATGTTCGAGGCGATGAACAATGCGGTGACCGAACTGCATCGGGAGAGTTTCGGCCCGCTGGCGCTGGCCGGCGTCGCGCCGGGCACATGGCGTCTGCTGGGCGCGACCGAGGTTACCGAGTTGGCCGCCAGTTGTTAGCGGCCGTCGCCTGGCACCTGTCTGCTATCAACCATTAACTAATTCTTCCGAACCACCGTCGAGGTGTTCTTGAAGTTGCCGATGGAGTCCTTCTGCGTGGGGTCGTAGTCCATCAATACGCTCTGGCCACCGCCGCCGGCGAGTTTGAAGCGGTCCTTGCCGAGGTCGCCCCAGAGCGAGTCGACGCCCGCGCCGCCGTCGAGCGAGTCGGTGCCGGCATCGCCGTGTAATTCGTCGTCGCCGGACCCGCCGTAGAGTTGGTCGGAGCCGGTGCCGCCGTAAAGCGAGTCGTTGCCGCCATCGCCGAAGATGAAGTCGTCGTGATTCCCGCCGTCGATGAAATCGTTGCCGGCATTGCCGTGGATCGTGTCGTAGCCGTTGTCGCCTTCGATCGAGTCGTCACCGTTGTTGCCCTCGATATAGTCATTGCCGGACATGCCGAGGATGGTGTCGTCGCCGTTATCGCCGTAGAGCCGGTCGTTCTTGGGTCCGCCGACGATGTAGTCGTTATCGTCGCCGCCGCGAATGACGTTCGCGGAGTCGCGATTGGGGTTGCCGCCGTACAGGGACGCGTCGTCGGGGTTCATCGATCCGTACAGGGTATCGAAACCGTCGCCGCTTGAGATAAAGTCCATGCCCGCGCCACCGCAGATGTAATCGTCACCGGCGCGTCCGATAAGCAGGTCGTTGCCGCTGCCGCCGATGATTGTGTTGTTGCCGTCGCCGCCATCGACCGTGAACGCGAGCTTGATGGCTCCATAGGTCTCATCCACGACAATCTCATCGTTTCCGGAATCGCCAATAATGACGATGCCGCCCCTGACGGTGTATGCAAGCGTGCGCAGGTTGAATGAATAGCTCTGTCCGCCCCAGTCAACATTGTCGTCGATGATGATCGTGTTCGGATCGCCTTCCGCAAGATGCACGTGAATGACGTCGTCGCCGGGTGTTCCGATGACCAGCAGTCTGCCGCCGGTCAAATCCACGCTCAGCATCTGGCGTTGTTCCAGCGTCTCGATCACGGCTTCCGAAAGCTTGGCGTTGGAGGAGGACCTTTTCTCAACCCGCATGGAAACTCCTTTGGTGTCAATCATTGCAGCCGGCCCGCAAACGGCAACCCGAGCCGCCAAACAGGGAGCGATTGTAACCCAAGCCATTCCGCGAGTCACGCGCCCGCAACCAGTCAAAAACATTTTTCTCGCGGACCGATCCGTTCAGTAAAGAGGGTGTGCTCAGGCAGGCCAATCGTTTCCAAAAACGCCGAAATACCCGGACCCCTTGCGGCGTCTATTTCTCAGGAAAGGCATCCCGTTCGGACTCCAGCAGCGAACGCAAAAAGTGTTGGGACTTGCCGGTTGCGACGGGATTGGCCTTGCAGTACTATTGTGGTTCGGTGATAGCGGTGAAAACACACCTTGGGCTTTTTGCAGCAGGAGAAGCAATGCGTCAGCCGCGGCAATCGTCGAAATCGGGATGGGTTTCTCGGGCAGTACGCCCCGTACTTGAGGGCTTGGAACCGCGTCAACTGCTCTCGGCCACGCTTGTAGACGGTCTTCTGACTGTCGTCGGTACTGAGCACGCCGACAAGATCAGGGTTCGCAACGCGGTGAATACCGCCCAACTCAAGGTCGTGGTTAACCACGATACCAGTTATTTCAATCGCGCCGACGTCGCCCGCATCCGCATCGATGCGCTGGGCGGCAATGACAACGTGCAGATCTACGAGGTGGGTTCGAAGATCGACATTCCTGCCGTGCTGAATGGCGGCGGGGGCGACGATCTGCTCAGCAGCGCCTCCGGCAACGACGTGATCAACGGCGGCACGGGCAACGACACGCTTGCGGGCGGCGACGGCAACGACCAGCTTTTCGGCGGCGCTGGTAATGACAAGCTGCTCGGCGGCGATGGCGATGATCAGCTTTCCGGCGGCGCCGGGAACAACACGCTGGTAAAATCCGGCAACGACACGGTAGTTCGGGGCGCTGGCACCGACGACGTCACCGGTTCGGTCACGAGCAAGTTCCCAATCTTCACGTACAACGGCGTCCCCGTTGGCTACACGCCGGAGCAGATCCGCAAAGCCTACGGCCTCGGCGACCTGAACGATGCCACGTACAAGAACCGCGGTCAGGGCCAGGCCATTGCCATCATTGTCGCCTATCACACGCCCACCCTCACCGCCGACTTCAACAAATTCGCTCGCACATTCCGGCTTCCGATGGCATCCAAGGCAAACCTCCAGGTTGTCAACATGGCCGGCGCGAACTACATTCCCGATGAGGGCTGGTCCGGGGAGGCGACCATGGACGTCGAGTGGGCTCATACAATCGCTCCCGCGGCCAAACTCTACCTCATCGAGGCATCGAGCAATTCCCATGGCGATATCTACACGGCGATACAGAAGGGCGTGGATCTGCTCAACCGGAACTTTGGCGGCGGCGCCGTTTCCATGAGTTTGGGCGTCGATGGCCCGGAAGACGACTTCGCACAGGCGCTTAACGCCGTCTTCGAGTCGCCCGAGTCGAAAAATATTACCTTCCTCGCTGCGGCCGGCGATACCGGCGGCGAAATTAGTTTCCCGTCAACCAGCCCCGACGTCATCTCCGTCGGCGGAACATCGCTCTATCTCGACAAGTACGGCAATCGCGTTCCCAGCCCCGTCGATACCTACAACGCGTTGGACAACATTCCAACCGGCTACCTTGACCTTCTCGGTGCTCCCATCCTGCCGGGTGGTGGTGGCCTCACCGCTCCAGGGGGCGAAAAGCCTTGGCAGGACCTCACGGATGCCGGCGGTGCTGGTGGCGGCCCCAGTGCTCTCTTTCCCAAACCGGCCTACCAGCAGAACAACGGCCAGCCTGACACAACCCGCGGCACGCCGGATGTTTCCCTTGTGGCCGATCCCGCCACAGGCGTTGCCACCTTTGACACCACTGCCATGGGCGGCTGGGGTCAAGCCGGGGGCACCAGCCTCGCAACTCCCATGTTTGCCGGCTTGATCGCTCTCATCAATCAGAACCGCGCTGGATCGAAACTGAAGAAGTTGGGTAACACCGCGCTGGATCGAATCTACCGGCTGGCGAATACTCAGAGCAATGGCTTCTTCAACGACATCGACCAATACGGCACCGGTGGCAACGGCATTACGGCGGTCGTGTGGCCAGCGTTGCCGGGCTGGGACTACGCCACGGGTTGGGGCTCGGCCAAGGCCAACGCCTTGATCTTTGCCCTCTCGCAGAACAAGACCAGGCCGGTCCAGCCCTTCAGTGCCGGAAGCCTCACCTTCACCGGCCGCGCCAGCCTTAACGCGACTGACCCGAACGCCGCCTCGGGCAGCGGCAGCACCGGTACAACCAGCACCGGCGGCGGCAGCGGTACATCCAGCACCACTGGTGGTACAAGCCTGTTCGGCATGCAGTCCCTGACCTTCAAGGGTCGCGCCCGTTACTATGGCAACATGATCATCCAGGTCGATCCCGTTCACATGTCCCAGGTCTTCTCCAGTTCGGCCATCGGCGCTGGTGGAGGCGGCGGCACCACAGGCGGATCGACGACCACCGTGCAGGGTCTGGTCGATCTCTTCGGCATGGATGCCCAAACCGGCATCGCCGCCCCGACCATTCCCAGTACTCTCGGCGCGCCCGCTGTTCCTGGTACCCCGTTCCTCTTGTACCGTAATGGAAACCAGATCACGGGTACTGCTTACTATGAGGTGCAACTGAGTGCGACTCAGGGTGGTGGAACTGGTACCGGCACAGGCACTGGTACCGGCACGGGCACTGGTACCCAGCAGAACACCGCAAACAGCCTCACCTACGGCGGCTGCGTTCGCTTTACCGGGAGCATCGACAAGAGCGGCAAGATCAAGGGTACGTGGATTAACGTTCACGCCTACGGCGATTTCGATCCGCGCACCGGCGCCGAAATCGGTGGTGTTGCCTTCAAGAACATCTTCAATACCGACACCGGCGGCATTGTCATGACCGGAAGTTACAAGCCCTGATGTGGACGCGAATTTAGCCGACAAAAGCCAGGCCCCCGGGGTCTGGCTTTTTTCTTGCGCCATCAATCCCACCGGAACACGCCCTTGCCCCAGGCGTAGAAATACGCCACCAGCAGGATCGCCACGAAGATGAGCATCTCGATCAGCAGCAGCCCCGCCCCGCCAACCCGCCCGACCACGGCTTCGGGGAACAGGGTTGCCCATGGGTAGAAGAAGACGATTTCCACGTCAAACACCAGGAAGATCATGGCAACGATGTAGAAGCGGACGTTGAACCTCCGGCGTGTGTCACCCGTGGGGATCATGCCGCTCTCGTATGTCGTTGCCTTGCCTTTCCCGCTCCGGCTCGGGCCGATGATGATCGACGCCACAATGGTCATGGCCGAAAAACCGACGCCGATGACGATGAGCAACATCACCGGCAGCCAGGCATTGCGAGGATCGGTTTGTGCAAGAAATTCATGCATGATTGCTGATCCAAATGCAGGGTTCGCCGCCGTCGATCTACCGGATGATCGGCAGGACAGGCGATCTGGTCTGCCGACTCACCTTCCACGGACGCGAGCGAAAGCCAAGTCTAGCCGGGCATCCGCCAAAGACAAGACTCCAATATTTCCCTTGCAGCAGGAGGATCGCTGATCATAGAATCAGGACAGTAGCAGCACGAAGCCCGGACCCAATCACATCCTTTGGCCCCTCGGGCTCCGTCTAACGGAAAATCGGCATGGCTATCCAGCAGCGAACATTTCCATCGATGCCGCCCATCGGGCAGGCCGAGAGCTTTTATGCCAAGCTCGCGCACCAGGCCGACCGCATGGGGGATACCCACCTGCACGAGTCCGCGAAAGTGGGCCAGTACATCACCCTCGCCTTGGACTCGGTACTGACCTGGGAAGAGAAGCTCAAGTATTTCCGTCACGCCATCAAACGGCACTGCCAGCCGCCGCCATTTCCCGACGAGGATGTCTGGATGTTCTATCGCCAACTGGCCGACCTCGTCCGCCAGCATTGCGGGCAGGAGGCTCTGCGCGTCGCCAGCCAGGAAGACGACCTCTACGCTGTTCGCCAGAGCATGGGCCAGGATCGCGAGATCATCGAGAACGATGCCGAGGAGTTCTTCGGGAAACTGATGGGCCGCGTGGAAATCTGCCCCGAGTGGTTCAACGAAGCCGACTGGGAGCAGCTCAAAATGCTTCGTGACCAGTGGCTCTGAAGACGCGGGGAAGGAAGACTAAACACGAAGCCACGAAGCGGGATATGGTATTCATAATCGGCCCGCAAGAATCGTCACTTCTTTGTTTCTCTTAATTGGAGTTGTGGTTTTCGCAAGTCATATCGATCGGATCGACCCGAAACCGCTTCGTGCCTTCGTGTCTTCGTGTTTAGTCTTCTTCGATTTCCGAACAGGCCTTCCGCAACGCTCGTTCTTCGGCGGAATATTCTCTTTCAACAAGGAGCCTCTGATGACCAGCCGGGCACGACTCATTGCCGCCGTGATTTCCATGTTCGTTTCTGGCGCCGTTCTCGCGGAGGAGACACCCCTCTCCAAGCTGGATCTCGCCCGCATGACCTGCGGCTGGGACAAACCGAAGGTGGATCAGTCGGTCACCAAAACAAAACTGTCGATAAACGGCCAGGTCTACGAGAAGGGCGTTGGGACACACGCCAACAGTTATCTCTGGGTTGATCTCGACGGCAAGGCCGAGCGGTTCACCGCCCTCGTCGGCGTGGACGACAACTGTCGCAGCGACAAAGCCACCCTCCAGTTTCGCGTCTACGGCGATGGCCGGAAGCTCTTCGACTCCGGCGTCATGCACTACAAGAATGCGGCCCAGCCGGTCGACGTGAAACTCGACGGCGTCAAAAAAGTCCTGCTGGCGGTTTTCGATGCGGGCGACGGCGTCGAATTTGATCACGCCGACTGGGTGGATGCCAAGTTCGTCTACGCCGGTGCGGCGCCTCTCGCGGCCACGGCCCCGGTCGAGGCGGCCGTCATCCTGACTCCCAAGGATCCGCCCAGCCCGCGGATCAACGGTGCCCGTGCCTGGGGCTGCCGGCCGGGAAACCCGTTCCAGTTCACCATTCCCGCGTCTGGTCTGCGGCCGATGACCTTCGCCGCCGAGAACTTGCCCGAAGGCCTCAAACTCGACCCCGCCACCGGCACTATCCGCGGCACCAATCCGCCCAAAGGCGAGTACGTCGTCACCCTCATCGCAAAAAATGCCCAGGGCGAAGACCGCAAGTCGCTCAAGATCGTCAGCGGGGATACGCTTGCCCTGACACCACACATGGGCTGGAACTCCTGGTATGTCTGGGAGAACCGCGTCACCGATCAGCACATCCGCGGGGCGGCCGACGCCATGGTCGCCTCGGGCATGATGAACCACGGCTACATGTACGTGAACATCGACGATTGCTGGGGCCGCAAGCCCAAGAGCAAGGATCCCGTGGTCGGCGCGCCTGACCGCGATGAGAAGGGAAACCTCATCACCAACCAGCGGTTCCCTGACATGACCGCCCTGACCTCCTACATTCATTCCAAGGGCCTGCTCGCCGGCATCTATACTTCGCCCGGACCGACCACCTGCGCCGGCCATACCGGCGCCTGGCAGCACGAAGAGCAGGATGCGAAGCAGTTCGCCGACTGGGGCTTCGATTTCCTGAAATACGACTGGTGTTCCTACGGCGGCCTGGTTAAAGGCAAGACCGACCTCGACACCTACAAAAAGCCCTACAAGCAGATGGGCGACATCCTCAAGCAACAGAAACGCGACATGGTGCTCAACCTCTGCCAGTACGGCATGGGCAAGGTCTGGGACTGGGGCCGCGATGTCGGCGGCCACTCCTGGCGCACCGCCGGCGATCTTGGCCTGACCAATGAGGGCATCGTCCGGGCGATCTACGTCGATGTTTTCGGCCTCGACGGCAAGGACCCGCAGCACGGCCCGGGCGGCTGGAACGATCCCGACTACCTTCTGCTTGGTTATATCTCCGGCTGGAACGGCACCACGCGTCTCACGCCGCTCACGCCCAACGAGCAATACACCCACGTCACGCTCTGGTCCATGCTCTCCGCCCCGCTGATCTTCTCCGGCGATATGCAACGCCTGGACGACTTCACGCTCAACCTGCTCTGCAACGACGAAGTGCTCGCCGTCGACCAGGATCTGCTCGGCAAGCAGGCCAAGCGCGTTTCGACCCAGGGCGACATCCAGGTCTGGGCGAAGACTCTCGCCGACGGCACCAAAGCCATCGCCGTCTTCAACACGGGCGAATTCGAGAGCAAGGGATTAATTAAGGCGTCCGACGTTGGCCTGAACGGAAATGTTAAACTGCGCGATCTTTGGCGACAAAAGGACCTGGGCGAAATGGCCGGTCAATACGAAGTCGCGCTCCCGCGCCACGGCTGCTTGATGGTGAGAACCCAAAAATAAAGGCAGTCTACAAAAACAAAAATAAAAGCAGGCGATCTGTAAACAGATCGCCTGCCATTCATTGGTAAGTGTGGGAGCAGCCCGGGGGGGAGGCGGCTCCCACGAGGAAAGGGGGTGGTGGGGGGACCACCCCGAGGGTCCATACATGCCAGACATTGACATCCGGCCATGCGTTAATATCTGTACTAAACTAACCTAGAAAGGCCCTACGAACTTCATTACTGAGAATATAATAGCCTTACCCAATTGCCATGTAAAGGGGCTGCAAAATATTTTTTTCGCGGATTCCAATGCATGCAAAACTGGTTTGATTATACTCAAACCCGATATGGCCGAACCCAGGAAAATACTTGTTGTCCAGCCGAGTTGGGTTGGCGATGCCGTCATGGCGACGCCAGCCTTGCGTGCCTTGAGGGAACTCCACCCCAAGGCCGAGATTGCCTATCTCGCCCGGCGTTATGTCAAGGCCATCTACACCGGCATGACGTGGTATGACAAGCTGATCACCTATCGTACCGGCCGCACCAAGGCCAAGGCGGGCAAGGGTACCTTGCGCCTGGCCGCGCGGCTGCGGGCACGCAAGTTCGATCTGGCGATCCTCCTGCCCAATTCCTTCCGCAGTGCCCTGCTGTGCAAAATGGCCGGCATCAAGAAGGTTGTCGGCTATGAGCGCGATGGCCGGGCATTTCTGCTCAGCGACCGTCTGCTCCCCGCGCGCGACAAAGGCAAGTATCTGCCCTCGCCCATCCTGCGTTACTACATGGGGATCGTCCAGTATCTCGGTTCGCGCAGCCGCGACCTGAAGATGGAGCTTTTCGTGACCAGTTCCGAAAAGCGCGAGGCCCAGGCGATCCTCGCGCGCGCGGGGCTCGATCCGGAGTTGTTCCGCCCGGGTAGCAAGGGGTCCGGCCCTCTCGTACTGCTCAATCCCGGCGCCCAGTACGGCGACGCCAAGTGCTGGCTCCCCGAGCATTTCGCCGAGGCCGCGGACCGGCTCATCGAGGAACGCAACGCCACCGTCCTCATCAGCGGCACACCGAAGGAACGCCGCATTCTCGACGCCGTCCACAGCCACATGAAACACGCGGCCGTCGATCTCGTCGCCAAGGGCATCACCTTGGGCGCGCTCAAGGAAATCATCCGCCGCTGCGACCTCATGATTACCAACGACACCGGCCCGCGCCACGTCGCGGCCGCGTTCAACGTGCCGGTCGTCACCATCTTCGGCCCGACGCACCCGGAGTGGACCGAGATCAATTTCGCCAAGGAGCGTCGCGTCTCCGTGAAGGTCTTCTGTGGCCCGTGCCAGAAGAAGCGCTGCCCGCTCGACCACCGCTGCATGACCCGCGTGTCTCCCGGCATGGTCGTGGACGCGGGAACCGAATTGTTGAGCATCTGCGGACACGTTCATTGATCGCGGGCGCGTTGTCTGAGGCTGTGGTCGCCGATCGCGGAGGTTTCACCGGTTCGGAATCGTGCCAGATCCGATCCGCAGGCCTGAAAGGCCGTCACCCTTGGTAGCCGTGGCCGTCAGGCCACGGAGATCAATGGTCAATCACATGAGGCCCGAAGGGCCGCCACTTTCGGAGACTAGGGCATGACACGCCTCTCACGCCGAACACTTATCCAAGCTGCCGCCTTTGCGTCCCCGTATCTCCTGACTCCGCGCTGGCTGCTCGCCGCCGAGCCGAAGTCTGCTCCCAGCAATCGCATCGGCATCGGCATCATCGGCGTCGGTGGCCGCGGCGGCTATCACCACAAGGCCATGCTCGATCATCCCGGCGTGCAGGTCGTCGCTGTCTGCGACGCCAATCTCAGCAAACGCGAGGCCGCGCGCGAACGAACCAACGAGAAATACGCCGAGGCCGACAAATCCGGGCAGTACAAGGGATGCGCCTCCATCCAGGATTTCCGCGAACTCATCGCCCGGGCCGACGTCGACGCAGTCATCATTGCCACGCCCGATCACTGGCACGCCCTCGGCGCCATCATGGCGATGAAGGCCGGCAAGGACGTCTACTGCGAGAAGCCCATCTCGCTTACCGTTGCCGAAGGCCGTGAGGTTGTCAGCGCCGCCCAGCGCTTCGGCCGCATCTTCCAGACAGGCAGCCAGGAACGCAGTAACCCCAAGGGCCGTTACGCGTGTGAACTCGTGCGAAACGGCCGGATCGGCCAGCTCAAGACCATCTATATCGGCCTGCCCGTGAACGCCAAAGACTGCGGCCTGCAGCCCGAGCAGCCGATCCCGCCTGATCTGGACTACAACCTCTGGCTCGGTCCCGCTCCGTATGCCCCCTATACGAAAGTCCGCGTCAGTGGCAATTTCCGCTACATATACGACTACTCCGGCGGCGAGATGACCGACCGCGGCGCGCATGTCGCCGACATCGCTCTCTGGGGCGCGGAGCCCTGGCTCAAAGGCCCCGTCACCATCGAGCCGAAAAACGCGGCCTTCTACACCAACAGCCTCTACAACACCGCCATCCGTTACCACATCACCTTCACCTATGCCTCCGGCCTCCAGGTCATCGTGCAGGACGACCGCGCCCGCGGCATCCGCTTCGAAGGCGACAAGGGCTGGCTCGAAGTCGCCATCCACGGCTGTGCTACCACCGCCAGCGACCCGGCCATCCTCACCTCCACCATCGCGCCGAGCGAGGTCCACCTCCACGAAAGTCCCGGCCACCACGATGATTTTCTGCAAGCCATCCGCACCCGCGGCGACGTCGTCGCCCCGCCCGAGCAAGGCCACCGCACGGCCACCTTCTGCCACCTGTGCAACCTCTCCCTGATCCTTGGCCGCAAACTGACGTGGGATCCCCAAACTGAACAGTTCGTTCATGATCCCGCAGCCAATCGGATGCTCTACCGCCCCATGCGCGTTCCGTGGCGGCTGGTGTGAAGTGGAAAGTGGAAAGTGGAAAGAGGAAAGAAGACTCGCGCAGAGTCGCGGAGACGCAGAGAGAAGATCGTAATGAACACCAGCAGCCGACAAGTCAACAAAATGTCCGTGGCACGGGCGTCTCGCCCGTGCTCCCCGGCCTCAGCCGTCCCCATTTTTCCAGGTAATATCTCGGACCGCTCAATTATGGTGGCACGGGCTTCCAGCCCGTGGTGTCCGTACTCCGACACATCCTATTTGCCTGGAACAATAGTCACACCTCGTACCTCTCTGCGACACAATCCATCCGAATCTTCGCGGCCTGAGAAGAATATTTACCACGGAGGCACAGAGACACGGAGAGACAAGACACGGAGCACATTGATTCCCCAGCATTGCTCCGTGCCTCCGTGTCTCCGTGGTTGTCTTGGTTTTGATGGCGGCTGTTCCTCTCTGCGTCTCTGCGTCTTTGCGTGCGAAATCTTCCTGTTCCTCTTGCTTGCGTGTGCCACCCTCGCCCAACCCTTCCCCGGAAATCCTTCCCTGCTCGCCCGCCAGGATCTGAAGCTTGACGAAATCTTCACTCGCCTTGCTGACTACAAGCTCGGCGACGATCGCACTCCCCTCGAATTCCTCGCATCGAGAGTCACCGTCGCCTCGCAGAGCATGTCCGCTCCCGAAACCCGTGACCTCGCCCGGCGTCTGGCCGCGCTGCTCGATCTTCCCTCAACCTACGAGTGTAAGGACTACGCCCTCCGCCAGCTCCTGGTTATCGGCGGCCCGGAAGAAGTCCCCGCCATCGCCAAGCGCATCGACGAGCCCGGATTGGGCCATATGGCCATCGCCGTGCTCGAGCGTATGGAAAACGAAGCGGCCGACAAGGTGTTGCGCGATCAGCTTCTGCTGCTCAGCCAGGATTCGCGCATCATGGCCATCAACGCCCTGGGCAATCGTCGTGACAAGCAGGCGGTTCCGTTCTTCAAGGAACTGCTCTGCGAATGCGAGCCCAGCGTCGCCGCCGCCGCGCTGGCCGCCCTGGGTACCATCGGCACGGACGACGCCCGCCGGCTGATCGAGACCAAGAAGCTGGCCGAGGAATCGATCGTTCGCTTCGCCTCGCTCGATGCCCTGCTCCGCGTCGCCACCGGCCTGCTGGCCGTCGGCAATAACAACGAGGCCGCCGGCATTTTCCAGAACCTCTTCGAAGATGAGAAAGCTCCCGAGCCGCTCCGTCGCGGCGGTCTGCGCGGCTGGGTCATGTCCCGCCCCGACCGCGCTGTCCCCCGCCTCGTCGACCTCCTCCGCGGGAAAGACGCCGACCTGCAGATCATGGCCATCCACGTTATGCGCGACATCCCCTCGGGCAAATCCGCGAAGATCGCCGACTCATTCCCCAAGTATTCCCCGGCAGTGCAGGTAAAAGTCCTCGACATGTTCGCCCTTCGCCACGACCCCGCCGCCAAATCCGCCGCCGAAACGGGCATGAAATCTCCCGATCCCGAAGTCAGAAAAGCCGCCGAGTCCGCCGTTAAGTCGCTCCCCGCAAAGTAGGGTCAGCGTCCTCGCTGGCCACCGTGAATCGTCACCCTTTCAGCATTCCAGACCTTGGCTGCGCCGTCAGCGGCGATACCGGATCGCACCTGCCGCAGGCCATGGTTGGCAATAAGCGTAGCTATCCCAAACTCCGCGGGGGCGACACAATCGTCCCTTGCCTACTGCCGGCTCCGCTGCGCTTGCTCGATCTCCTGCAGCAGCCGCACGCGCCTCCGCTGATAGTCGGCCCGTGCCGCGTCGACACCTTGCTGCCCGGCGAACGCGGAAATGGCGGCAACCAGCGCGAATATCCCCATGCCGACAGGCACCAGCGCAAACACGCCGGGGGCGCCGTGGCTGCTCGCAAGACCCGCCATGATGAAACAGACACTCGCGAAGAACACGGCGAACGCGAGTCCAAGCGCCCCGCCCCCGCCGCTCTGTCCGGAAGCTGTTGCGGGCGTTGCCGCCTGCCTCACGCGGTCGATGCGCTCCAGGTCGTTCTGCAGCCGGATGGCGGCCACGTCACTGGCAATCTGGTCGGTACTCTGCGCGATCTCCTGGGTATCCTGGCGGTCGTCTGCCATCTGGCGAACGGGCTCTGGACCGGAGTGATCGCGTGGAAACTCACGACCGCTGCCGAGGCGGAGCGAAGCTGGGGATGGACCTGCATTGCCATCGGCATCGTGATGGGATGCGTCGGCGCTGGAGCCTGGATCGCGTTCAGCCATGCATGGGGCTAGAATAGCGATATGAATCACGGTATATAACGGTTACCAACTGCTCTGCCAAAGGAGCGATATGCGACGTTGTGGATTATTCGTCATGCTGGGGATTCTTGCCTCGGCTCTCACCATGCCGGCCAGTGCTGCCGACGGCAACTCTGTCACCATCATGACCGCCGCCAGCGCCAAGGACGCGATGGCGGAACTGGGCAAGGCGTTCAAGCAGGAAACCGGCGTGGAAGTGAAGATCGTGCCCGGCGGCTCCAATGCGCTGGCCGCCCAGATCATGGCGGATGCACCTGCCGATTTGTTCCTCTCGGCCAATCAGGAGTGGGCCGACACGGTGAAGGAGAAGGGCTATGTCGCGCGAATTCAGCCGTTGCTGACCAACGCCCTGGTGCTGATCGTGCCGGTGGGCAATCCCGCCAGGATCAAGACGCCCGCGGACCTGTCCTCCAAGGCGGTGGGCAAGCTGGCCCTTGCGGGCGAGCATGTTCCCTGTGGCAAGTATGGCCAGAAAACGCTGACCAAGGCCGGCATTTACGATGAGCTGGTCAAAGAGAAGAAGATCGCCCGTGGCCAGGATGTGCGGATTACGCTCAGTTATGTCGAACAGGGCGAGGCCGAGGCCGGCATCGTGTATGCGACGGACGCGCTGATCACCAAAAAGGTCGAAGTGGTTTTTACGTTCGATCCCACGACCTTCGACCCGATCGTCTACCCGCTGGTCTTGCTCAAGAGCGGTGAGAAGAATCCCGCGGCCGTGAAGCTCTATGATCGCCTGCTCTCGCCCAAGGGCCAGGAGGTCTTTGCGAAGCACGGCTTTGTTGGCATCAAGCCGGAGTCGAAATAGGACGGCCGACATGCGCGACTGGTTGCTCTCAGCAGATGAGTTCCAAGCTGTTCGCCTGAGCGTGCTGGTGGCGCTGGTCGCGGTGGCCACCAGCCTGCCGGTTGGTGTTGGCATGGGCTGGCTGCTGGCCCGGCGGCGGTTCTTCGGCAAGAGCATCGTTGAGACCGCCCTGAACCTGCCGCTGGTCCTGCCGCCTGTGGTGACGGGGTATTTGCTGCTGATCATTTGTGGTCGCAGGGGCTTCATCGGCAGATACCTCGATCAGTGGTTCGGCATCCGGATCGTGTTCACCTGGAAGGGTGCGGCGCTGGCCTCGGCGATCATGGCGTTTCCCCTGATGGTTCGCGCCATCCGGCTGGCGTTCACCACCGTGGATCCGCGACTGGAACAGGCCGCCCGCACGCTCGGGGCCGGGCGACTCGACTCCTTTCTCAGCGTCACGCTGCCGCTGGCCCGGCACGGCATCATCGCCGGCGCCGTGCTCGCATTTGCCAGGAGCATGGGCGAGTTCGGCGCGACCATCATGATTGCCGGGAGCATTCCGGGGGAGACCCGCACCATTCCTTTGCATATCTACAATCTGCTCGAATCCCCCGGCGGCGTGGACGACGCCGCGCGGCTGGTGATTGTGTCGGTGTTGATCTCGGCGGCCGCGCTGTTCGCCGGTGAGTATCTCGAACGACGCGGCCGCAGACGGCTGACGGAGGCATAGCCCATGAGTTGCCTCAGTTTCAAATGCCAGCATCGCTACCCCGGAGGTTTTGAACTGGACGCCTCCTTTGAGGCCGGCGGCGGCATCACCTCGCTTTTCGGTCCCTCCGGTTCGGGCAAGAGCACGATTCTGGCCGCCATCTGCGGCATCCTGAGTCCGAATCAGGGACAGATCTGCCTCGGCGATCGCGTGTTGCTGGATACGGCCCGGGGCATCGGTCTGCGCCCGGAACAGCGGCACATCGGCATGGTCTTCCAGGACCACCTGCTGTTTCCGCATCTGACCATCGAGGCCAACCTTCGTTATGGCTTGCGCCGCCGGCCCACGCGGCAGATCGCCTTTGGCAGGCTGGTCGAGCTGCTGGAACTTGGCGACATGCTGCAGCGCTATCCGCACACCCTCAGTGGAGGCCAGCGTCAGCGGACCGCGCTGGGCCGGGCGATTCTCAGCGGGCCGGAGCTGCTGTTGATGGATGAACCCCTGACGTCGCTCGATGCGGGAATCAAGGACCGCATTCTCACCTATCTCGATCGCGCGATTGGCGAGTGGCGCATTCCCACTCTGTTCGTCACCCACGATCAGGCGGACGTGCAGCGCCTGGCCGATCAGGTGGTCCGCGTGGAAGCCGGCAACGTGATCACCATCGTCGATGCTGGGCCGCGCTTCTCGGCGCTTACTCGTTCACGACCTTCCGATGCGCTGACGAAAATGAAATGATCATGACCGCTTCGTCGGTGCCGATGTTTTTGGCGTTGTGGGTGAGCCCCATGGGGATGGTGACTGTGTCGCCGGCGACCATCTTCACCTGCTTGCCGTCTTCAAGGCTGTGCAGGATCGTGCCCTGGATGACATGCAGCACTTCATCGCAGTTCGGGTGCGTATGTCGCGGGCTCTCCATGCCCGGCTTGAGCGTGGCCTCGCCGACGGTCATGCTGTCGCAGTTGTTCTGGTCGGCGGAGACAAACCAGGTGAGCTTGCCCCAGGCTTGTGTGGCGACGCGATAATCGGCCGGGCGCGAGACGGTGACCTTATGCAAAGAAGCTGCGGCCGCGGGGTTGTCGATCACGCGTGGCGCGGTTGAGCAGCCAAACACTGACATCCCCAGAACTGCAAGCAGGGCATATGCGGCGGAGCTCCTGATCGTGGCGTAGCTCAATCCCAGGGAATGTGCCGAATTGTGGTGAGGGTGATTGCTCATGACGATATTCTCCTCTGGTATGTGATGAATGGCAAGGTGGCAAGGTGGCAGAGCCGTCTCGGCTCTGTGTGTTCCCCACCAGCGGCGAGACGCCGCTGCCACCATTGTCCCACGCCGGGTTCAGTTGCGCGCGGCCCGTTGTTCAACGGCCACACGTCCGATGTGGTAAAGGCGGCCTTCGTGTTTGGCGGTGCAGGCCAGGGCGACGGCGGGCTTGCCGGTGCTTTCATCGACCAGCGCCACGGCCAGCGTGTATGCGCCGGCGGCCAGGGTGTCGGGTAGTTTCAGGGTGGCGGCGGCGTCGTGTGCTCCCGGCAACCACTGGCGCGGATCGATGCTGTCCTGCCGTTGTTCGCAGACCGGTTTGCCCTGGTCGTCCAGGAGGCAGAGCAGGAGGGGGTACTTGCGGTACATCTTGCCTACGCCGGTGTTTTCCCACTTCATGCGCACGGCAAGGGTCTGGCCGGGCCGGATGGCCGGGGCGTAGGTCGCCTCGCGCAGCACGAACCGATATCCCGCGAGGCGCGCCAGTTTTTCGATCCTGGGCCAGTCCGTCGGCGGCACCTTGCCGACATTGTCGTTGATGTAGGTCACGTGGTTCTTCAGCATGAACTCGACCGCGCTGTCGAACGACCACTTGCGGCCAACGATGTAGTCGTAGGTCCCGAACCACTCGAACGCCACGGGCGCCTGCTTCCAACTGTCGGCGAAGCCCTGGACGGCCGCGTATTTCTTGGAGCCGATCCAGGTCTTCTCGTGCCAGTCCGAGCCGACGCCATCGCGGCGGTATCCCGCGCCGTGGGCGATGCAGTAGGCCAGCGCCTCGGCGTCATCCGACATGCACAGCAGGGGGGTCTTCTTGAACGAACCCAGGTACATGTCGAGGATCTGCTTGCGGATTTCCCAGGGCTTGGCGTTTTTGGTGTGCCATTCGCCCCAGATGCCGTAAGAGCCGATGTCGAGGAATTCCACGCCGGCGTGGCCGTCGTAGCGCTGGCCCAGGGCCTTGATGAACGCGGCATGCCTGGACAGATAGAGCGGATCGGCATAGTCCGGTTCGATGCGCTTGATCGCCTTGCCGCCCGAGGTGGGGTCGCCGCCGCCGACATCGTATTCGTAGGACTTGCATCCCAGGTCAAAGAGCCACTTGGGCGAGCAGTAATAGCCGCCGGAGTGGGCGTTGGTGGTCATGATGCGAAACGCCAGGCGCAGATTGCGTTTGGATGCGGCGTTGATCGCGTCGTCGATGCGGGTCCAGTCATACTTGCCATCGGCCGGTTCCAGGTCCATCCAGTTCCACCGCGTGTAGCGGACGGTGGACGGCAGACGCTGCGTGCTCAGCCAGCCCTGGCCGGGATTAGCCAGGAGTTCGTCGGTGGGCTCGAATCGGACGGTGACCGTCGCCGGCTCGGCGGCGCGGGCCGGGTGCTGGCCGCAGAGGATGAGGCAGGCGAAAGCGATGGTGGACGCCAGTGTGGTACGGGGTTGCATAGGATATGAACTACCAGAGGGTGGGATGATCGTTTCGTTGGGGGAATGAATTCCGAAGCTGGATGGGAAACGAAGACGGGCGGATTGACTGCGGATAACTCGGATGAGAGCGGGGGGGGCGGTCTTCTGCTCATCCGTGTCATAGTCCAGCAGAAGCGTCGGAGTGTACGAGGAGTTGTGCCGTCCGGAAGCCGGATTGCTGGCAGAAATATGGCAGGTAGAAAAATAAATACCGTCATCAATCCTGATTCATCTTTTACCTCCATTTTTCTGCCTTTCTTTGCTTTGGGTCCCCGGCTCATTTCGGGACTCATTTCCACAAGAAATGTGTGTTAGGGTGTCCCGGGAGCGACGTCAGGCCTAAGTGGCTGACGCTATTGGGCTTGTGTCGATGGTGGCGCCGGGCGGAGGCGAAAAAATCGCCCCCAATGCGCCCCCGAAACCTCCCCATTTTCGCCCCTGGGATACGACATTGGTCCAGAGATGGAGAGAGGAGAAAATTGTTTGTTAGGGTGTTCGGGGACGGGGGTTGGGCGTAAGTGATTTAGTGCATTGATGTTGCGTCAGGGTGAGCACGGACTGGAGGGATAAAAACCACGTCCTTTCCACGTCCAAAGGACTTCCCGATCAGTCCCGTCAGGTCCCGAGTGGGCAGTTATTGGTTGCCAGTGAGGCGGACGTGCCGCATCCCCAGTGCTGGGAGGGGGCTATTCGATTGAGAAAGAGCGAGGGCAGGAGACGTTGTCCCACCCCGAAGACGCCTGACAGTCGAAGGAGAGTCGGGGCGTCAATCCAATCTCACCTTATACATGGACGTTAGGCATGATGTCAAGCGGAAGTCGGGGGATTTTCGGGGTGGGACGATTTGTTAACCACGAAGGGCCGCCAAGGCCCAGGAAGAAGGAATTGAACACAGAGAAGGAGGAGGGCACAGAGACGCGAGCGGAAGGAGGGGGAATGGCCGCGAAAAGGCACAAGAGGCACAAAGGGCAGTTTGCGGATTCGGAGTTTCCAGCGGCCAATCGTCTGAGTGGTGGCGGTTGGATCTGAGCGCTGCGGATTTGGCGATTCCGTCGGGAACGCAGTTCGTGAGTCATGAACCATTAGCTGCGTGTCCGTCTCATTCCCGCGTCTCATTCCCCCTTCATTTAGTGCTCAGTGGGAGGCTGCGGACAACAACTGCTTGCACTACAATGTGCTCATCTGTTCGACATGCTCTGTTCCACGGTCTTCGGTCGCGGTGAGGAGTGTGCTCATGGCAAAGCTCAGTTGCTTCGTGATCATGCCGTTTTCAGCGGATTTCGATGCCGTCTACGGCACGATTCACGAGGCCGCCGCGTCCGCTATTCCCGGCGAGCGCATCGACTGCCACTGGCTCAAGGATGTGCGCGCGGCCGGCAGAATCACAGATGATATCGTGGACGCGCTTGGCCAAGCCGTCGTCTGTATTGCAGACGTGACGGGCAGCAATCCCAACGTGATGTGGGAAACCGGTTATGCCATGGCGCTTGGCAGGCCGACTCTCCTCATTGGCCAGAATGTGGACCGCCTTCCGTTCGACTTGCGCGTCCACCGGATTCTTCCTTACTCGCCGCAGAGTCTCTCCGACCTGGGATCCCAGATTGCCGAGGGACTGCGCCAGACGCTCTCGCGCTATGAGATAAAGACCATCGCCCAGCCGCAGCCAGCGCGTCATCCGGGTACGCTGAACATCGTCATTACCGGGTCTCGCACTGTGCATGAGGCCCGCGCCCAACGGCGGTTGGCGTCGCTCGTCCAACCCTATCTCAAGTGCGACGCGACGTGGTATTGCGGGAGTTCCGGTGCCGTCGACGACCTCGCGATGCAGTACCTGGTGGACCGCGGCGAACAGGTTGTGGCTGTGGCGGTTCATCGCTGGGGTATGTCCGAAGGCTCCCGCAATCTGGTGAGTTCTGGGAGCGTGCCAATGATCGATTCATCACTTGAAGCGATACCTCGCGGGCTGGCCGGTAGCGAACGAGATGTTCTGTTCTGCACGAAAGCCGATCTGGTCATCCTCCTATGGGACGGCCAGAGCCACGGCACGCGGAGACTGATTGACTACCTGACCGCAAACGGCAAGAGCCTGCTTGTTGGTTTCATCTAGGCCGCGTCACACCTCCGTTTCCTTTCGGATCATGCCCAGCCGCGAAACGCGGCCGGACTTGTTCCGCGGCGCTGTGATCACCACGACTGCAGGGGGGGCGACGGAGGAACCGACGGGGACGCAGTTAGTGCTTTCACTAGCCCTTAAACAAGCGTAGTCTGTTAGCTCATTATGTAGCACAATAGGTACGTACCACAACTTTCCGCGCCGGATCTCGTGTCGGGTGGCATCCTGCGATTGTCTTGTGTTGGTCTCTGTTCTGCTCCCACGTTCGGCGGCCGCGGCGAATCAGGGCGTCCTTACCCTGACATCAACTGTTGCCCGTCAGCACTGCAACGGCTGACGCATGGCCTCGGCCAGTCGCAGCAG
>JANYKD010000472.1 GCA_025361735.1 Phycisphaerales bacterium
CGTGGAGCAGGCAGACCAGGCCGTACTTGTCGGCGGTCTTGCGGAGCACTTCCATGGTTACGAGCTGGTGGTCGGTGGCGAGGTTGCTGGTCTCGAAGATCGGGGCGATTTCGTACTGGCTGGGGGCCACCTCGTTGTGACGGGTCTTGACCGGCACGCCGAGCTTGCCGAGTTCGCACTCGACGTCGGCCATGCAGGCCAGCACGCGCTCGGGGATCGAGCCGAAATACTGGTCTTCGAGTTCCTGGCCCTTGGGGGGCTTGGCGCCGAAGAGCGTCCGGCCGGTGGCGATCAGGTCAGGGCGGAGGAAGAAGAAGCTCTTGTCGATGAGGAAATATTCCTGTTCCGGGCCGGCGGTGGTGAACACGCGCTGCGCTTCGGTGTTGCCGAAGAGCTTGAGGATGCGCATGGCCTGCGTGGACAGCGTGTCCATGGAGCGGAGCAGCGGAGTCTTTTTGTCCAGGGCCTCGCCGCTCCAGGAAAGGAATGCGGTGGGGATGACGAGCGTCGAGCCGTTGGGGTTGTCGACGAGATAGGCGGGGCTGGTGGGATCCCAGGCGGTGTAGCCGCGGGCTTCGAACGTGGCGCGAATGCCGCCGGAGGGGAACGATGAGGCGTCGGGCTCGCCCTTGATCAGTTCCTTGCCCGAGAACTCGGCCAGCGCCGAGCCCGTGCCGGTCGGAGAGAGGAAGCTGTCATGCTTCTCGGCCGTGATGCCGGTCATCGGCTGGAAAATGTGAGTGAAGTGGGTGGCGCCGCGCTCGATGGCCCAGTCCTTCATGGCGGAGGCAACCGCATCGGCGATGTCCGGGTCAAGCGTCGCGCCCTGTTTGATGGTCTTCTGCAGGGCCTTGAAGACCTGCTTGGGCAGACGCGCCCGCTGAACTTCTTCGGAGAAGACATTGACGCCAAAGAGGTCCTTCATGTGGACCGACTTGAAGTCAATAAGATTGAGCTGATGCTTCGCCGTCGCGATGTTTCCGATCGCCTTGTGCCGCAGGTTCAACGATGACATGAGGTGTGTCTCCTGAAAAAAGCGCGTACCATGGGCCGAAAGAGCCCTGAGCGCGGTTTGGTTCCCAGTGCGAGTGCGGGATACTATAGGAACCAGAGGTCGGCCGTCAAGCGCGATATTACGGTTTATGGCGATATGTCCATAACCTATGGTTTTACGAGTCGTTCGATCGCCCTAGCCACGCGTTCTCGCTGCTGGTCAATCGGTTGGGGGACGCGCGTGAAGTGGGTCATATCGGTGGTGATCTCGGCGGGGACTTTTAGCAGTCCTTCGATTTCCACACGCTGCGCTTCGGGCAACCTGGATCCCTTCTCGGCGAGCAGTTTGCGCAGGATGACGAGGTATTCATAGTCCTCGATCCCGTCGCGCAGCATCTCCCAGCGGATCGAGTCCACCGGGCCGTCGAGCACAGGTCCGGCCGGATCGGCATTGGCGGCCGACAGTGGCGGGTAGATGAAGCGGCCATCACCGTTGCCCCAGGGTTGCCGCGCGCCTTTGGCCGCGCCGTAGCCACTTTGCCAACTCATGGGGTCTTCGTAGGGATTCTGCAGCTTGTCCTTGTCGGGATAGGCGGTGGTGCTGGTCCAGTAGCTGGTCTCCCACACGAGGATGCCGTTGATATCACGTTGCCACGTCTGCCACATCCAGGCGCGCAGCTCCACCGAGGGATGATCCAGGAACAGCGTCGTGAACGGCGCCTTGGGACCCGTGCAGACGTACCACCAGAATTTCTCGCCAGCTTTGCGACGGACTTCGTCGCGGTCGTGGTTGTAGTTGGGCGTGACCGGACACCAGATGTTCGGCCCGCCGACCAACTCCGGCTCGACCTGCACGGTCAGCATCCGGTTCAGGTCCGGAGCGGCCTCCTTGAGTCTGCGGAAACCGTTGGCCACGAACTCGTAATCCTTTCGGTCGGGCTCGTCGAACCAGTAGGTGAAGGCATCATTGAGCCAGCCCTTCTGGCGAAGATGTTCCTGGAGCGTGTGGCAATAGGCGGTGAAAGCGGCCTTGTATTCGGGCGTGTTCTCCTTGAACCCGCGCAGCTCCGGCTCGTAGCGCTCGTGGAATGTTCCGCCGCCCATGCCGGGGATTTCGACCATGAAGCTATTGAAGTGATAGCGGGCGAGATTGTGTTCCATAGCCGCGTCCCAGGCGGTGAAGTCGAAGACGGGCAGCGGATTCTTCTTGTCCGGCCAGGTCACCTTGATCGGATCGAGTGGGGCCGGGTTATAGGGAGAGATGTGATGGGCCGCGAAACTGGCGAAATACTTGTCGAGGACGGCGCGCTTGTCGGCGTCTTTCTCAATCTTCTGGTAGCGGAAGACGTTGGTCGGCGAGAACCCAAAGGCAGTGGTGCAGGTCATGCGATCGGGCAGCGTAAAGTCGTAAACCTCGACGCGGACAGGCATGGCGACGTTGACGCCGTCGGCGGCGAGCTGGATCGCGCCGTTGTAGATCCCGGCGCGGGCGTTACGCGGCACATGCACGCGCAGCCAGAAAGCGTGGTTGACGGAGGCGTTGAGCGTCAGAGGCGAGGTGATCGGTGGCAGGGGGTCCGGCCACTGGTCGACGGTGCCCGTGCCGTCGGTCGGACGCGCTGTGTAGAGATATTGCTCGCGGAGCACCTCGACAGCGCTGGCTGGGATGGATGCGCCTTCCGGGCCGGCAAGGTCGCCGGGGCGGATGGTCATGTCGCGGATCAACTTGCTCGGCCGGAGGACAAACTGCGCGGCTTCGGTTTCGTTCTTTGCCGCCGAGACGCGGATGGCATCCGATGCCTGCGTCGGCGCCGGGCGGTCCTGGCTGATCTTCCACCCCGACGGCGCCCACCAGAGTGCGAGCGTATCGCTGGATTGCGGTAACACCGAGCCGTAGCGGATCTCCTGCAACTCGGCCACGTTGACGGTCATCTCCGCGACATAGCCACCAACTGCCAGGCGCACGATATGACTTCCAGGCGCGGGCACGCTGAAGACGGGGCAGTCCCGCGTCCGGCCGCGCGTCAGCGTGAGCATGTGTTCGCGCACCGGTTCGTTCGATCCGGGAACTCCGGTGACGACCTGCACGTTGAGCTTGTCGCCGGGGTAGGTGGCGTCCAGGAAAATGTGGATCCCCCGGCCAGGGATGACCTTGGGGGCGATCGATGTGGGCGTGATCGTGAACCGGGGGTCGACACTGCGTACGGCGATCAGTGTCGTATGGCCGATTGCCCGCAGCGGCGAGCCCTCGAGCTCGCAACGGTAGCGATAGTGATCGACCTGGAGGTAGCCATCGGCGACACGCAGCCGCACGAACAGCGATTTGGCCGGCAAGAGCGAGGCAGGGACCGCGAATGTCTCCATCTTGATCTTGTCGATTGTGCCCAGTGTCTGCCACGTCTTTTGGTCGGTCGAGGCCTCGACGGTCAGCACGCCTTTGGTGTGATAGCAGACGCCGACCTGCACGGTCGCTTTGTTCTGCGCCCAGTCGTCGAGGTAGTGGCGATAGGTCACCGAGCCATCGCCCGTCAGGTTCCAGCGGTTGGTGTTGTAACCCGTGCGGTGCGAAAGGAGCGGGCGGCTGTAGTTTGACGACAGCCGCCACTGGGGCGACTCAAACATGTATTCATGGCCGTCGATGCTTTCGCCCGGGCCCAAATCAATTCCACCGGACCCATCGTATAGCGGTAGGGCGCGGATCAGTTCAATGTCGTCGAAGGCGATGGTTCCGTTGACCTCCCATTGCCCAAATCGCAGGTATGACTCACGCGGTTCGATCTTGTCGGGTGTGAAGAAAGGGGTTTCGAAGGATGTCCATTCCTTGTCGAGGTGGCCAAGGTCACGATTGGCGAACGGCGGGCCTGAAATGGCCGTGCCGCCGGATGCTTCGACGGAGCGGGCCTTGAACCGGAGCAGATACAGCGTGGACGGCTCGAAGGCGATCTTGTCGCTGACCCAGACCGAACTGCCCTTGCCGGTGCCGGTGGCAGCGATTGCACGTTTTCCCGTCGCAGCGCCGCTGTCGAGCCACTGGCCGGTGCCTTCACATTTCCAGCCGGTTGGCCGATCCGTGCCGTCCTCGAAGGACGGGTTGGCGACGGGAAGCTGCTGGGCCAAAGCGGGAAGAGTCAACAGGAAGAGCAGTGCAGATCGCATGGCAAGTTCCTTTGCTTTTTGACGTTTGAAAGGGAATGCGGCCGGGGAAGCAAATGCAACCAACGCGCGGGGCACACGGCGAGGTAAGCCAGAGGCAACGGAGCACGCGGTGCCTGGTGAGACGCTGAAGGCGATGAATGACACCGAAGTATAGTGCGTCATGTGCTAGGTTTCGTTGAGAGGTCGTTTACGGTTCTTGCACGGTACAAGCGAGTTCGCGGCGGAACCACTTGAATTACCGGGGTTCATGGTGCGATGTTGTGGAGTATCCGCATCGACCTGTGGTGCGATGGGATCACCTTCCGTGACATAGAGGCGGACTGACGCTTAACCATCCGTTTGCGCGAGAGCAACGGATTTGTTGCACAGATTGGCCTTCGCTGTGGGATAATAGTATAAGGTACGGCACCTGATGCGCCCGTGCCGTGGGTCGTCACGGCACAAATTCGCGCCAGGGCTGGCGTTGGTCACTCAGAACAGGGCGCGGGCCATGGAATATCCCTGTGGGAGAATCATCCAGCTGCCGCGTACATTGTGGGAACACCTCTTCTCACGGCGTTGGCTGACGCTGTTGACGCTGGCGATGATTTGCGGCGGCTCCGTCTGGTGGGTCGGTGCGACGCCCGATCACCTGGGACGAGGCGATCTTGCCGGAACACACGGGTTTCCGATTCCCCAATTCGACTGGATCGGAAGCGTTGCCCCGGCCGGCCAGTCCCGCATTGCAGTCTACGGTGGCACCGAGGTCGTCAATGTCTGGGCCGCGCTCGTCCATATCTGGCCCGAGTCGTTTGCGTGTCTCGTGGGAATACCGGCAGCGATCATGCTATTGCGTTCGATTCCCCGTCGCGGTTGCGAAGAGCATTGCCGCGCTTGCGGCTACTGCCTGCGCGGAATTGGGTCGGCGCGGTGCCCGGAGTGCGGCACGTATCTGAAGCGCAGCAACCGGACGCGCGGTTACCGCCGTCCAGGTGCGATCCCGCGCGCGGCTGTCGTAGCAGGAATGGCCGCACTGGTCAGCGTCCTCTGCATAAATCGGGGGCCGCGCAGTGGCTGGGTGGCGAATGTGTTTCAATGGGAATCCCGTGATTTGGCGCGGTTTGCGCAGAGCAATCGGTATCGTTCGCTGGGCGCCATGGTGCAACAGCGAACCGGCGTGGTCATCGTCGACCCGGATCATCGCCGAATCGATCGCTTCGTACGGGTCCGTACGCCCGTCTGCCGCCTCATGTCAGCCACGGATGACGGGCGATACTGCATCGTCACGGTTCCCGGGCCTTCGCGCAAGCCGGTCTTTGGAATGCTGGACGCGGGCCGCGCCATATGCAACCCGCCCGTCCAACAGGTACGCGGAGACGGACCTTTGCCGGTCTTTCTGGATTCATCCCGTGTTGTCATCCTGACTGACGATTCTCGGCTCGTTGTCTGGAACCTCGAGCTGAATCTCGTTGAGATGCGGGTTGATCTTGCCGACAAGCTCATTCGCATGTGGTCAAGCGAGGCTCTGTTTGCCGCCTATGGTCCTGATGGTTCAATCCAAGTTGCATTCTCCAGTCTGAGTTGGCCGCTGGCTGCGGTCGCACGATGGGCTCCATGTTCCGCGTACTGCATCGTCCTGAGCGGCAGTGGTGTAAGTTCAACGCCAGGTTTGGTTTCGACCGAACTCCGTGAGGGCCGACCGGTCTACCGGCCTAACGGACTGTTCCTGTTCGATACGGCGTCGCACGCGAGGCATCCGAAAGTGACACTGATGACTGACAGCGGCAGAGAATGCACACTCACCTCAAATTGGCCTGTCGGGTTCGATGGATGCGCCAATGACGGGCGATGGGTTTTCGGCACGGACGACGCGGGTGCAGACAACGTTCGGAGGTCAGGTTCGCCCTCGCTCTATCTATGGTCCGTGCCGGCGATGGCACCTCCCAACGAAGCGAGCATGACGGTGCCGGAGAACAATGAATGCCTGGACCAGTTCCGCCCACCCCAGGCGGACGATTCATCCGCGTCGGAGCGTCTGGTCGCCGGGACCACATCCGATACCAAGTTCATGAGCCTGCCAACTCGCTCATCCGACGTGCCGGTGGGAAGCCCAGTTCCGTCGCCGCGCCGGCAGCCTGGATCGACAGTCGTGCCTAAGCCAGGCAATACGCGTTCTCCCAGTCCGGATGACGGTTCTCTGCCTGCTGCGGACTTGCTTCCGTATGGCCCATAACAAGATCGGGCCAAACGCGTACCAGAGAGCATGGATCAACGCGCAACGCCATCATTGGGGGTATCGGAGAGCATTCGGCCATTTCCGGGGGCGTGGGTGGCACCGGTTGTGGTGACGTTACACTCAATGCGCCGATGGTGAAACTGATCGGGCAGATAAGCGGCCCTTCGAAATGAAGCGGGATCGCCCGTCGAATTCGCCTCATCCGGCCAGCTCGTTCATGCGGCGAGCCAGTTGGAAGTCGAGGTCGGTGATCCCGCCTGCATCGTGGGTCGACAGTCGCACCTGAACGGTGCGGTAGACGTTTGACCAGTCCGGGTGGTGGTTCATGGCCTGGGCGACGGTTGCGGCGGCCGCCATGAACCCGAAGGCGCTGGGGAAGTCGGCGAACTGGAAGGTGCGGGACAACGTCCCCAATTCGACTACCCACCCCGGCAGAGAGGCCAGACGCTGCTGGATGTCGTCTTGGCTGAGTTTTGTCGCGGTGTCCATGGATTGTCTCCGGTTGCTGGATTGTAGGGGTTGTAGTTGGGAGCGGCGCGGCCATTCTTCCGGGAGCGCCGCGGTCTTCTGCGGCCGTTGCCGCGGCGCCGCCGTTCCGGCCGTGCGGAAGCACGGCCCTCCCGGATTTCGGGTCAGGCCGTGCTATGGACGCACGGGAGCGAAAATCACAATCGTCTGTATAATCCCGCCGGGAGTCGCCCCGGTGAACCGGCGAACCGAAACGGAGAAGACATGCCAACGCATCCCGAGTCATCGCACCTCATCCTCCGGCCGGCCGAAGTCCGGGATTGTGAAGCGATCAACGGCATCTACAATTATTACGTCATCCATAGCACCACGACTTACCAGATTGAGCCCGATACGCTCGAGGCCCGGGAACACTGGTTCGCCGCACATGGGCCGCGTTATCCGATGATCATTGCGGAACGCAATGGGGCCGTCGTCGGCTGGGGATGCCTCAACGTGTGGCGAAACCGCGAGGCGTACCAACACACTGTCGAGAACTCGGTGTATGTTGCCAACGGTCTGCATGGCCAGGGCATCGGGTCGGCGATACTCGTCGAACTCATGCGTTTGGCGCGAGAGATCGGCCACCATACGATCATCGCGGTCATCGACGCCGATCAGGCGGCGAGCATCGGCCTGCACGGGAAATACGGATTTGCGGAGGTCGGGCGGTTGAAGCAACTGGGGTTCAAGTTCAACCGCTGGCTGGATGTGGTCTACATGCAGCTGATGCTGTAGGAGATTCGAAGTGGATGACGGCTGAGGCGATGCGGTTCTACTCGCGTTCGTGAGCGGGCGGCTGTTCGCGCGGGGGTCCATCCTCTCCCTTGATCCGCTTCCGCTCCAGCAGCGCCCGACGGAGGATCCACTCAATTTGCCCGTTGAGGCTGCGCAGATCGTCGGCGGCCCATTTTTCCAGCGCATCGAGCAGCGCTGGATCCATTCGGAGAAGAAATGCTTTACGTTGGGCCATGGGTAGTAGTTGATAGTTGATGGCTGATAGTCAGCAGTCCGTGGTCCGTAGTCAGTAGCTCATTCGCATTGACCACTACTGACTACGGACCACGGACTACTGACTCACGAGGTCAGTGGTGCAGCGTTCCTGCGTTGACCACCGGTTGGACGTCGTGTTCGCCGCAGAGGACGACCAGGAGGTTGCAGACCATGGCCGCCTTGCGCTCTTCGTCCAGTTCGACAATGTTGTTTTTGGAGAGCAGATTGAGCGCCATCTCGACCATGCTGACGGCGCCCTCGACGATCTTCTGCCGGGCGGCGATGACGGCGCTGGCCTGCTGACGCCGCAGCATCGACATGGCGATTTCCGGCGCGTAGGCCAGGTGACTGATGCGGGCTTCCATGACCTGCATGCCGGCCTGGGTCAGCCGCGCCTGGATCTCCTGCTTGAGCTGCTCGGCAATTTCCGCGGTAGCGCCGCGAAGCGACAGTTGGCCGTCCTGATGGGAATCGTAGGGATATTGCGTGGCGAGGTTGCGCAGGGCGGATTCGGCCTGGACGGCCAGATAGTTTTCAAAGTTCTGCACTTCGAACATCGCCTCGGCCGTGTCCACGACGCGCCAGACGACCACGGCTTTGATTTCAACCGGGTTGCCATCGTGGTCGTTGACCTTGAGTTGCCCGGACTCGAAATTCCGGACGCGCTGGGAGATGGCCGTTTTGGTGTAGAAGGGATTGCCCCAAAAGAAGCCTGGTTCGCGGACAGTGCCGATATATTTACCGAAGAGCTGGACGACCTTGGCCTCGTTGGGGTTGACGATGAGCAGCCCCTTGAACCCACAAATGCTGGCCGGGATCCCGAGGATGGCGATGACGATCAGTGGAGGCATGACGGCCGTTCCCGGGACGCAGGCGACGGCTATGAGAAACAACAGAATCGACCCAACCAGAGCCGGAATCCCCGGCGACATGAACATTTCGCGTTCCCGCAGCATTTTGCGCTCGTGTATCGCGGTGCCCTGGCCGAGTGAGTTTGCGGCCTGCTCGATCAATTGTGTCGTCGCCGGATCACGTTTCTTCGCCATAGAACCTCCATTGATAAGTGATATGACTATGATATCACATTGAAATCAGTTGTCAAGTGCATTCGGGAAGGCGTGGGTGCAAAAGTGGTTAACCGTAACCGGATGGTCAAGCAAACGTCACGCCGATCGGGCGCGTTTGGCGTGGACGGTTGCGTCGGGTATAGCGTGAGTATATTCTCTGGCCGGTGTCAGGCTCATGGGGAGCTTGGCCACCTCTTTGTATTGGATTCCTTGATGATGATGACTGTGACAACGACTCCGACTGACGGTGTAACCGCATCGCAACGGCTGACGAGCCGTGGCGGCAGACTCTGGCCGCTGCTGGCCGCGCTGGCGGTTTACGTGATGGTTGCGCTGCCGATGGCGTATCACCAGCGGGACCGGATCAACCCCGACGCCGTGAGCTATCTGCAGCGGGCGAGGAATCTGGTGGACGGGGAGTTCGCGCAGAGCGTGTCGGCGTACTGGAGCCCGATGATCTCCTGGTGCATCGCGCCACTGATGGCGGCGGGGATTGACGGCGTGTATGCGGCGCGGGTGGTGATGTGCATCTGGGGGGCGATCTACCTGGTGGGGTTTGACGTGCTCATGGGTCGATTGCTGACGCTGAGCCCACGGTGGCGATGCGGTGTGTTGGTGGTGATGGCGCTGGCGATCGTGTCGCCGGCGGTGAAACAGATAACGCCCGATATGATGATGGGGGCGTGGATCCTGTTCTACATGGCGGTGATGGCGGGGCAAGGCGTGCTGGACAGCAAGCGTCAGGCGCTGCTGGCCGGGGCACTGGCCGGCGTGACGTTCATGGCCAAGGCCTATGCGTTGCCATTTCTGGCCATACATCTTGTATTCACGGTGATCCTGCGAATCATCTCGGCACGGCGCAGTGCGCCCGTGGATCGGCGCTGGGCGACGGTGCGCTCGGGCGTGCTCTGGCTGGTCATCGCGGGGCTGACGATGGGAGTCATTGCCGGCACCTGGGTGGGCGTGCTGTCGTCGCAATATCACCAATTGATTATCAGCACGTCCGGCGTGCGGGCGCACTCGATGGTGGGACCAAAAGATCGCCCGCGCGTTCCCGTGGCGGCCTTTGACGTGCCGGGCGAGGCTGGCTCGCTGGACCGGCCGCGTGCGACCAAGGCAACTACGGGCACGGCATCCGGTCCGTCCCTCAGCCGCAAGAAAGAGTTGGAGAGAGAGGCGTTTGGCGCCTGGTCGCCATTCGAGAGTCGCGCCTATTTCGTACACCAATTGAAGGTCATGGGCACCCACGCGGGGCTGATGCTGCACAGCGTGCGGGACTTCGATGTGTTGCACGTGACTCTGTTGGGTATGCTCATTGCCGCCGGGCTCGCGTTGGGACTGGGAAGATTGAGCGGGCCGCGTTGGACGGTGGTGTGGCTGGCCGGGACGATACCGCTGTTCTGTTCGGGGCTGCTGATGGTGTTTTACACGGCGCGATACACGCTGCCGATGCTGTTGCCGATGGGACTCTTGCTGGGGGTGATACTGGCGGCGCGCCTGGAAGTGGGGGCTTACCGAACCACGGCGACCGGCGCCTGGCGTTCGGTGCGGATGATCATGCTGGCGGTGGTGCTGCTGTCGTTCGGCACCGCGGCGGCGGCGAGATACAACGAGACATGGAAGCTCAAGACCATGGGTGTCTATCGAGCGGTCGCCCAGGAGATACGCAGACAGAAGCTGCCGGGACCGATCGCCAGCGCCGAGATACACAGTGGCATGTATGTGGCATATCACGCCAATATGGGGTTCATCGGCTTTCCGCCGGGGAACGACATCGCCAAAGTGGAGCAGGCGCTTCTGGCCAAACATTGCGGGGTGCTGGTGATCTGGCACGACCCCAAGCCGGACCGGGCCTACGCGGCGTCGTGCAAACTGGCACGCGGGTTTGACCAGAGGGCGGAGTGGAAGGTGGTCAAGGTATTGAAGCGAGCAAAGAATCAAGGGGCGACGATTCTGGTTCCCAAAACAGCGGGAGCAACGAATG
This sequence comes from Phycisphaerales bacterium, assembly GCA_025361735.1. Taxonomy (GTDB): domain Bacteria; phylum Planctomycetota; class Phycisphaerae; order Tepidisphaerales; family Tepidisphaeraceae; genus JANYKD01. The sequence goes on from JANYKD010000472.1 coordinate 10,916, forward strand.
ACGGGAGGGGGAACTGAGATGTTGAAGTCTCTCGGACTGTGCATGGGATTACTGGTCCTGTGGGGGCTGACGCGTCCGCTGCTGGCGGCGGGCGCGGAGCAACGGCCGAACTTCCTGTTCATCTACACGGATGATCAGCGCTGGGACGCTATGGGCGTGGTGCAGCGGGAGCAGGGCGACAAGGCGCGGTTCCCGTGGCTGAAGACGCCGAACCTGGATCGGCTAGCGGGCGAGGGCGTGCGCTTTCGCAATGCGTTCGTGGTGAACTCGCTGTGCGCGCCGAGCCGGGCGAGCTTCCTCACGGGGTGCTACGGGCATGTCAGTGGTATCACGAACAACTACGAGCCATTTCCAGAGCGAAGCGTGACGTATGCCACGCTGTTGCGGGAGGCGGAGTACACGACGGGGTTCGTGGGCAAGTGGCACATGGGCAAGCAACGCGGGCAGCGGCCGGGGTTTGACTTTTCGGCGAGTTTCATTGGGCAGGGGGTCTACTTCGACGACGTCTTCGAGATCAACGGCGCGCCGACTCCAACCAAGGGGTGGGTCGACGATGTCTCCACGGAGTACGCGACGCAGTTCCTGCGGGACAATCGAGGCAAGCCGTTCGTGCTGGCGGTGGGATTTAAGAGCCCACACGAGCCGTCCACGCCGCCGCCCAGATGGGCCAACGCGTACGCTGGGGCGGAGGCAAGGCCCGTTGCGAATCTCGAATCGGCGGCGATTTACACACAGAATGGGCCGGCCGGCCCGGACGCTCGCGATCGTGATCCAAAACTTAAGTACTTTCGCCGGTACTTCGGCAATATTTCGGCGGCCGATGAGAACATCGGAAAGTTACTGGGTGTTCTGGACGAACTGGGCATCGCCGACAACACGATGGTCGTTTTCGCCAGCGATAATGGTTTCTACCTGGGCGAGCACGGGCTGAACGACAAGCGGTCTGCTTACGATGAGAGCATGCGCATCCCGCTGCTGGTGCGCTATCCGAAACTGGGGCTCAAGGGGAAAGTGATCGACCAGATGGTGCTCAACGTGGACGTGGCGCCGACACTTCTGGACTACGCGGGCGTGGCAGTGCCCGGGCAGATGCACGGGCGGAGCTGGCGGCCGCTTTTTGAGGGCAAAACGGGTGACTGGCGCAAGGCGTTCTTCTACGCATATTTCAACGACGATGAGATTGGCGTGCCGACGGTTCTGGCAGTTCGCACGGAGACGGCCAAGCTCATGCGATATCCTGACCACGCCGACTGGACGGAAGTGTTTGATCTGGCGAAGGACCCATATGAGACGAAGAACCTCGCCAACGACCCGGCCGCCGGGGCGCTGCGCCAGTCGCTGGAGGCCGAGCTTGATAAACAGAAGGAGGTGATTGATTTCTGCATGCCCAAGATCGGGCACAAGCACTCGGGCTCGAGGCCCAGGACGGTTTGGATTCGGGCGGGTTGGATCACCGGATTGCTGGCTGGCGTTGCGACCGCCGCCTGGATCGTGATCCGGCGGAACAGACGAAGGGTCGAACCGGCCGCGGGGGCGTGATACACGTGGCCGCCGGGATTTCTACCGATGGCCGAGCCTGGGTTTTGGCTGGGTCGTCGGCTTGGTTGCGGTTCGGCGGATCCATTTATCGATTGACCACACGAGCGGTTGGCGGCGATCGACTGAGGATTGTTGACGTGCCAACCCATATGGTGTTATCCGGGTTGACACGCGTCGGGGTGGGCAGGAGTATCCAGTTCTATGGCTGAACCGGGTGTTGAGCAGCGGGCGGAGCCGTTTCTGGCGAAGTGGAGGGTATGGGCGATACGCTGGAATGTCTTGTCGGTGGTGTGGATGGCGATCATGACGATCCTGCTGCCGCTGGCGTTCATGTTGTTCCTTCGCAACCCGTTGCCGCGGCCGCCGGGAGACGCGGCTCGTCCGGCCAAGGCAATTGGGGTGCAGAAGCCGTCAAAAAGCAAGGCTGCCGTCCCGGGCAAACCCGGTCCGGCCACCGCCCCGTCGCTTCACATGGGCAAGGCGGTAAACTACGGAGAACACCGAAAAGTAGCCGTCACTCGCGCGGTGTCGGGGCCATTTCGACCGTACGTGATCGAGCGTCAGATGGTCGCGCTCGAGTTGGCAATCCTGCTGGAAATCCTGGCGGTCGGGACGATACTCGGTCCTCGCGCGCTGCGACCGCGGTGCGCGAGTTTCCCGCTAATTGTGGCGGGCGGAGCGGCACTGCTCATCGGCGCAATTGTCTGGAACAGGTTGTTTATCGCGAATTTTCATCTCACTGGCTTTCCCTCCGACATATTCCGTAATGCCCACCTGAATCCCCACGCGCCCATGTATGGCTATTTCTGCGATCCTGTGTGGCCGGTGGCGTTTGTACCGATCGGGTTGGCGCTGTCGCTGGCAGTCTATCTGGGCTGGCGCCCGCAACGGAAACTGGAGAGCAAGTGGCTTCCGCTGGTCCTGATCGTCTTCCAGGTTGCCATGATGGTTTCACAGTCGTGGTGCGGCTTCAGGGCAAACAAGGGCGCGACGCTCTTTGGTGACCAGTTTCAAGCGGATATTGCGCCTGACATGGGCACTGGCTGGCATGACGGGCTGGCGCATTACGTCGAACGGATGCCAGCCTTCAAGGGGAAAGTACAGCACTATCCGCCAGGATTCGGCGTGATACAGACGATCGGTTACGCCATGGGATTCCCGCAACTTCCCAAGGTGCTGCTGGCGGGCCTTTGTGCATTGACTATTCTGCCGCTGGGGGCTATGGCGCGGGAACTGGGCCTGAGCCGCGTGGCGACGGGGGCCGCCATGGCTTTGCTGGCCACGTCCGCCAGCATGTTGATCTTTCCGACGGTCTCGCTGACGTGCCTGTCAGTCTTCTTCGCCATCAGCGCGCTATGGTTGCTGGTTCGGGGCGTCAACCGGGGGGAGTGGTGGCCGCCTGTTCTCCTGGGTCTGAGCGTAGGTATCTACATCTTCTTCACGTTTGCGGCCTACATGGTCGGGCTGTTGATGGGAGCGTTTTCGATTCTGGCTCTGCTCAACCGGAGCGTGCAGGCGCGGAATGTGGTCAAGACCGCGTTAGTCAGCCTGGCGACGGTGGCCGTCTTGTTCGTCACGCTTTATGTTGTGACCCATTTCAACATCATCGCCTGCTTCCGCATGAGCCTGAAGCTGCACCTGGTCCAGTCGGGAAGGGGATGGGACCGGTGGGATCGATACCTGTTCCGGTCCACGGGCGCATTGCTGGCGTATCTGCTGTCGGTGGGCTTTCCCCTGAGCATCCTTGGACTGGCGGCTCTCAAGGGCTGGGTGAAAAAGGGGGGCGATACCGTTGCCGGCATAGCCCGACCGACGCCACGCACGACGGGGACTGACGCTGATTCCCCCTCCATGCTCGTACCGTTCATATGGGCGACGGGCCTGGCGATTGTCGGAGCCGGGTTCTCGGGTATGTCGTTTCTGGAAACCGAGCGTATCTGGCTGTTCTTCTCAACACCACTGGCAGTGTTGGCAGGCGTGGAACTGGCCCGCCGGCTTGACATCGAGGGTGCATTGAGTGTTGTCGGTGTGATCGTGCTGGCGTTGGTCTTCTCATGCACATACCAGTTGTATTTCGAACACAGCTTCGACCGTCGACCGAACAGCCCGAGGAAGGATGTCGCAACCTCCCCAACTGTATCATCGTCACCCGCATCAACGACAAACAGCCTACCGATCCCTCTGGGTTCCACCGCACGCGATTGACACATAACCACGCCCTTGATAGTCAATCTGCGTATGCGTTCTTGCCCCGCACTTCATCGGGTTCTCGGTTTGCTCGTGCTGTTCTCGGCGGCCGCAGCTTGGGGACAGGGACCGGCCGATACCAAGGTCGCTTATGAAGCGTATCGCTTCGAACCCGCCGAGGATTGGCGAACATGGGCCACGGGAAGCAGGGGTGCGACGTCGTTGAAGTTGCGCGTGCTGCACCTGGATTTCTCGAAGGGTGCCTCGGCTGTCGTATTGAAGGCGCCCGATCACTCGCTGCTGACGCGGCCGGAGAGATTGCAGTTGCACGTGCGCGGGAGCGCCAAGGGACATCCGCTGGAAGTGTCGATACACACGCACTTCATGACGTTCTACAAGGTCGTGGGCGAATTCAAAGGCGAAGGGGAGCAGGAACTGGTGATCGATGCGCCGCCGGGCGAAGGCTGGCAATGGCGCGGCGGCGAAAACGATGGGAAGATTCACGGGCCGTTGCGAATCGGCGACATCCGGTTTCTGGCCAACGGCAACGCGGATCAGGGCGACATCGAGTTGCTCGGTATCACGGTCGAGGGACTATGTCCGGCCGACAAGATGCTCATATTGACGGCCGATGCACAGGCGGAGAAGCCGCTGTTTAAGGCGGACGTCCGGTCGGTGATGGCTGGGCCGTCCGAGGCGACGTTGAGTTGGACGATCGTCGACTGGCAACGGAATGAGCTGGCCAAGGGGAGCCGCAATGTCGAGCTGCCGGGCGGAGGCAAGCCGCTGAGCGTCGATGTGCCGGTCGAGGGTGTGCCGGGAGATCTCAAGTTCGTTGAGGCGATGTTCGAGTTGACGGCGGCAGGCCAGAAAGTGGCGCCCGTGCATGCGTACTGGGTCGCCCCGATGCCGGCTCGCGAGGATGCGAAGTTGCAGCCGGAATCGCCGTTCGGGATGGGCGTTTATCTTGGGCGCTACGGCAAGCAGGACATGGAGGAGGTGGCGAAGAAGGCGCGCGATGCGGGCGTGAAATGGTCGCGCGAGGATTTCGGCTGGTCGCGCATCGAGCCGCAGCCGGGGAAGTTCACCTGGGATTACTACGATCAGCTTGTCGATTGCGCCAACCGCAACGGGATCACGGTATACGCCATCGTGGGCTACTGGACGCCGTGGTCCAAGCAGTACACATCCGAGGGTGTTGACCAGTACGTGACCTATCTGCGCCAACTCGTTGGGCGCTACAAGGGCCGCATCCACCAGTGGGAAATCTGGAACGAGCCGAACATCTTCTTCTGGCAAGGCCCCAAGGAGCTATATGCGGAAATGCTGAAAAAGAGCTACGCGGCCATCAAGGAGGTGGACCCATCCGCGCAGGTGCTGGGCATTTCCAC
>JANYKD010000507.1 GCA_025361735.1 Phycisphaerales bacterium
CGCCCATGTTTATGCGGGCGGGGACGCCCGCGCTCCCGGAAAAGCTGTCGTGCCGCGTCGAGGCCGTTCATGAGTGACCCTTCGGTGGCTTGATCACCTGCTTCAGAAATCCCACCAGCGCCTCCACATCGTCGCTGCCGATGCGAATGGTCTTCGTCCCCAGCTGGATCTTCACGCAACCGAATCCCCACATGCTGTAGATCCAGCCTCGCCCTGGCATCCAGTGAATGCCCCAGCCGTCGATCCAGGACAAGCGGCCTGGTTCCACGCTGGTTATCGCATCGTAGGCGAAACGTCTACGAATCAGCGGGCGCGGCCCGAAGTTTACGGCCAGGTACTCGCCTTCATCGCGAACGACCAGACACCTGAACATGAGCCTGAACCACAACGCGAGGAACAGCAGCATTCCGGCGCCGGCCACCGGAGCGCAGGACCGCAGCGGCCAGGCGGAGCACAGCACCAAGACGCTCGCCACCATCAGGACAACGTGCCACGGACCTTCCTGCCGGTGCTCGTATCGCGTTCGTGCAGATTCCATACGGTTTCTCCCACCGGAACCCGCACATGGTACCAATCGCCGCGGGGTGGTGGTATCCGGACCGACCGTTCCCAGCCGCGCGTGCTGGTCAAAGGCTCCGGGATCCACCGAAAGCCGGCTTGTCCGGTGCCTATCATTGCCCTACAAAGTCAGGAGAAGATCATGCCCAACACGGTTCGGCTGCATCGCGTTCTGAGGACATCGCCCGAGCGGATCTATCGCGCGTTCCTTGATGCTGGCGCCATGGCCAAATGGCTTCCGCCCAACGGATTCACCGGCAAGGTCCACGAGATGGATGCCCGAGTGGGTGGGCGGTTCAAAATGTCCTTCACGAATTTCACCTCGGGCAAGAGCCACTCCTTCGGCGGCGAGTTCCTCGAGCTCGTCCCGCACGAACGCCTTCGCTATACCGATGTCTTCGATGACCCGAATCTGCCGGGCCAGATCCTGGTTACGGTGACCTTACGGAAAACTCCCGTTGGCACGGAATTGAACATCGTTCAGGAAAGCATCCCCGACATCATCCCGGTCGAGGCGTGTTACCTGGGATGGCAGGAATCGCTGGCCCTGCTGGCCAAGCTCGTGGAGGCGGAGATTCCGGACTAGGCGGATGCGCCCGATCGAAGGCGTACGGCCATTTTTGTGTGGCAATCGTCGGGCAACATCCATCGGACGGGTCGCGACGCCTTTATATTGAACGTCCCGCAGCGCCCGGTATCATTGTCTCTCATCCTGCGAATCGGGAGTGAGAGCACATGTCATTCAGAGTTCCCTGGACAGTGGCTGTTGCCGTAATTGGCTTGGCAGCGCTTGTTGCACCACAGGTTGAGGCCCAGATGGTTCTCACCAACAGCGCGATTGACGATTGGGCGATCCCGTTTTCGCTGCCAGCGGAATCGACCGCCCTGGGTCTCAAATTCAAGAACATCAGCGCCGCCAATGCCGATTTCAGGATTACGATTCCCGTCGCATTCGTCGATAACACCGGCGGTACGCTTTCTTCATCCACGATCCCGGGCGCACTCAAAGCCAGGGTCATTGCCGATCCCAACACGCGGTTCAACTACACGGCGCTCAGTGGCCCCGCCACCGCCGGGGAACTCGATCTGTCGGCCGCCATTCCTCCGGTGAATCAGAATCGCACCATCTTTGGCGACAGCTTCAGCTATGGCTTGGCCACCTTCGATCTGTCCGGCGTCAACGCCAGCCCGGGAACCACCACGTTCATCGCAGTTGAATTTGTGCCGGACAATGGAACGGCCGGCGTCTTCTTCTTCAACACCGCCATGGATCCGGCCCATACCGGTTACCTCTACCCCAATGCCGAAACGGCCTGGCTGACCAGCCCGACTTTCACTGGCGATCTTCTGAATTCCAACGATTTCGGTCCCAACAGGTTCCTGGCCATGTCGTACGAGAATATCTCCGCGGTCATCGAGACCTTCATCTACGTTGCCTCCGGCAACAGCCGCACGCTCAGCGGCAATCTGGCGGGGACACCGGTGGTGACCAATGACGGCACGCTGGTCGTCGCTTCCGGCGTCAACACGATTCAGTCGTTGGCCGGTGCTGGCCAGACCAGTGTCGGCGCGGCGGCCCGGCTGGTGATTCAGGGGGCGGCGCGGCAGCACGCCCTGAGCATCGGCCCGGCCGGGTCGGTGGCTCTGCAACCGGGCGGCGGGCCGATGGTGCTGGATCAACTCAGCTTGGGGATCGTTCCGGCGGGACTGGGCAAGCTGGATCTCGGCGATCGCGACCTGGTGCTGAACTACACGGGCGCAAGTCCATATGCCGATGTGATGCAATTAGTGCTCCAGGGCCGGACCGGCACGCAAGGAATTACCTCCTCGCTGGCGTATCAGGGCGGGGCCTATCCCACGGCGCTGGCGGTGGTGGACAACAGCATGCTCCATGTGATCGCCTGGGCCGGGCAGACGATCTCCGACGGGGTGAATTTCAAGCAGATTCTGCTGAAATACACCTACGTGGGCGATGTCAATCTCGACGGCGTGGTCGATCAGAACGATGTTCTAAACCCTGTGGCCCACATGGGCATGACCAATGCAACCTGGTTTGACGGCGACATGAACTTCGACGGGATCGTCAGTGCGGACGACCTGGCGCTGGTAATGAACCATCTTGGCGCGGGCAGCGGCGGGACGACCGGCGGGCCGCTGGCCAGCGTTTGGACCTACGCATCGCAAAGTGCCGTGCCCGAGCCTGCCGCGGTTGGGCTGGCCATCGGGCTGGTATGCCTGTTGTGCGGACGAAGAAATCTGCAATGGCAGAGGAGAACGAGTGATCGGGGCATGCCCGAGGAAAGATCGCACGTAGCGGCCGAAGGAAGGCGTGGGTCGTCGGAGCATCCGGTTCGGGCGGCTGCGTAAATGCCGGCGTTGATACGTAAGACGTCACCAGGGCGAACAGACACAGCAGCTACGGCACGTTCATAACCGCGACCGCTCACACATCTCGATGTGATCGGAAGAATTCCAACATGGCAGCCCTTTTTACCTTATCAACCGAATCGAAGATCTCCCTCCGCTGCGGCTCCGTCAGCGGCGCGAACGCGCGGGCCAATGCCGCATTGCGCTCGATATGCTCCAGTTTGGGCATGCCCAGGCTGGCAAGACTGACGGGCAACGACAGGGCATACGCCAACAACTGCTCAACCGAAACCGCTCCGATGAGTTGTTCCTGGCCGAATACCTTCATGGCGATCACGCCCATGCCCTTGCGATTGGCGACCGGCAGAGCCAGCCGCTCGAAGCTCTCGTCGCCCGCAGGCGTGGCTTTCATGCCGCCGGGCAGATCGGCCATTCTCGCCATTCCGGCGTTGAGCGCCATCTGCGTGCAATCAAAATCGTGACGTTCCAGCAGGTCCCGCAAGCCGGCCGGATTGGCGTGGCTGGTGATGCCGATGGCCCGCACGATCTTCTGATCACGGGCTTCGTGGAGCGCTTCCAGGACGCCGCCGCGCGCTTCAATGGCCGCCACATCTTTGTCCCCTTTCAGGTCGTGGATATGCAACACATCGAGATGATCCGTCTGCAAACGTTTGAGGCTCAGCTCAATCTGCCGCCGCGCCTGTTCGGCCGTGCGTGCGGGAATCTTGGTGGACAGGACCACCTGATTCCGCCGTGTCGCCATGACCCGGCCGATGCGTTCCTCGCTCTTGCCGTTTCCGTAAGCGTGTGCCGTGTCCACGTAGGTGATACCCAGGTCGATGGCGCGCTCGAGCGCCTCAATCGCCTTGTCATCATCCTTGTACATGAGAAATCGGCTGCCGGATCCAAAGCCGATGATCGGCACCTTGATGCCCGTGCGCCCCAGCGTGCGGACCGGCATGGGGACGGGTGCGGCGTTCTCCGCTCCGAAAACGGGGACGACAACCAGACCGGCGGCAACGGTCTGCACGAATTGGCGACGATTCAGGTTCATGGGAAATGAGTCTGCCACAATCCTCGCTCCGGCACAAGCCGAAAGGGGAAACCCGTCATCTCGGGAGCGCGGGCGTCCCCGCCCGCATAAACATGTGCGGCCGAGGACGGCCGCGCTCCCAGGAGCCGGCGGACGTTCAGGGCTTCTCGCCGGCACTGAGCGTTTGGCCGACACGCACCTTCACCGGACCGAGGAGGCCCGCGGGTTGCAGGGCGCTGCCCTTGGCCGGGCCGTGGATTGTCCAGGTCTTGCGGGCCTTCTCATCAAGGCCCGCGTCGTAGGCCAACCGGTTGAACCAGGTGTTGGTCACTTCGACGGCCAGTCGGTTGACGCCCGGTTTCACAAGGCGGCTGATGTCCAGGCGGCGCGGCGCCAGCCAGGTTACGTCGGCCGGTTCGCCGTTGATCCGCACGCTGGCGATCACCTCGACGCGGCCCAGGTCCAGTTCCACGGGCGCGCCGGCCGGCAGCGCGTCGAGCGTGAACTCGGTGGTGTACGTCGCCGTTCCCGAAAACGCTCGCGCCTCCGGCGAACCGTTCAACTCCGTCCAGGATGCCAACCGGTCCACGGCCAGCGTCGCGGGCGCGCCCCAGCCGGCGGGAAATGCCAGAGTCCACGGCCCGGCCACTGGCACCGTGCGCGGCGCGCGGGCATTCCAGGTTGAGGTCGTGCCATCCTCACGGGTGGCACGGTAAATACCCGACTCCCACGCCAGCAGGCGCGTGCCACGGTCGAGCACCTCGCACGGTGGCCGCGGGACCGCGCCCGGCTCGACCAGCGTCAGCGGCTCGTTTTCCGCCGCTTCAAGCTTCTTCTCCTGGCTGTCCGGCAGGCGGATCACCACGAACACGCGCTTGCGCGTTTGCAGCGCCGGATCGCCACCGGCCCAGGCATTGCTTGCGCGGATCACGGTCAAGCCGCGCGCCAAGTCCGCCCGGACGAGATCGGCCACATCCTTGCGCCGGGCGGGGTTGGCGGGATCGCCGTAGCTGGCGGACACAACCTGTGGCCCATTGGCGACAGAGGCGCCGGGGACTTTCGCGTCCGCCACGGTCGCGCCGTCATGCTCCAACCGGACCAAGCGGTTGAGCGCGGTCTTGTCGCCAGCCCGGAACACGACAAACACGGACCCCGACGGCGGCACATCCAGGGCAACCAGGCTCGTCTTGCCGTCGCGCCGCACGATGCCCGCAGGCGTCATCGCGCCGGTCAACGGATCCCACAGCTCCACATCGCCGGCCGAGCGGAACCGAAGTGTCCCCTTAAATCCCTGGTGTGCCGGAGCGGCCACGAAGTACCAGTCGGCGTCGTCCGCACGCCGGTGGGTCCAGACCACGCCGTCGCCCTCGACATCCGGCCCGATGTCGAGCTTCGTCAGGGCGTCGCCCAGCGGCATTCCCGACATGACCCGTCCCTTGCCCACGGACCGCACGCCGCTCGCGGCTGCGTCCGGTCCCCACAATGCCTCCACGGCCTTGCGAAAGCGATCCTGCGCGCCGTCGCCTCCGGTCAGCGTCGCCAGACTCCGCGGGCGCTGGCCGACCAGCACGGCGCCGTCGTTCACGAGCGACACCATGCGTTCGAGTGTCTCGGGCAACATCCGTGGACAATCGGGCAGCCAGAGCAGACGATAGCTCAGGCCCTCCGGCGTGACGATCATGCCGTCGCGCGCCGACAGCCGGTTCAGCAGGATGTCCGGATTGCAGTAGTCATAGTGGTGCCCGGCCGGAAATGCGGCGTCCTGTTGCGGTTTGTGGTCCTGCTCATCGCCGAGATACCAGAGCACGTCCGACACCGGGCGACCACGTTCCAGCAGATAGCCGCAGCGGGCCAGATAGGCCGTGAATGCAGGCATGTGCTTCCACCAGGTCTGGCCGCGCAGGAAGGGCGTGCCGATCCCCGAGCCGAACGCCGTGCCCGGAGGCAGGAAGTCGGTACGCGGGTTGTGGGTGTAGGTGTGGAACACCAGGTGCGTCACGCCCTCGGCCAGGTGCATGTCGGCAATGTTCTTGAGCATCCCGGGGTCTTCGTTCCAGGTCAGGTTGAACGAGGTGAACGCCTCGGCCGCCACGCGCGGCTTGCCATAGAGCCGGGCGGCCGACACGCATGGCTTGACCGGCTTGAAATCAAAACTTCCGACATAGGCCTCCATCCTGGGCTGCCAGAACTCGCACATGGGCACATCCGCGTGCTTGTAGTATTCCAGGATGTCCCCGGGAAACACATCGCCCGACGCCATCTCGAACGAAATCGCCAGCCCGTTCTCGTGTCCCAGTGCCGCCATGCGCCCGAAGAAGTTCTTGACCACCAGATCGTTGATCGTCACCCGCCAGTCGCGCAAAAACCGTCCGGTCGTTTCCGGATCGGCCATCACATATCCCGCGAGTGCCGGGAACCACTTGTGTAGTGCGTAGCCGCGCAGTTGCTCGAACTGCTTCTCCATTCCCGGCGTCCAGGTCTGCGTCTCGCACTCCCAACTGTCCATGAGCATGCCCTGCAGCAGGCCGCCGCCGACAGGGCCATTCTTGGCCGACAGTCGCCCGATGTACCCGGCGAAGTGCGTGTCCGCCCCGGCCGGCGAAAGCTTGTCGCATTCCCATCCCGTCGCCTCGGCCGGCGCGGGTCCATTGCGCCGGCCGGTATTCACGTGTCCCCAGCGCAACACCGTCCAGCGGCCGGCCGGTGCGTCCCATCGCAACATGCCCTGGGCATCCATCTTGCCCGTCAGATCGACAACGCTCGCGGGATCGACCCACGCCGTCTTGGTCTGTGTCGGATACGCTGCCCGATCCAGACCGCCCAGCACCCAGCCCGCTTCAGCCTCCCAATTGTTGTTCCGAGCGCCTGAGTACAACTGAATGTACGGCAGCGCCATGGTGTGCTTGACATCGATGGTGATCCGATAGGTCTTTGCGGGCACTTCCGAGCACGCCAGCGAGATCGGCCGATTGGCCTGCCAGTTGCTCTGCGGCATCTCATGCCGCGAGACGTCGCGCATCCCCTGCGGCAGCACGGCCTGCACCGTGATGGTCACGCCCGGATCGTAGCACCAGTTGTGGTTGAAGCTCTGCACGGAAGGAAACTCCACCGTGCGCAATGTCACCGGTTGGTCGAATGTTACTTCCACCCACGCCGGCTCCTTCGCTGGCGCCAGTTGCAGCATCGTGCCTGCTTCCTTTCGCAGGCACTTGGCCCAGGCGAGATCTTCCCGATTGCTTTTGACGCCCGCCGGCAACAGCGCCGCGCCCGTGTCTCCCTCCGGCGTCGGGAAGGCCAGCACGGTCACATCCCGGTAATCGCGCCACGCTTCCTGGCTCGGTTGCGGGCGGGCCAGCGCGACGTTGACATTCGCGCCTCCGGTCACGTCCGCGCGGCTCCAGACCAGGTGTCGCATCGCCTTCTCCGGCGTAACCCACGGCCCGCCGGCCATCGCCCAGCCTGGGCAGTTCTGCATCGTGAAACGCAACCCGAGTCGCCGGCACTCCTCGGCCGCATGACGTACGGCTCCGTCCCACGACTCGCTGAGGCATTGGATTTGTGGCGCCACGCCCGGCCATGGTCCGCCGAACTGCCCATGGAAGAGTTGCACCCCCTCGATCCCCGCGGCCGCGATCGCCTCCAGGTCGGCCGTGATTCCCGGCTTGGCCACGTTGCCGCCGATGAAATGGAACCACGTTTCCGGCCGGAACACCTGCGGCGGCTGACGAAAGGCGGCCGCCTCCTCTTCACCAAACGGCCGCTGAAGCGTCTTGGCATCAGGAATGGCCGCAGGCGTCTCTGCCCCGGCGGCCGGCACGCGCACCCCGGTCATCGCCACGATCGCCATCCCGCCAATCCACATCAGACGCATGATTCCGGTGCTGCAATTCAACGGTTCTCCTTTGCGTTTTGGGGAATATCCGGAACCCGCGGATGAGCAGGCGGGCGAACCTCGTCATGCCGTTCCGGAACCGCGAGGCAGTATTGTTCTATCTGCGGCGTTTGTCCAGCACGCCACCGCGACCTCTACGTTTGCCTCGTCGGCCCGGCCGCGCTACGATTTTCACGAAGTCAGGTCTAGTAAACATCAATTGGCCTGTGGATGGCCGGAGGCGTCAACGGATGGATAACTTCTTGCGACAACCTCCCCGGAGCAAGTCATGAGCGATATCCCCGATTTACTCGATCCATTTCGCGAGGCGCGGAACAAGGATGGCGTGCTCCAATGCCCGTTTCAGGGCGAGATGGTTCCCATGATCCTCCGCCACGCGGATGTGCGCGAGGCGGCCAGGGATTGGCAGACCTTCAGCTCGGACGCGCCGTTTCGCGTGCCGATTCCGTCGGAAGAAGAAGTCCGCACGATGCGGCAGTTGCCCATCGAGACCGATCCGCCGCAGCACACCGACTATCGCGCCATCGTCCAGCCGTTCTTTCAGCGTGCCAAGCAGCCCGAGGTGATCGCGAAAGTGGAGGGTTTGGTTGCCAGGGAACTGGCCGCGGCACTGAAGCGCGATTCCATCGAAGTCGTGAATGAGTTTGCGCTGCCTGTGCAGTCGCGGGCGCTGACGCATCTTCTGAACGTGCCCGAATCGGACGCGGAAACCTGGATCGGCCGGGGCATCCATGTATTTCGGAGCGTATCCGGCGAGTTCAAAAGCGGCGTGGTACTCGAAGACTACCTCAACGCACGGTTTGACAGCGCCGCCGCCGCCGATCCAGGCGATGACTTCTTCAGCACCCTGACGCGGGCGACCTATCGCGGGCGGCCGCTGACGCGTGAGGAAATGATGGGCTTTGCGAATCTCACCTTCGCCGGCGGGCGCGACACGGTCATCCACAGCATCTCGTCGATCATCGCCCATCTCGGCCGGCATCCCGAAGCGCTGGAGTTTCTGCGTCAGGACCCGGGCCGCATTCTCCACGCCAGCGAGGAGTTCTTCCGTGTCTTCATGCCTCTGACGCACATCGGCCGGGTTTGTCCGGTGGATACCAATGTCCAGGGCGTTCCCGTGAAGGCGGACGGCCGGGTCTCCCTCGGCTGGGCCTCGGCCAATTTCGACGAGACGGTCTTCGAATCGCCGCGAGAGATTCGCCTCGATCGCCGCCCCAACCCGCATCTCTCGTTCGGCGTCGGCGCCCACCTTTGCCTGGGCGCGCCTCACGCGCGCCTGATTGTCCGCGGCCTGCTGCTGGCGCTGACCCGGCACGTGGCGAAGATTACCGTGCTGGAAGCGCGGGAACATATCGAACACGAAGCCGCCTACGAGCGATCCAACGGCTTTGATTCCTTGATTGTTAAACTAACCCCCTGCTGAATTCCGCCATGTCATGAAACAGATCCAGGTCGTCGGCTCCTCAGGAGTTGCCTCATGAAGCTCACGCTTGTCCGTCACCTCTGGGGCGTCGATCACGCCCACGGCCTCGAACACCATCTGCCGCGCTGGCGTGACGTCGGCTACGAGGTGATCGAGTCTGCGTTCCACATCTCGCCCGACCGCGACGCGCTTCTCCGGTTCCTCAAGCACAGCGGCTGGCGCTGGATTCCGCAGGTGTTCAGCCGCGAATTCATCCCCGGCGGCTCCGTCCGCGAGCACGTTGATTCAATGCGCAGCCAGATCGAGGATTGCCTCACGTACAATCCCCTATTCATCAATGCCCACAGCGGCTCCGACGCCTGGAGCCTGGCCGAGGCGGAGGATTTCTACGGTGCGGCGATCGAACTTGAACAGCAGCTCGGCGTCGCCATCGCCCACGAGACCCACCGGCTGCGCTGCTTTGGAAACCCCTGGATCACGCGGGCCATCCTCGAGCGATTCCCTTCCTTGAAACTGACCTGCGACTTCAGCCACTGGGTGTGCGTGGCCGAGCGTCTGCTTTCGGACTGCGGCCGGATCATTCAGCTTGCCGCGCAGCACTGCCACCACGTCCATGCTCGCGTCGGCTATGAGGAAGGCCCGCAAGTCCCCGACCCCCGCGCGCCGGAATGGGCAGGTCACCTCGCCGCCCACGAAAGCTGGTGGGACACGATCTGGACATCCCAGTTGCAGCGCGGCATGGAGATGAGCACCCTGACCCCCGAGTTCGGCCCCCCGCCCTACCTGCACACGCTTCCCTACACGCGGGCACCGCTCGCCGATCTGGCCGACATCTGCGACTGGCAAGCCCGCCGCCAGGCGGAGCGGTTTGCCGCTATGATGGGGTAAGTGTGACAGTTGGGCTTACTTTGCCTTTGCCTTTGCCTTCGCCTTTGCCCCTGCAAACAAAAACGCGGACGACGTATTGCTCGTCATCCGCGATTGTTGGTTTTCATGGGCTCCCCCGATCAGCCGCCGAGCAGCTTTAGTACGGATTGCGGCGTGGAGTTCGCCGTCGCCAGCACGGAAGTGCCGGCCTGGGTCAGAATCTGCGCCCGGGTCAGGTTGGACGTTTCCGCGGCGAAGTCCGCATCGCGGATGTTGCTCTCTGACTGGGTGACGTTTTCCAGCGCCATCTGCAGACTGTTAACATTCGTCTCCAGCGTGTTCTTCTCAAAGGCGCCCAATCGCCCGCGGAGCACGGAAACCTGGTTGATGGACCGCTCGATGATCTTCGAGGCGGAGGTCATGCTGCCGTTGCGAAGGGATGCCGGCCCGCCGGAAACGATGTCCGAAAGGAACCCGACATCGCTGTCGCCGAGACTGGTGCCGGCCACGGACTGAACTCCAAGCGAAATCTGTTGCGCGGAATTCACCTGCGGGCCAAGCTGGAATTTGGCGCCGCCACCCGTGACATTGAATGTGGTCGCTGTCGTGCCGACGGTGTTCTTGAGCGTCAGCTCGAGATCCAGCGTGGCCGTGTTGAGCATGATGTGCAGTCCGTCGGCGACAGTCAGGGCACCGTTGATCGTGGCGACCGCATCCACGCCGGTGGCGCGGGTTGCGACGGTGTTTGCCATATTGAGCGTCGTCAGCGAGCCACGTTTGGCTTCCACGGAGACGTAGGACTTGGA
>JANYKD010000538.1 GCA_025361735.1 Phycisphaerales bacterium
CCGGCGATGGCGATGGACGTGATTTTCTTGCGCATCTCCTCGGATTCGTGGGCGTAGCTGAAGACCGGCATCTCCCGCCCCAGCACGATCCATGCGATCACCTGGACCAGCAGGCCTTTACCCGCGCCGCGCACGTTGGCGTCGATGAGGAATAAGGGTGAGGGTCCAAGGAAGGCGAACCTCGCCAAGGGTGTCAGTAACGCCGCCAGCCATGCGGCGCGGTGGTCTTCGCTTTCAAAGCGGAAGTCGCCTACCACCTCCAGCAAGGTTGATACGGCAGCCCAGGCATCATCCGCATCCAGGACATCGGGGATCGTGGGGAACTGTTCGGAGGGTTCGTACAGCACGCCGGTGGTCGCGTCGTAGCCGGGCGTCTGCCAGATCGACCCATCGGGGCGGATGATGGGCGAGTCCGAGACCGCCATCAAATGCCGGATTCCCGGCCATTGGCCCCGGGCGTCCACGGCGGCGACAAGCCAGGTCGTCGGATGTGCCGCGACCTCCACAACCGTGTCCCCCTGCCGGACATACTTGCTGAATACGGCAAACTTCGTCATCCGCTCCCGCAGACATGCCTGCGGCAGGGCCGCAATCGTCGCCGAACCGTTGGCGCGGATGATCCCGTCCTCGGGTTGTTGGTCGCGCAGAACGCGGACGAGCATGCCGCCGCGCTGATAGAGGTCCGGGTCGGCCGTCAGCGCCGCCACGGTATCGGTAGCCACGCGATGCTCGTCGGTGTCGATCAGGATGGTGGGCTTGCTGCCGCCCGCGGGCACGCGCCGTATCACGCCGCGCTGGGTCTTCTTCTCGGCGTCGCGGATGCGGTCGAGAATCTGCTGGTCGGTCCATTCGATGGGGAAGGGTCTCTGCCGCGCATACTCGCGGATCGCCGCCAGGCCATCGGCGTCCGAAAGATCATGTTCGACCACACGGCACGCGGCCGCAAAGAGACGCCCCGAACCATCGTTGTGATCCTCCAGTTTCATGTGCAGCATGGCAGCCACGCATGCGCTACTGCCGCCACTACCTTTTGCCTTGCTCGTCGGCGGGCGTGACGCCGTTTGTTTCGGCGCTCTTGGAGGCTTGGGCGCGACCTTCTCCCCGATCTCGACCCTCACCGTGTTGGCCAGCCGCTCGACGGCAGCCAGTAATTCGGCGGGTTCCACCACCGCCGGTTCCGCGCCATCGGTTTCCCAGGTGATCGGCTCGCCGATCTCGTGCGTGCTGGGCGGGAACACCGTCTGCATGCCGGTGGAACGCAGTTCGACCAGCATCCCGGCCGACTTGCTCTTATGCTTTTTCGTGGCGACAGGCGCACTGACCCGGAAAATGCGATGCGAACGGGGCTTGCCCGGTCGCCCGAACACGGCTGGCGTCGGCGGCAGGAACTGGTCCGCGAGCGCGACGCATCGGGCATGATCCAGGTCCACATCGACCAGCCAACCGGACGGTTCGCCGAGGAGAATGCCAATATTCTGCGGCTGGCCGTTGAAATGGGCGGGTACATCGCTTTCCTTGAGGCGCGTCTGCTCCCACCCGTTGAATCCGGGGTTCTTACTGCGGAACGGGATGGGCACGGGTGACCATGCGCGCCGACAATATGAGACTGCCGCTTCCAGTGGCGTCATGCGACACTCCCGGCAGGATCGCACGTCCCGGTCATCGCCAAAAAGATGCCAATGGCCTCCTCGCCGAACTCGCGCCGCACATAGCCGCCAAAGATCGCGGCCAGGGTTCGCCCAACCTCCGTGGTCGTATCGACGAGGCACGCGTGTCGGGCGCGATCAACCTTCGTCCGTGTCTCCAGACGCAGCCGGTCCTCTCCATGCAGGCTTTCAACCGCCAAAAGGGCGAGCCGCAGCGTCGCCTCCACCTCCGGCATCGACACGGAATCGTTGAACGCAAACTTGACGGTCGAGCGGTCCATTGACGGCCTCCTGTGGCGCATAAGGTTCTCTCTACTCATAGACCGGAATGGCTTGCGAAATGGCTGTTCAATCTTCATCCCGTGGGTCCAAACCCGTTTCCGCCCCGAACTGCTCCAAACGCTGACTCAAGCTCCGAACCTGGCCGCGCGTCAGACTGAGCAGGTCTTCCAATTCCCTATCGCTGTGACCGGCCATGCGCAATTCCAAAACCTGCCGCAGGTCGGGCGGCATCCGGTTTTTCACATCCTCGAGGTCGAGTTCCAGATCGATCTGTTCCGGCGTCATCTCTCCGTCGATGAGCGTTCCCTCCGGGCCGTCGCCGTATTCGATGTTCCGGCGGTCGTCGCGTTTCTTCGCAGACCGCTTCTCGATCAGGTTCAGCAGTGCGTTCTTGGCAACCTTGCCGACGAAGCCCGCGCGCGACCCGCGCTCCGGGCGCTGGCGGTGGATCTGCTGAAACACCTGCATGGCCGACTCCTGCTCGATGTCGGCGAGTTCGCAGTCCCGGTAACCGCGTGGCCCCGACATTTGCCGGGCCTTTTTCTTCACGATTTCTGCATCTGCTGGTTGATACCGCTCGTCCCATAGGGGCTTCATGGCCTCGCTCCCCCCGGCCTTGGGGGAGGAGTACGTGTGGGTGTCAGCCGAGAGCGGTCTGCG
>JANYKD010000544.1 GCA_025361735.1 Phycisphaerales bacterium
AAACACGGCTTGCAGTAGACAAGCCGTGGCACCCGGCTTCCCCGCGGGCGCTCCCGCCCGACTGATTGGCGTAATCTGCCTCCTCCTCTGGTCTATCGCATCGGCCGCCCAGGTGCAGGTTTCGTCGCCATTGGAAGGGTACTACCGGCCGGGCAAATTCATGCCCCTGCGCGTGCGCACCGCAGCCTACGGGCAATTCGTCATTCGTCCGGACAACGGAATCGCAACGCAGGTGATGCTCTCTGCGGGACAGCACGATCTGATCGTACCCCTGCTGTTGATGGGAACGAACCGCCAGATCCGCTATCGGCTGGAAAACGGCGACGGCGGGTTCGCGGATACGGAACTGCGGACTCTCGGTGATGACCAGAGGCTCGTCGGATTCGTCGGGTCGCCCGATGTACCGTTTGCCCGGTCGCTGTTTCCCGGTGCGTCGATCATTCCGCTGAAGTTGCCGGCCGCCACAGCGATGGCCGGCGCGGCGGCGGCGTGGAACACCCTGGATGCGCTCGTGGTCGACGGAGACACGCTTGGCGAGGCGCGCGTGGGCGAGCTTATTGCGGCGGGAATCACCCTGGCCGTCAGGTCAGCGGATAAGCCCGCCGGACGGTGGCCGTGGACACTGAGCGGTGCATGCTGGGTGCTGCGAGCCGATCCGCTGGGGCCGGTGATGGCGGGTGAGAACCAGCCCGCATTGGCGCCCGTGTCCGGCTGGGAAGCCGACTGGCCCGCGCCGTTCCGCCGGCGCGTGTTGCTCTATGGCGCGGTATTCATCGTGTTGGCCCTGGGTACCACGCTGCTGCCACAGCGCTGGGCGGCGATGGCGATCATCGTCGTGTCAGCCTGCGCCACCGTGGCCGTCCGCGTCTGGGCGACCGACCACCCGGTGGTGTTGCGAAAGACGGCGACGGTGCTGGTGCGAAGCGGGGCCGGCCAGACCGACCGGTGGATCTGGTTGGCAGCGTCCAATCCCGGACCGGCCACGGTGCCGTTTGCGGGCTGCACACTGCCTCTGTTCCAAGGGCCTCACTGGCAGCTCATGGGCGTGACGCTCGTGTGCGATTCCGCCGGGCTTCCCCGGTTCTACGAGCTCAACATGCGACCTGAATTGAAAATCGCCTTCGTTTCGCGCACTGGCGTGGCAAGACCGGAAGAGGCAGTACTCACGACAGCGGCGGGACAGACCGCCGATCCAATCGACCGGCTCGCCGATCGTGCATACCTCCAACCAGGCTGGCAAATCGCCGGTAAACGGTCGGGGGTCAGCGCGTCGATCTACATCGAGGACTGGGGCACGGTGGTGCTGGAACGGCCAATCATCGGCCCGCAGTCAAAGTAGAACCAGTGTCCTCACTGGCCCCACTTGAGCCGCAACAAGCACGATATAGACACAACCGTGCGGCCTACCACTGCGGCTGAATGATCGCCCGCAAGTACTCGTCATACAGCTTCTTCACGGCCACCATCGTCGCCCCGGGAATCGCCGGCAGTTCCGCCGCCGACATGTTGTCCTGCGCCTGTCGGGCGTTCTTTGCCCCGGGAATGGCACACGTCACGGCGTCGAACATGAGAATCCACCGCAACGCAAACTGCGTCAGCGTCATGCCCGCCGGACAAAGCCGCTTGAGATCCTCGACCAGTTTCAGACCCAGGTCGTACGGCACGCCCGAGAACGTCTCGCCTTTGTTGAACGCCTCGCCATTACGATTGAACTGCCGGTGATCGCTGGCGGCAAAACTGGAAGCGGCCGAGAATTTGCCGGTGAGCAGGCCCGATGCCAGCGGTACGCGGGCGAGTATCCCCACCTTGCGGGCCGCGGCGGCCGCGAAGAACAGTTCGGCCGGTTTGAGCCGGAACATGTTGAAGATGATCTGCACCGTCTGCACGCCGGGATGGCGGATGCCGCGCAGAGCCTCGTCGACCGTCTCGACGGAAATGCCGTAATGTCGCACCTTGCCGGCCTTCACCATGTCGTCGAGCAGGCCAAAGACCTCCGACGTGTCATACACCTCCGCCGGCGGGCAGTGAAGTTGAAGCAAATCGAGCGTGTCCATTTGCAGGTTCTGACGTGAACGGTCCACCCACTGATTGAGATTCTCCCGGCTGTACCCTTGCGGCGTCTGTTTGGGCAGCCGCCGGCCGGCTTTGGTCGCCACGATGACCGTGTCGCGCGGCCGATCCTTGCGAAGCTTGCCGATGAGCCGCTCCGACCGGCCATCGCCGTACACATCCGCCGTGTCGATGAAATTCACGCCCAGGTCAATGGCCTTGTTCAGCGCGGCCAGCGAGTCGGCGTCGTCAACCTCGCCCCATGCCCCGCCAATGGCCCAGGCGCCGAAGGAAATCGTCGAGACGTTGAAACCGGTATTGCCCAGCGGACGGTATTTCATGGCCGTGATTCTATGCGGGAAAAGCCGGATTTACACCTCCACAGTTGTCGAAACCGGCGGCGATGGCGTACACTGCTCGCAAGTGGAATTTATGTCGAATCTCCCGGAAATCTCCCGTCAGGACGAAACGTCGATGTTAAGGCAGCTTCCGTCAGGACGCACCATCAGCGTCCGCGCGGCCGATGGGCGCGAGGAAATCGAGATTCGCTCGGCCGGCGGTGAAATGGAGGTCCGCATCGCCCTGACGCCGCAGGGTCCGGTGCTGCAATTGCGCGGGGCTCGCCTCGAGATCGACTCGACGGACACGGTGGCCGTGAACTGCCGGTCGTTTGAGGTGAAGGCCGCGGACGGGGTGAAGATTCAGGCGGCCGGGGATATTGAGGTAAGCGGGGCCGGAGAGATGCGGATGAAGACCTCGGGGCAGACGTTCATCGACGGCGACTACGTGAACCTGAACTGCCGCGAGCGCACCGGTTACCACGATGACCCGGCCAACACGCCGCCGAGTTTGCCTGGGCCTGGCGTGGCAAAACCGGTCGAAGGCGCCGCGGGAACGTGTGAGTGCGGCGACGGGCATTGATGGATAGATGGACGAACGGAATCTGGAATTTGAGATTTGAAATCCGGGTTAGACGGAGAAAGTTGATCTGCGAAGGAGGTTTCCATGCACCGCGCTGTAGTGCTCGTTTCTCTCTTCATTGCCACGTTGGCCCAAATCAGCTTCGGTCAATCCAAACCCATCACGCTCGAGTCATTGCTCAACGACATGATCGACCGCGACGCGGTGGCGCGCTGGCCGGAGCCGTCGTTCACGGCGAAACAGGCAAGCAGCTATGACCGGGCGTCCAAGGCGCCCGATGATCCCAAGGGCTGGTACGCCAACAACGACACCAGCCAGTTCTACGGCCACGAAGACCGCGACGGCCGCCGCGAGTGGATCATGCTCGACACCGACGGCCCCGGTGCCATCGTGCGTTTCTGGAACACGGCCGCCCATATCGGCGGAACACTGCGGTTCTATTTCGACGGCCAGGAAAAACCCACCATCGAAGGCAAGTCGGGCGATCTGCTCATCGGCAACGCCCTGGTCGAGAAGCCGCTGGCCATCTTCAACGCACCGGTCAGCAAGACCCAGGGCGGCATGAACCTCTATCTGCCCATTCCGTATGCGAAGCACTGCAAGGTGACCTACAGCGAGGACGACCCGAGAAACCCGCTGGCGCCGGCCAAAAGCCGCTACTACAACATCGAGTACCGTACCTACCCGCCAGGAACCAACGTCAAGACGTTTACGATGGACGACCTGAAGGCGGCGAAGAGCCTGGTCGACAAGGTGAATCAGACACTGGCGACCCCGCCGGCCGCGGGTAATTTGCCGGTCAGCGGGAAGGAACTGGCCGCCGGAGCAACCCTGTCGCTGGAGACGGCAAGCGGATCGGAAGCGATACACCAGATTACCATGAAGGTGAGCACGGCCGATCCCGCAGGACTGGAATACGCCCTGCGCACGGCAATCGTGCGGATCAATTTCGACGGCGAGGAATGCGTCTGGGCACCGGCCGGCGATTTCTTCGGATCGGGCATCGGTCTCAATGAACATGCGGGCTGGTGGCGCTCGGTTAAGAAGACCGACGGAACGATGACCTGCGCCTGGGTCATGCCCTACGAGAAGTCCGCGAAAATCACGATTGAGAACGTCGGCAAGGCGGCCATGTCGGTGCAACTGCATGCCGCGAGGAAGCCCTGGAACTGGGACGCCCGCTCCATGTACTTCCACGCCAACTGGCGCAGCCAGCACGCGATGGCCACCCGCCCGATGTCCGACTGGAACTATATCAGCATCACCGGCAAAGGCCTCTATCTCGGCGACAACCTCGCAGTCTTCAACCCCGTCTCCGGCTGGTGGGGCGAGGGCGATGAGCACATCTTCATCGACGGCGAAACATTCCCGTCCCATTTCGGCACCGGCACCGAGGATTATTACTGCTACGCCTGGTGCAGCACGCACCTGTTCCAGGGTCCGTTCGCCAACCAGACCCGTTGCGACGGGCCCGGCAATGCGGGCCACACCTTCATCAGCCGCGTCCGCTCGTTGGACGCGGTGAGTTTCGAGAAGAACCTGCGCTTCGACATGGAAGTGTGGCACTGGGTGGACACGAAGGTGGACTACGCGGCGACAACATACTGGTACGGTCTCCCCGGCGCCACCTGCAACCGCACCCCGCAACCGCAAGAAGCGGCCATGCCCATCGCCGACAACCCCATGAAGGCCCGCAGCGCCAAGATCCCGGGGGCGGTCGAATGCGAAACGGCCGAGGTCGTGGGCAAGTCCGAGGGCTTGTCCATGGAACCGCAGGACATCAGCGTGTTGCCTGAAGGCCGCTGGAGCGACGGGAAACAGCTTTGGGTCAAAGGCCGCAAAGCCGGGGATTTCATCGAGCTGAAGATCCCGGCCGCCGGAGCTGGCCGCCGGAAACTGACGTTGTATGCGACCAAGAGTTGGGACTACGGCACCCTGCGCCTTACCGTGAACGGTCAACCAGCAAAGGAATTCGACTCGTTCTCGGCAAAGGTCGTGACCTCCGGGCCCGTTGAACTTGGCGTCTTCGAACCCAAGGACAGCGCCTTTGTGCTTCGCGTCGAGGTTGTCGGAGCCAATCCACAATCGAAGAACAGCAAGTCGTTCTTCGGCCTGGATTGCGTGATCGTGGACAAGGCGGATTAGCCCGTTCGGAGTTCACACTTTCGCGCATCTTGCGCTGTGTCTGCGGCAAGACGCACGAAAGCATCACTCCAAACTTGAACGCCCGCCGCTGGCAACCCGCCCGCGCTCCCGTTATCGTTGGCGCACGACACCATGATTATCACAGCGCACGCACACGCTCGGGCCGGACTGGTGGGCAATCCATCGGACGGCTATTTCGGCAAGACGATCTCCTGCCTGGTTCGTAACTTCCGTGCCACGGTCACACTCTGGGAAAGCCCGCACTTTGAAATTGTGCCTGGCGACGGCGATTTCGCCCGTTTCGACTCGATCTCGGCCTTCCTCCGCGATGTGCGGCTCCACGGGTACTACGGCGGCATGCGGCTCATCAAAGCCACCGTCAAGAAATTTCACGACTACTGCCGCAAACACGAGATCCGCCTCGACGACCATGCCTTCACCATCGCTTTCGACACCGACATCCCACGGCTCGTCGGCCTGTCCGGTTCCAGCGCCATTGTCACCGCGACCATGCGCGTGCTGATGCAGTTCTATGGCGTCACCATTCCCAAGCACCTGCTGCCGTCCATCATCCTAAGCGTCGAGAAAGAGGAGCTGAACATCAGCGCCGGCCTCCAGGACCGCGTCATCCAGACCTACGAAGGCATCGTCTACATGGACTTCGAGCGGAGCCATCTCGAACAACATGGCTACGGCATCTACGAGGAACTCCGGCCCGAAAAAATGCCGCCGCTGTACGTGGCGTACGATCCCGAGCGGGCTGAAATCTCCGACATCGCCCACCGCAACCTGCGCGAGTTGTTCAACCGCGGCGACCCTGCGGTGCTGGCGGCCATGCAGAAATACCGCGAGATCACCGACCAGGCCAAAACCGCCCTGCTCGATGGCGATTGGGACACACTCGGGCAGGTGATGAACTTCAACTTCGATCTGCGACGAACAATCATGCCCATCGCGCCCGAGAATCTGCGGATGGTGGAACTCGCCCGCGAAACCGGCGCCAGCGCCAAATTCGCCGGCTCCGGCGGCGCCATCATCGGCCTGTTCAAGGATGGCCGCCAATACCAGCAGCTTTCCGACGCCATGGCCGGCATCCGCTGCACGGTGCTGCGGCCGCTGGTTTTCGAGTCCTGAGGGGATTCCACTTGATCTGCCAGTCCCCACCGGCAAAACTGGAGCCATCGGTTGCGAAATCGGTGCCCAACGGTAGGCTTATCTGTCAAGCGGGCCGAGGGACACCAGTGGTCGCGCGGTGCATTTTCGGCGAAAGGACCGACGCATGCTTGAAATCTTTCTAATCGTCTTTCTCTCCAAGAAGATCGCGAAAATGATGCGTGCCAAAGCCCGCAGCGCCGGCGGATACGTGACGCTGTTTGTGCTGTTGTGGTTCGGCGGCGAGTTCGCCGGGGGCGTCGTCGGCATCATGATGGCGGGCGACGTCGGCGGTAGCGCCTACGCCGCCGCTCTTGGCGGAGCAGCCCTTGGAGCGACCATTGCATTTCTGATCGCCAACTCCGTTTCTTCGCTTGCCCCTTATAACCCATACGCCCCCACCGGCGGTTTCCCGGTGCAGCCGATGCCAGGGCAGTACCCGCAGGGACAGTATCCTCAGCAGCCGTATCCGCCGCAACAATATCCGCAGGGCCAATATCCGCAACAACCCTACCCACAGGCGCAGTATCCCCAACAGCCCTACCCCCAGCCGCAATACCCGCCAGCGCAGTATCCGCAACAGCAACAGCCACAGGGGCAATATCCGCCACCTCCACCGCCCGACTGGCAGCAGCCGAGATAGCAATTGCCTAAAGCATGGCCACGGGGACGCTGGCCTCGCCGAGGTCGGCCGACCCGTCAACGAAACGAGACGTCAGGTCAGATCGCCGCCGTTGGCCCTCGCGCTACCTCCCCGCTATATTGCTCCCGCATGTCCGGACCCGTGGTATACGAAAAGATCGCCAACGACGCCACGACGCGGGCGCGGCTGGGGCGCGTCCAGACGCTGCACGGGCACTTCGACACGCCGGCCTTCATGCCCGTCGGCACACAGGGAACCATCAAAGGAGTCGTGCCTCAACTGATCCAGGAAACCGGAACCCAGTGCATCCTCGCCAACACCTATCATCTCATGCTGCGGCCGGGCGAGCAGGTTGTGTCGGATCTAGGAGATTTACACGCCTTCATGTCGTGGAATGGACCTATTCTGACAGATTCGGGAGGTTTTCAGGTCTTCTCCCTGTCGGATATCAACAAGATCAGCGAGAATGGCGTGGTGTTTAAATCCCACATCGACGGCGCGACGGTGAACCTGACGCCGGCGCGG
Source organism: Phycisphaerales bacterium (assembly GCA_025361735.1). Taxonomy (GTDB): domain Bacteria; phylum Planctomycetota; class Phycisphaerae; order Tepidisphaerales; family Tepidisphaeraceae; genus JANYKD01. Next base: position 7,436 of record JANYKD010000544.1, read on the forward strand.
TCGATCGCCGTGCAGAACGCCCTGGGTGCCGACATCATCATGGCGTTTGACCAGTGCCCGCCGGGCGATGCACCCCGGGACGTGCATGAGCAGGCTCTGGCTCGAACCCTGCGTTGGGCCAGAGAATGCCGCGAGGCTCACCAGAGGTCCGATAATCAGGGGCTTTTTGGAATCGTGCAGGGTGGGACCTTCCTGGATCTGCGCGAGGCATGCGCTAAAGAACTTATCGCCCTGGACCTGCCGGGCTATGCCGTGGGTGGCCTGGCCGTGGGCGAGGGTTTCGAGCAAATGTTGCGCGTGCTGGCCTACACCACCCCTCTGCTGCCGGAAAACAAGCCCAGGTATCTGATGGGCGTGGGGTTTCCGCGGGACATCGTGGCGGCCGTGCGCGAGGGGATCGACATGTTCGACTGCGTCATGCCCACCCGCAATGGCCGCAACGCCTACGCCTTCACGGCGGCCGGTCCGCTGCGGCTGCGCAACAGCAAATTCACGCGTGATCGGGGTCCCCTGGAGGCCGGTTGCGACTGCCACGCCTGCCGGCATTTTTCGCGGGGCGCGATCAGGCATTATTTTTTGGCCGGCGAGATGCTTGGCCCAATCCTCGTTTCCGTGCATAATGTGCGGTTCTACCAAAGCCTGATGGCGGATATCCGCCGGGCCATTGGCGAGGGAAGGTTCGACGAGTTCTGCCGGACGGATCCGCGTTGCCTGCTGGGACCCAGCGTCGACGAGGAGATTGTCGCGGAACAATGAGCCCCGGCCGTTGTCGGCCGGAGCTTCGAGCCTTCCCGCGGGCCGCGCGCCCGTGTGCGTTTACAACTGAAAGACAAAGGAGCCGATCTTGATTTCGACGACAATTTTTCTACTGGCGCAAACGTCAGCGCCGACGTCGCAGCCCATTCCCTGGTATGCGGCACTCTTCAACAGCGGCCCGCTCCCGGTGCTGATGATTGGCGTGGTGGTGTTCTATTTCCTGATGATGAAGTCCAAGCGTGGCAAGGAAAAAGAACGCGACAACATGCTGACCAACATGAAGAAGAACGATCGCATCCGCACCATCGGCGGAATCCTCGGCACGGTGGTCGAGGTCCGCGACGACGAGGTGGTCGTCAAGGTCGACGAGACCAACAACGTCAAGATGCGCTTCGTGCGCTCGGCCATTCACGCGGTCGTGAGCCGCGACAAAGACAAGGCCGAGTAGGCCGCGGAGATTTCAAATTCGAGATCTCAAATTCGGAATCTGAAACTTGAGGTCTGTGCTCTGAAACCGCCCCCGCGATTTCAGTTTCGAGACCCGACAGTCAGGACGCAACATGCAGCAAGGCAAGAACCTTCCCCAACGATTCACACTGATTCTCATGGTCCTCTTCGGTGGCCTCTGGGCGATCTTCCCAGGATGGTGGCGGCTGGACCTCAAGCCCAACCTCAAACCGGGCATCGACATCAAGGGCGGTTCCAGCCTGGTGTACCAGATCACACCGCAACCCGGCGCTGCGCCCGATAAGGACCTGGCCCAGGTCGTCGCCAATTCGCTCAAACGCCGCGTCGACCCGCATGGCGTGAAAAACCTCATCTGGCGGCCGCTGGGCGCCACCCAGCTCGAAATCCAGATGCCCCTGTCCGCCGATGCCGACAAAGCCGCCGACAAGCGCAAGGCACTGGCCGAGGCACAGAAGAACGTCGACGAGACCAACGTCTATCCCGAGGAAGTTCAGGCCGCCCTGGACACCACAGACGCCGCCCAGCGTGACAGGGTCCTGGGCGACCTCGATATGGGATCCAAGCGCCGCAAGGAGCTGTTCGCGCAGTTCTCCGCCGCCCGCCAGAAGCTGGCCGCCGCCACCAAGGCTGACGACCCGATCAAGAAAGCGGAAGCCGCCAGGGAAATCACCACGGTCGAAGGGCAGATCGAGGAAACCAACGTCGCTTCCGACCGCCTCAAGGGCGAGCTGGATCTTTTCCAGGATGCGATGGACAAGGCCGACGCCGCCGGAAACACCAAAGGCGCGGCCGACAAGCTCAAGGAACGCAACGAGAAACTCGCGCCTTTCCGCGCCCAGGCAGATTTCCCCGCCCGCCTCAAGGCCATCAACGACTACGTCACGGCATACGACGAGTATGCCAAGATGCGCCGCAGCGTCTCGGACACCGAGGAACTCAAACGCATGCTCCGCGGTTCGGGCGTGCTCACCTTCCACATTCTCGTCGAGGACTCCGCCGAAATCGCCCGCATGACCGAGCGACTCAAGACCGAAGGCCCGATGCCCAAGAAGGATGACGTCTCTCGCTGGTTCGAAATCGACAAGCCCGAGGACTTCCACCACTCCATGGTCGCCTACGGCGGCAAGCAGTGGACGCTGGCCTCGGTTACCCCCGACCAGTCCATGGTCCACGACGCCAAGACCAAGACCTGGGGCCTCAAGCAGGCCTACCGCACCTTCGACAGCAAGAACAACGAGCCGGCCGTCGGCTTCGAGTTCGACCCGCAGGGCGGCATGTACTTCGGCGACCTCTCGGGCGGCAACATCGGCAAGATGCTGGCCATCGCCCTCGATGACCGCATCATCTCCGCGCCGCGCCTCAACAGCCGCATCGAGAACAGCGGCATCATCACCGGCAACTTCTCTGACGTCGAAATCCAGTACATGGTGAACACGCTCAACGCCGGCTCGCTCAGCGCCAAGCTCGACGAGGAGCCGATCCGCGAGCGTACCGTCGGCCCCCAACTCGGTGAAGACAACCTCCGGGCGGGCCTCAGCGCATGCCTCATCGGCGTGCTGGTCGTGATCGCGTTCATGATGGTCTACTACCACTTCTCCGGCGTGGTCGCCTCCATCGCCGTGGTCATGAACCTGATCCTGATCCTGGGCATCCTGGCGATGTTCAACGCCACCTTCACGCTGCCCGGCATCGCGGCCTTCGTGCTCACCGTGGGCATGTCCGTCGACGCCAACGTGCTCATCTACGAACGCCTGCGCGAAGAACAGGCACGCGGCCTGTCGCTGCGACTGGCCCTGCACAATGCCTATGACCGGGCGTTCTCGGCCATCATCGACTCCAACGTCACCACCGTCGCCACCTCCCTCGTGCTCTACATTTTCGGCTCCGAGGAAGTCAAGGGATTCGGCCTGATCCTCGCCATCGGCATTGGCTGCTCGATGTTCACCGCCCTCTTCGTCACCCGAGCCATCTTCGACCTCTGCATCGAAGAGTTCGGCATGAAGGATCTGGGCAGCCTGCCCCGCTCCATACCCTGGTGGGCCAAGGCGCTCCACCCCAACGTGGACTGGATGAGCAAGGCATGGATGTTCTACGTCGCCTCCATCTGCATCATCACGGTCGGCCTGATCGCCTTCGTCCACAAGGGCCGGGAAATGTGGGATATCGAGTTCGTCTCCGGAACCTCGGTGGAGGTCGAACTGGACAAACCAAAGATGGAACTGGCGGCCAAGAAGGCCGGCCATCCTTTCGTCCAGCAGGATGTCCGCGACCGCCTGGAGGCCAAGGAGTACAAGACGGATCTGTTTGCGACGGTGCAAGCAGTGGGCAACCAGGGCACGAATTTCGAGATCGTCTCGCCCAACGCCGACAGCAAAAAGGTGCGATCGCTGGTCATGCAGGCGCTCCAGGATGTTCTCAAGATCGAGCCGAAATCGACCTTCGATCTGTCTAGCGAAACCAGGATTGACGCCGTATTGGACAAGGTGGTTCTGCCGATCACGGCCGCGAAGCTGCCGGCCGTCGAGGGGCTGGACATGCAGAAACAGGCCCGCCGCATCGCCCGCCACAAGGGCGGCGTCGTGGTCGTCCTGCGGAACATCAACCCGCCGCTCAGCGAGGAGAACCTCCGCGAGCGCCTCAATCGCGGCAAGGATGAACTGGGTATCACCGCGACATTCGAAGTCGTCGGCAGTGGCGCCAAAGCCACCGAGCCCAGCAGCGCCGCCATCGTGCTGGCGCACGATCCCAATCCCGACGCCACCACCCGCGCCGACTTCGCCAAGGATCCCGATCGCTGGAAGAGCGATCTGGCCGAGAAGATCTGGAAACTGGTCAACGAATCACTCGGACGCGATGCCGAACTCCGCCGCGTGACGCGCTTTGATGCCCAGGTCGCCGACGCCATGAAGTTCGACGCCTCGATCGCGGTGGCGATCTCAATCGTGGTCATCGGAGTGTATCTGTGGGTCCGCTTTGCCAACGTAAAGTTCGGCACCGCCACCGTCATCGCGCTCTTCCATGACATGCTGATCACCATCGGTTTCATTGGGCTGTCGCAGTATCTGTCTGTCAGCATTCTCCGGGACTGGTTCCTGATCGAGCCCCTCCGCGTAAACCTGACCCTGGTGGCCGCCGTGCTCACGGTCATGGGCTACTCCGTCGCGGACACCATCATCGTCTTCGACCGTATCCGCGAAAACAGGGGAAAGTACGGGTACATATCCAGACAGATCATTAACGACTCGATCAATCAGACCCTTTCCCGAACCCTGCTGACCACTGGATTGACCCTTTTGACGGTCCTGGTCATGTATCTTTTTGGCGGTCCCGGCATTCATGGCTTTACTTTTGCCCTTCTGGCGGGCATATTTGTAGGATCGTATTCCTCGATTGCCATCGCCGC
>JANYKD010000015.1 GCA_025361735.1 Phycisphaerales bacterium
ATTTCTCGTCTGGCGGAGCAGGATACTCCGGCCGAGGAAGCGGCCAAGGCGCTGGGGCTGATCCAGTCGAACGATACCGGCCTGATCGACGCGGCCATCGACGCGCTGATCGTTCAGAACCCCAAGTCGATGCAGGACTACAAGGCCGGCAAACAGCAGGCACTGGGCTCGCTGGTCGGCATGATCATGAAGAGCAGCAAGGGCCTGAACCCCGCGATCGTGCAGCAGCGATTGCGTGAGAAACTCGCATGAGCCCCACCAAGATCGACCTCAAACGCGATGAGAAACTCCAGATCACCTGGGCCGACGGCGCCGTTACCACGTATTCCCTGGCCGTGTTGCGCAAGAACTGCCCCTGCGCCGAGTGCCGCACCAAGCGGGAGGCAGAGCCAAAGAAGAAGATCCTTCTGCCCATCCTGACGGGGGATCATTCCAAGCCGGTGACGATTGCATCTGCTGAAATGGTAGGCAGTTACGCGATACAGCTTGCCTGGACAGACGGGCATTCGTCCGGGATATATTCGTTTGCTTACCTGCGCGAATTGGCCGGGCGGATCGAGCCGTCGGCGGCGTAGGCGCTCGATCCGGCTGTCGCGCCGCATATTAATTGATTGAAAAACGTTCAGGACACGATAGTATTAATTAGAGAGTTCGACATCTCGAACGTCACGTCTGGCCGTCTGAAAGAAGTCTGGTGGTAGCATGTGTCGCCGCGCTTTCAGTCTCGTGGAGCTGCTCGTGGTGATTGCCATTGTGGCGATCCTCATAGCCATTTTGTTGCCAAGTATTAACAAAGCCCGCGACCAGGCCAACCGCACCGTGTGCCTGAACAACCTGCGGCAGGTTGGGATGGCAGTAAACGTGTACGTCCACGACCACGACGAACTCCCGCCTTCAGTCATTATCACCCCGGCAAAATCCAAAGCACCGGCCGGCATGATGCTCATGGCATCACGCACGACGGGGCTCATGGTGTTGTCGAGACAGGGCGACTTCAGCCGGCGAAATCTTGCCTGCCCGGAAGGCTGGGCCTCGGGCGGGACCAGCGAGTGGTATGACTCCATGGGCATCAATGCCAGCGGCACGGCGTATATGGATTACGCCTACTGGGCCGGCCGCTTTCCGCCGCAGGATGAGTTCGATGTGCGTGCCGCCTCGTTCAAGTATTCGGTGCATGAGAAGGCGATGAAGATCCTGGCGACCGACACGGTCATCGAACTGGCAACGGGTGCCGTGCTGCTGCAGTTAACCGGCGCCGGCAATCACTCTTCCAATCACGACGGCCGGCCGACCGTGGTTCCTCAGACCGATGGCCAGCACGGCGCTGTGCCCATCAACAACTTCATCAACTCGCGTGGCATGTCGGTCCTTTATTCCGACTACCACGTTGTCTGGTTCCCCTCCGAGAAACTGACCCAATCGTGCGAGGGTCTGGTGTACCCACCGTGTGATCAGTGGTAACCGGCGTACGGTTCAAAGGTTTGAGGGTTGAAGAGTTCAAAGGTTCCCAGTCAAACAAACGTCTCGACGACTGGCTACCCACTACTGACTACGGACCACTGACTACGGACTACTGACTAACCCGCACATCCGCCACCTGCAACTCCACATTGCGATAGCCGTTGTATTCGTTGATCCCCGGCTCGGCGGCGACGTCGATCCGTGAGCCGGCCTTCAGCGATTCGGCGAGATCCGGCCTGCTGAATGCAATCCCCTTCATCGTCGTCCCGTTCTGCCGCATCATTAGTTGCACATGGTCGCCGGTCTTGCCGACGCGCCGCGGCGCCGCGGCAAGTTCGACATCGCGGCAGCATATCAACGGCCGCCGGTTGGATGTGCCGAACGGGCCCAGCCGTTTGAGATCGTTGACCAGTGCCTCGGTGACCTGCCGTAGTTCGGCCGCGCAGTCGAGCCGAAGTTCGGGCACGAGCATTTCCGGGGTGATGCAACTGGCCGCGTGATCCATGAATGCCTGGCGAAACGCATCGAGCTTGGCCGACTCCAGCCGCAGGCCGGCTGCCATCTCGTGACCGCCGCACGTTTCCAGATGCTCGCGGCACGCATCCAGCGCCTTGGCCAGGTGGAACCCGGAGATCGAGCGGGCACTGCCGTGCCCATGCCCATCGGCCAGCGAAATCATGATCGCGGGACGATTGAGCTTGCCGACCACGCGCGAGGCGACAATGCCGATGACGCCCGCGTGCCATCCCTCGGCCGCCAGAACCACTCCGCGGCAATCGTCGCGGTCGTAGCCGTTCTTCGTGGCCTGCTCCATGGCCTCGACGAAGATCTTCTTTTCCAGCGCCTGGCGGGCGCGGTTCTGAGTTTCCAGGTCGGAGGCAATCGTGCTGGCTCGGGCGAAATCGGCCACGGTCAGCATCTCCACCGCCTCGCGGGCGTGGCCCATCCGGCCACAGGCGTTCAGCCGTGGCGCCAGCAGGAAGCCGACGTGATACGCGTCGAGCTTCTGCCCGGTAAGCCCGGCCGACTCGATCAGTGCTCGAATGCCGATGAGGTTGCTTCGCTTGAGCCCCAGCAGGCCGAAATGCGCCAGCAGCCGGTTTTCGCCGGTCAGCGGCACCACATCAGCGATCGTGCCCAGAGCCGCCAGCGACAGGGCCTCGACCAGGAATTCGCGGAACTCCTGGCTGACGCGATCGGCGTTGTTGTGGACTTGGCCGACCCCCCACGCCAGCTTGAACGCCACGCCCGCGCCGCAGATGTTGGGGTTCGGATATGTCGAGGGACCATCCGCCATCGGCAGACGCGGATGAACGATCGCCAGGCACTCCGGCAGCATCGGCGTGTGCGTATCGTGAGATTCCCGCCACTCGTGGTGGTCGGAGATGATCAGGTCCACGCCGCGAGTGCGGCAGATCGCGGCCTGCTCGATCGCGGTCACGCCGCAGTCGACGGTGATGATGAGCTGCGCGCCGGAGTCGCATATCTGGGTGATGGCCTCGGAGTTCAGTCCGTAGCCTTCATCAATGCGATGCGGGATGTAGAAGTCCGCCTGGCCGCCGAGTTTGCGGATGGCGTGCCAGAGAATGGTCGTGGCGGTGATGCCGTCGACGTCGTAGTCGCCGTAGATGACGATGCGCTGCTGCCCGCGGATGGCTTGCTCGATGCGCCGGGCGGCGACATCGAGATTGGGCATCAACCGCGGATCGTGCAGCAGCTTCATGTTGGGGTTCAGAAACTCAAACGCGGGCTGTGGTTCCTCGATGCCGCGGTTGATGAGAATCTGGGCGATAACAGGACTGGTGCGAAGCGCCTGGGCAAGTGCCGCGGCCGCGTCCGTGGGCTCGGTGATGATCCAGCGGCGTGATGGTTGCATCCGTGCGTGACCTCTGATGGGTATTGTATGTGATGGCGGGACGGCGACCAAATGGGTGGGAGGATCACGTCATCGCCGCTAGAGCCCTCACCGGCGGCGGCATGTCGTCACAACATATTCGTTCCCAGCCATTGTCGTCACCTTGTGCCCGACGCGCACCGCCGGTATTTTGCACCCTTCTTCCCCGGAGCACCATGAGCCGACAGTATTACCACGATCTCGCCCGCCGGAATCTGCGAATGCCCATCGGCACGGATCTCGTGCTTCGTGAGAAGCCCGATCAGGAAGCCATTCTCCTCCGCGGCGAGCGGCTGGGGGATGTGCTGATCGAATCGGCCCGCCGATATCACACGCCGCTGGCCATCCACCTCATGGACCTCATGATCGAGAAGGCAGAACTGCTGGCCGCCCTGGGAATCCCCGTCGAGCAGGCCGAGACGTATCAGTTCACCGCGCCGCCAGCCGATGACGCGCTGCCGCGATTGAAGGCGTCGCTGGCGAAGAAGATCACGCCGCGCCTCTCGGCCAACGTGCAAGCCGTTGCCCGCATCGCCACGTCCGCCCCGGATCTCGTGCCCATCGGCATGAGCATCGGCCCGTTCTCGCTGATGAGCAAGCTCTTGCTCGATCCGATCACGCCGGTCTATATGGCTGGCTCGGGTGCCAGTGCGGCCGACGATCCGGAAATCCATACCGTCGAGCAAACGCTCGAACTGGCCATCACCACCATCCTCCACGGGATCAATCTGCAGATCGATGCAGGGGCCAAGGCGATTCTGGTGGCCGAGCCGGCCGCCAACAAGGCTTATTTCTCGCCCAACCAGCTTGCCACCGGTTCGGATATCTTCGACCGCTACGCGATTTCGTTCAACCGGCGGATCAAGTCGCTGCTCGACTCGCGCGGCGTGGACCTGATCTTCCACTGTTGCGGCGAGATCACGGAGCAGATGCTCAAGGCATTCACCACGCTCGAACCCGTGATGCTGAGCCTGGGCAGCTCGCGCAGGCTCTGGGACGATGCGAAACTCGTGCCGGAGTCGATCGTGCTCTACGGCAACCTGCCAACCAAGAAATTCTATTCCGACACGGAAATGCCGGTGTCGAAGGTGCTGGAGTTGACGCGCGAGATTGACAGTCGCATGCGCGCCACCGGCCACGCGTTTGTGCTCGGCAGCGAATGCGACGTCCTCTCGGTCACGGGGTCGGAGCGAATCATCCGCGAGAAGGTGGATGCGATGATGGCCGGAGGACTGTAGGGTCCGCTTCAGCGCACGCGGCGGACACGCGCCCTCTGGCTTGAGCACAGTCGCCGGGCGGGATAGGCTATCGCCATGCGTTACTCTGTGCCCGGCCTGCTGGCCACCGTCGCGTTGCTGGGAAGCGTCATCTCTGCCCGCGCCCAATCCGTGCCCGCGCCGGAAAAACTGTACGCCTCGTTCGGCGTGTCGGGCGGGCTGAGCGTGATGGTCGGCTGCAGCGACAGCCAGGCGCCGATCGAGCTGGCCCGCACGGGCCGGTTCCTCGTACACGTCCTCGAGGGCGATCAAGCCTCTGTGGACGTCATTCGCAAGAGCCTCCGCGACGCCGATGTCTACGGCCTGGCGTCGGCCGAGCAGATCAGCCGCGACGGAAAACTTCCGTACACCGAGAACCTCGTCAACGTGATCGTGCTGGGCGACCGCGCGGCCGTCGCCATCTCCGAGGTCGCCCGTGTGCTGCGGCCTGGCGGAATTCTGCTTACTTCCCGCCCGGCCGCCTTCGCCGCGGCCGGCCTCGCGGAAGTCCACGTCGCCGGAACGTCGGCATGGCGCATGGCCAGCAAGCCCTGGCCGGCCAATGTGGATGTCTGGTCTCATCCCCGCCACGATGCCGATGGCAACGCGGTGTCAACGGATGAAGTCAGCGTGCCCCGGAGAATCCGCTGGGTGGCCGGGCCACAGCAGGGAATCAGCAATTTTGTCACCGCCGGCGGCCGGGCGTTCTTCGGCGGGACCTATGCCCGCGATGCGTTCAACGGTCTGCGGCTCTGGGAGGAGAAACTGACGCCCTCGCCCGCTCGCGGCGGGTTCGGGCAGACCGTCGGCAGCTCTGTTCTGCCCATCGCCACGGCCGATCTGCTCCTGGTCTGGTCGGACGAAAAGCTGAAGGCCTTGGACAGCGGCACGGGAAAGCTCGTCCGCACCTATCCCGATGCCGGCGTGCCGACGGAGATTCTTGTGGCCGGGAAGTTCGTCCTCGCCATTAACAAGGACGCGATCCATGTGCTGGACGTGCAGACCGCCAAGCTGGCGTGGAAACACGCCGCCCCGTCCCTGCGCTGCGCCGCCGTGGCGGACGGCCGGGTCTACTACATTCACGGCGATCCGAAGAAGCCACAGGAAAACGTGTTGACCTGTCGTGATCTTGCCACCGGTGTGGCCCGCTGGGAGCAGGCGAAGTACGACTGGCTCGCGAAATCCCGCCGGCTCACCATCCACAAGGGCCTGCTGGCCTGCGAAAACTCGACGCTCACCGATGAGAAGTCCGGCAACGTGTTGCACATGCTCGACGCGGCCGACGGCAAGTCCCTCTGGAGCCGCGAGTACATTCCCGGCGCAGCGCACAAGCAACAGGCGCGGGCCATGTTCATCGGCGATCTCGTCTGGGTGCTGGAAGCCAAGCACGTCATGGGCCTGGACCCTCGCAGCGGCGAGATGAAGCGATCACTGGCCGCGCCAAATGTCCACTGCTTCCCGCCCGTGGCCACCAACAAATATCTCTTCTCGGGCGAGATGGATCTGACCGACCTCAGCACCGGAAAGATACTCGCCAGCCAGATCACCAAGCAGGCGTGCAGCCGCGACGCCGGCGTGGTTCCGGCCAACGGACTCATCTACACCTTCCCCAAGCACTGCATCTGCTGGCCGATGCTCCGCGATTACGCGGCGCTGGCCCCGGAGCATCCTGTCGCGGCTCCGGACTGGGACAAGCTCACGTTCGCACCCGAAGCGGGTGACGCCCGGGCGCCGGAGATCGCCGGATCGCAAGACACCGCCAGCCAATGGCCGGTCTATCGGCATGATGCCCAGCGCAGCGGCAGCACGTCCGGCACGATTCCCGTCGAGCCCAAGGTTCTCTGGACCGCGACGCTCGGCGAGCGGCCCACGGGCGCGATTGCCCAGGACTGGCGCGACAATTTCTACATCCGTAGCCCGGTGGGCCCGCCGGCGATTGCCAATGGCTTGGTCTACGTCACACGTCCCGATGCGCACCAGGTTGTCGCACTGGATGCCAGCACGGGCAAAACGCGCTGGGCTTTCACCGCCACCGGCCGCGTGGACACGACCCCAACCGTCCATCGCGGTTTGTGTCTGTTCGGCTGCAAGAGCGGCTGGGTTTACTGCCTCCGGGCGGACGACGGCGGGCTGGTGTGGCGCCTGCGGGCCGCGCCGACGGATGAGCGGATCGTCGCCTACGGCCAGTTGGAGTCGCCCTGGCCGGTTCCGGGCAGCGTGCTGGTGGTCAACAATATGGCATACCTGGCCGCCGGCCGGCATCCGCTGGCCGACGGCGGGGTCTTTGTCTTCGCGGTGGAGCCCTCGACGGGCAAGGTCCGCTGGCACACGCGCCTGCACACCGTGCCGCAGAAGAATTTCTACGGCTCGTCGGGGCTGGAATTCGACAATTTCGATCTCCTCCAGGTGGAGGGCAAGTCGGTCGCCATGTCGCGCTGGCTGTTTGATCTGGCCACGGGCGAGATGACACTCAAGGCCAAGAATGGCTTCGCGCAGATCAACACCGACACATCGAGCGTGATTGTCCCGCGAGGCACCTGGTCGTACGCACCGCGCAACGAATCTGAACAATCAAAGGAACGCCCCTACGTCAGGCCTCTCGCCGTGTTCCGCGACAGCACGCTCTTCAGTTGCTCGCAGGATCGCCACAATGTGTTCCGTCGCGATTTCGATCCAGACGGTGGCGAGAAGTTTGACACGGAGTGGTTTGCCGGCTGGAAGACCTACAAGGAGGCCAGAGAGGGCGGCGATCTCTGGCAAAGCCAGCGCCTGGCGCGCGGGGCTGTGTGGGCGGTCAATCCGTTTGATGTCTCGGCCGGCAAACAGCCGATCTCCGCGATGGTGCTGGCCGGAAAATCGCTCTGCACCGTGAGTTCCCCGGGCCGGCTGGCGATCGTCGACACTGCCACGGGCAAGATCCTTGGCGAGACCCAGGTTCCCCCGCCCGCGTGGGACTCACTCGCCGCCGCCGAAGGACGCTTGTTTCTGACGACACAAGATGGCCGCGTGATGTGCCTTGGTCAGTAGGGTGCGTTTCAACGCACCACCCGGAATTGGTGCTACGGATCTGCAAGTAGGGCCAGCGTCCCGCTAGCCTGGAATACCAGACGTTCTGTGCCCCAGGAAGGCCAGCGAGGACGCTGGCCCTACTACTCAGCGCGCATCGACACACCACAAACGCAGACAAAAGGCTTCTGTCGCGGAGGGCTCACCGCGGAAGGCTTCCGCACCGCGATCTGGCAACCGCATCGGTCACAGCACCATGCCGTCGACGAGGCCGGCTCTTCGGCGGGAAGATCGGAATCGTCGGCCTCGACAACATCACCCTTGCGATCCATGGCCAGGTTTGCCAGCCGGTCGGCCAGGGAGTTGTGGTGGCGCAGCCGATGCTCGAAACTCGCCTGCTCGAAATCGTGCAGCAGCAGTTGTGCCTGCTCGTACAGCTCGCGCAACTCGGGATGCTTGACGCGATACTCCCCCTTCATCTGGCGGATGATGAGTTCGCTGTCGCCCCGGACCAGGAGTCGGGTTGCCCCGAGTTCCTTGGCTTTCTGCAGACCCAGGATCAGTGCCCGATACTCGGCGGAGTTGTTGGTGGCCCGGCCGATGAACCGGCCGAGGGTCACCAGCGGCGTTCCGTCGGCGGCTCGCAGAACCACGCCAACGCCCGCCGGACCTGGGTTACCCCGACTGCCACCGTCGAATTCGATGGTGATCTGTTCGCGCATGGAATGCCCTTATCGCAGAATCGTAAAGATCGTATGAAGAGCCGGCGGTAGGCGGTTTCGCCGAAACCGCCATTGCTGGGCGATGTCGCCCGAACCCCCGGTTAACACCGAAGGCGGACGGCTCGGCGAGCCGTCCCTACCCAATCAGCGGAAGCTGACTCACGCCGTTGGTCCCGCCTCGGGCGGCGACGCTGGCGCCGCGGGCTCGGCCGGCGTATCGACATCCGTCGATGTCGCAGGTTCCGCATCTTCAGGCGTGATCGACCGCATGATCGAAATCGCATCAACCTGCCGGGTCGTGACGGCGCCGATGCCGCTGTCCTTGCCTCGCGGCTCGCGGCGTTCACGCTTGATGATGGCCGCCTCGATCGGCAGTTCTTCGGGGATGAACAGGAGCCGATGGCAGTTGGGGCAGGTCACGATTTCATCGCGGGCGTGCAGCCGGTTGTAGATGTTCACGACCAGGCCCATATGGCACGCGCCGCAGGAATATTCCTCGACGCGGCGGCTTGGTCGCGTAACCGCAGCCATCGCCTCGCCATCGTGGCGGTCGGCCAGGCGCTCGAACATATGAACCGCACTCGCCGGCAGTGCTTTGGCGGCGGCGTCGCGAAGCGGCTGAAGTCTCTCGACTTCGCCCTGAAGTTCGGAAAGCCTGCCGCTGAGCTGGATGCGCGTGTCGTCGAGCTTCTTGGTTTCTCCGTCGAGCTGGGCGTTCAGGTCGGCAAGATCCTTCTGGGACGTCTCGACCTGGCCCATCACTGCCAGCGCTTCATCTTCCAGCTTGCTCTTGTCGATTTTCTCGGTGTTAATTTCGGTAAGGAACGTCTGGTATTCCTTGTGGTTCTTGGCGTTCTGCTGCTGGTCGCGGAGCTTTTCGATGTGGGCTTCGCGGGTCTTGATCTCGAGATCGAGTTGGGCGTATTGGGTTTGATTCTGTCGAACCAGCGCCTGTCCGGCCACAACCCTCTCCGTCAAGTCCTTGACGCGTCTTTCCAGCAAGCGGACGCTGCGTGATGCACCGTCCAGATTGCCCTGCGCCTCTCGCAGTCGTACTTCCGCTTCAAACAACTTCACCAAGGCGACGTTCGTGGGACCCATCGAGTTCTTCCTCGCAAGACAACAAACGTTACACAGCGCAGACCCACATGGGGTCCGCACGATGCAAACCGCTTATTATGCCGATTCGCACGCCGTTGGAAAGGGGTATTCCGGCTGGAACAGGGAATATCTGCTGCAACCACTTGATATAAATGGAGTTAGATTATTCAATCTTGGGCGAAGTCACTGAACCTTGCCGACGACCTTCACCTGGAAGATGGGCGTCAGCGGGTCGTTCGTGCTGATGGAGATCACGCCGCTACGCGTGCCCGCGGTCGAGGTAACGACTTGCACAACAAAATCCGTGGTCCAGTTCGATCCCAAAGCCAACGTCGTCGGCTTGCCCACAAGGCTGAATCCCGCCGGCAACGAGATATGGGAAATGCCCAGCGGCATGACGCCCGTGTTCTTGATCCGGAACGTGATAGTCGGGCCGGGGGATTTGAGCCCGATTGTCCCGAGCTTAACCACCGTGGAATTGGACTGTATGGATGTCAGCGTCGATCCTGAAACGCGGTAGACGCTGATGTGCGCGGCCGACCCCGGGCCGTCGTCGTTCAGGATCGTGCCCGTGGCCTTCGGCCGCGAGAGCGTAACCGCGGGCTTGTTCAGGAAGACGGAAACAGAATCACGAGAGGCGTTGGTGACAACCAGGTCCGGCCGGCCGTCGCCGTTGAAGTCGCCGGCCGCAATCTGCTCCGTGCGCAGCCCCGTGTCGGAGTTGAAGTTAAACGGCAGGAGCGTGGCGATGCTCGATGCGCCGGCCTTGGTGCGATTGATGAAGAGGGAGATGGAATCCTGGGTCTGGACGACGTTGCCGGAAAGATCGAGCGTGCGATTGGAGTTGACGGTGGCGACATCAGGCCGGCCGTCGCCGTCGAAGTCGGCGACAACGAGATCGCGAGCAGCGCCGGACGTCATGTGGCTGGCGGCGTCGGCCTTAAGCGAGAAATCGCCCTGGGTCGAGAGTGAGCCGAGGTCGAAGGCGAGCTGCCCCGGCGCGTCCATGTTGCCAGTGAGGATCGCCGCTACCGCAACATCAGGATGTCCGTCGGCATTGAAATCGGCCACGGCGGCCGCCGCGGGCATGTCGGGCGTGGCGATCTTGGGCCGCATCGTGAAATTCGCGGTGAGCGTCGCCGGCGTTGTGGTGTTGATGAACGGAACCACACGGTCGCTGCCTTGCTCGACAACGACCAGATCGGACATGCCGTCGCCGTCGAGATCGGCGGCCGCGATATCCGTCGGATGTATCAGCGTTTCCGGCGACGGATCGAACTTCTGCCGCGATGTGAATGACGCCTTCGCTGAACCGGCGGTCGTCAAATTGAGGAACACCGCGAGGTAGCCGCTGGCAGACCCGGCCGGACCCAGCGGGTCGCCGATGGTGGCGATGTCGGGTTTGCCGACCTTGTTGAAGTCGGCGATCGTCACCGCCGCGGGACGCTCGACGGGCGAAAGAGTCACGGGCACCGCGAACGCGGGGACCGTGGAGCCACGTACAGTCGTGTTGATCAGGATGGCGAGCCGGTTGGAACCCGTGCAGGCAATCGCGATATCGGGCAGGCCATCGGCATTGAGATCGCCCACGGCCAGGCCGTGCGGATCGGCCGGTGTGGAAATGATGGCCGGCGGCGCGAAACTGGGCGAGGTGGCGCCCTTGTCCGTCGTGTTGATGAGAATGGAGAGCGTGCTGTTCGACGGGTTGGCGACGATCAGGTCGGGTCGGCCATCGTGATTGATGTCGGCAACGGCGACGTCGTCTGGAGACACGCCGGCCGTGAAATCCGACTTCGCTCCCAGCGGCGAACTGAGCGGATTGGTGAAGACAT
This sequence comes from Phycisphaerales bacterium, assembly GCA_025361735.1. GTDB lineage: Bacteria > Planctomycetota > Phycisphaerae > Tepidisphaerales > Tepidisphaeraceae > JANYKD01. The sequence continues at coordinate 11,273 of JANYKD010000015.1, forward strand.
TGGACAGGGTTACCGTGAAAGTCTTGTTTGCCTCGACCGTGGTGTTGCCAGCAACCGGTACCGCGATCGTGGCGGTGGTCTTACCGGCGGGAACAGTCAGTGTGCCCGAAACTGCGGTGTAGTCGGTGCCGGCGATGGCGCTGCCGTTGTGGGTGGCATACGACGCGATGATCGCGGTCTTGGTATCGCCTGAGCGGGTGACTGTGAAGACGAGACTCCGGGTGCCGGAGTTGCCCTCGATGATGGCTGCATTGGAGATGGCCAGAGAGGCCGCGAGGAGACGACGCTCCTCGAGGGATTCGATGGCCGGGCGCTGTTTGGTGCGACGTGGAGACACGGCGGCTCCTTGTGAGAGTATCTCTCTACGATACTTCATCGTCGCGGAGCCGGGGGAACATGAGCGAAACTACCTTGGGAGCGCGGCCGTCCTCGGCCGCATTTTGGGATGCGGGCGAGGACGCCCGCGCTCCCAACTCACGGTTTCTGGCTCAGGAACACAAAGCAGCCTCGCTTGTTTCCCACCACGAAATCGGCGATGCCGTCGCCGTTAAGATCGTGCGCGGCCACCTGCGTGCCCACGCCCGACTCCTTGTCCACGAGGTGGGGAATCCAGGAAACGCTCTTGTCCGGATTGCGCTTGAGCTGGAACCAGTACAGCACCGGGTCCGCCATCGGGTCCACATCGCCCTTGGGACCATGAGCCCACCAGCGCTTGCCAGTGACGACATCCTTCAGGCCGTCGCCGTCGACATCCACCAGGTCCATCGCGTGCGCCTGCGAGAACTTCACGCCCGCGGTCGGGCCGACGCCTTCGCCGGTCTTGGGGTCGATAATCGTGTTCTCCACGAAGGAGATCTCGCCCTTGGCGTCGCGAACCTGCTTCCACCAGACGATGCCGTTGCCGTGGCATTCCCAGGCGGTGATGACATCGTTCAGGCCATCACCGTCAACGTCATAAACCAACATCTGTGCGCCATTGTTGGCGAATTTCAATTTGTGGAACGCCCAGGTCTCCCCTTCGGCCAGTTGCTTGCCCGGGTTCTCGCGCCAGCCGGCCGACTCGATGATGTCCACCTTGCCGTCGCCGTTGATGTCGCCGTAGCCGTAGCCGTGCGTGTAACGTGCCCACAAGCCCTTCTTGGTGATCGGCACGAAGGTCCACTGTTTGGTCGCGTCGGTGTAATCCGGCCGGGCATAGCCCAGGAAACCGGCCGTGTGGAACAGGCCCTGCGGCTTGCCGGTGCCGTCGATGTCCGCCAGCCCCTGCGATTCGTTGTCAGCCGACGGGAAGGCGCTGATCTTCTTCCATTCCCCGTCGACATTGGCGCCGGGGTTCAGGTAAACGATCGCCGCGGTTCCCGGGTGGCCGTAAACCAGCACGTCGGGAAATCCATCGCCGTTGAAGTCGTACGCGAAGGTCAGGAAATTGTCGGAATAGCCGTTGGGATCGTACGATCCCTCCGCCAGTTTGCCCGTCGGCTTGTACACCACGTGCTTCTTCGTGAAGTCCGGTCCCTCGTACCACCAGGGGCCGATCACCACGTCCATCTTGCCGTCCTTGTTGAAGTCGGCGTAGTAGGCGCCCTCGGCGTAGAACTTGTCGCTGATCGTGATCTTCTTCCAGGTGGTTTCCTTCGGTGCCTGGGCAAACGCGGCAGCAGACGCCAGCACGATTGCGGCGGCGAAAACGGACTTGCGCATGAGGGGCTCCTTCGGTGCGGTGGTTCGACGGCACCTCGCGCCGGACAGTCCGCCGCGAGGCTCTGTATGCAAATACCGGTATCCGCGGTGTTTGTTTGAACGTCCGGAAAGCAGCCTGCACGCCCACGGACCTAATCCCTCAATCCTGCTCACGTACTGATCACCGACAACTCCACCTCGCAGTTCAATAGCGTGTCGCGGGTGCCCTGCACGTCGTCGATCACATAGGCATCGTTGCCAGCGCCGCCGTCGAGTGTATCCCCACTGGACAGATCGCCGGCAATCAACACATCATCCCCGTCGCCGCCCGAAATGTAGTCGTTACCGATTCCGCCAGCGAACACGTCGTTGCCTGCCATGCCATAGAGCGAATCATTGCCATCGCCGCCCATCAGCGTGTTGGCCAGGCTGTTACCTGTAAGTTTGTCGTTGCCCGTGCCGCCCTTGATGATCTCGATATCGTCGCCCACATTGTCGTTCTCGGCCGCCACTCCGGAGGCAACCCTGCTGCCATCGTTGGCCTTGCCGTCGAGCGTGATGATCAGCGCCTCGGTACGAGCCGAATAGTCGGCCGTGTCCACCCCGGTCCCGCCCGAGAGGACATCCTTGCCGTGCCAGGGTCGCAGGA
>JANYKD010000080.1 GCA_025361735.1 Phycisphaerales bacterium
CAAACGACGATACTCCCTCCACAGCCAACGACACATCCAGTGCGGCTTCCATGCCGGCTCCTTTTCCATAAATCACGGGCCTCCGGCCCGTTGCATCGCAACACAGTGTACCAAAGATGTGGCTAAACTTGAGGCTGGAAGCCCGTGCCACCAGATGCTCACACCTCCCACCACTTCGCCAGCCACCGATACTCCTCCGGCAGCCGGCCAAAATGTTCCGTTTCGGCCGCCGCCAGTTCTTGCAACTCCAGCGATGTCAGCGCCACCTCGCGCGTGTACGACGCCTGCACGTTCTGCTCCAGTTGATCCACATCGTCCACGCCGGGAATCGCCGCCGAGAGGTTGGGCGTCGCCAGCACCTTCTTCAGATGCGCCACGGCATTCTTGCTGATGTTCCGCAGGTTCCCGGCCGACAGCGGCTTGATGGCAATCGTGCCGATGTCCTTCTTGCGACAGGCCGCCAGCACGCCGTTCTCGGCCTCCTTGGTCATGGACATGTAGGGCAGCATGATCGCCGAGCAGACGTCGGACATGCGCTCGACGACGACACGGACCATGTCCGGCTCGTGGTTGGCATAGAGCATGAACCGCACCTTGCCTGCCTTGCGGGCGGTCTCGAACACCTCGGCCGCCAGTTCCAGGTTGGGATTGACCGGCCGCCAGAGGTCGAGGCAATCCGTCCCGAAATCGCGCAGCCGCGCGTCGATGTTGGCCAAGGCCTGCGCCTTGTCCTTCTCCGGGGCATTCAGGCTGCCGAAGCTGATGTAAAACTTGTCGCGCAGTTTATGGGTGCGGCAGACCTCGCCATAGCTGGCGCATTCCTTGATCGGGCCGACGTCAAAGAAATTGACGCCCAGTTCGATCGCCCGGGTCAGGACCTCCTTGCGGTTGTCCGCTTCGAATGGATTGTGGCCGCCGAGACTGATCTCCGAAATCCACAATCCCGTCTTGCCCAGCCGGCGGTAGCCCATCTTCGGATTGTGGTTGAGGATTTTGGCAGGCTCGGGTTTGTCGCCGGCCGTCGCGATTGGCTCGGCGCCGACCGCGATCCCGGCCGCGGCCAGAAACACTCCTGCCGCCGCAAATTGTCGTCGGGTGATCTTGACGTCGCTCATGTTTCACCTCGTCGTGGTTGGACGAATTGCCCACCGCTCATTCCTCGCAGACCGAGCGGACGCCTGCGAACGGAGCGCGGGGCATTATATGTACACATGTCATTCTAATTTAATGACACCTTGCGGACCTATCCTACACGGTAATACCTACGATCCGGATTTGCGTTGCCGGGAAACGACATGATCCTCAATCTCCGGACCTTGTAACCGAGTGAGAATGCGCCCACCCCTCTTCCTGACGCCAACTCCTTCTTCCCACTTCGTGCCTCCGTGCCTTCGTGCCTCAATCCCTTCAGTTGCGCTCCCGCCGCGTTGTCGCACCATTCACCCCTGTGGTATCATCCGATCAGGAGACCACGGCATCGCTTCACAGGAGAACACCATGCTCTGCTCGCTGCACCTCCATCGCTCACTCCGGGCCACCGTCGTGCTCTGCGGCATGGCCGTCGCGGCCATCGCCCAGCAGCCCGACCTCATCCGCGAACCCTATCGCTTGGACACGGGATTGATTTCCCGATCGATCTCGTTCGAAAACCCGACCGGCGCTCCCGGCGAAGGCGGGCAGGCCGCCAGCAACCTCGGGCCCGGGCGAAAGGGACTGCCCTCCAAAGACATCGCGCCTGGCCAATCCATCCAGCTCTGCGACATCGCAGGCCCCGGCACCATCCGCCACATCTGGGTCACCGTCAACCACGACCCTGTCGCCTTGCGGAGCTTCGTCATACGCGCCTGGTACGACGGCCAGGAACACCCCAGCATCGAATGCCCCGTCGGCGATTTCTTCGGCACGGCCGCCGGTAAGGTCATGCCCTACGCCTCGGCCGTCCACTCCGTCGGCGCTAGCGCCGGCATGAACCTCTGGCTGCCCATGCCCTTCGTCAAACGCGTGAAGATCACCTTCACCAACGAGGGCGACAAATCCACACCGCTCTTTTATCAGATCACCTATACGCTGGGCGACAAGCACGCCGCGGACGTCGGCCGGCTGCACACGCTTTTCCGTCGCGAAAACCCCACCACCGAGAAGAAGGACTTCGAACTGCTGCCGCAGCGCAGCCAGAAAGGCCGCTTCATCGGCTCGGTCATCGGCATCCACAACCTGCATCCGGGGCAGTGGTGGGGCGAAGGCGAGATCAAGGTCTACATGGACGGAGATAAAGAAAAACCCTCGATCGTCGGCACCGGCAGCGAAGACTATGTCGGCCTCTCCTGGGGCATCCAGCAGACGCCGTTTCCGTACAACGGATGTAGTTTCAATCAGAAGGACTACGTGTCGATGTATCGCTGGCACCTGGCCGACCCCATCGCCTGGCAGAAGGAAGCCCGCATCACCATCCAGCAGATCGCCTATAAGGGCGGCCTGCTCGAGACGCACGACGACTGGTCGTGCGCCACGTTCTGGTACGAGCCCGTGCCCAGCGCTCCCCTGCCCGCGATGCCCGATGTAAAAGCCCGCACGGCCGACCTCTGGAAGGACGAGCCCAGGAAATAATTCGTGCTATACTCCCTCTTTCTTTGCACGGAGGTTTCCGTTTGGCCGTCTCTGATGACAGGTTCGACAAAGCGATTTGCGATGAAGTGCCGGCGAAGCCACCGGCACGACTGAGCCGCGCGCGGCTGCTAAAGCTCCTGATCGGCATTCCGCTGCTCCTCGTGGTCTGGTGGTTTGTCGCGCGCCACATCCGCGCCGATCTCCACAAACTCGGTGCCGAGGGTTGGGCCACGCTCCATATCAACTGGCTTTCCCTTGGGCTTGCGTTCATCTTTCTGATCGCCGCCCGCCTGACCAACGCGATCAACTGCCAGCATGTGCTGGCGGCCATGGGACAGAAAGTCACCGCAAGCCAGGTGGTGCCGATCATCTGGGTGGCCTCACTCGGCCGATATGTCCCCGGCAAAGTCCACGTCGTCGCCGGTGCCACCATGATGCTCATGCGCGTCGGCGTGGAGATGACGGCGGCCCTGGCCGCGCTGTTCCTCTCCACCGCACTGATGATCCTCGTCAGCCTGATCACCGCCCTGCCACTGCTGTTCGTCTCGCCCATCCGCGAGCGATTTCCGCACGGGCCTATCCTGGCCATGATCGCGATGGCCGTGTCGGTCGTCGTGCTTCATCCGGGCGTGTTTCCGCGAATCTGTAATCTGGTCCTGAAGAAACTCAAGCGGCCGCCGCTGCCGCAGCGGCTACAGATCGGACCCTACCTGCGGGCAATCTTCCAGACGGTCCTGCGCATCTTCCTACTCGGCCTGGCACTGTTCTTTGCGGCCCGATCGCTGCATACGCTCGAGCCCCACTACTACCTGCTGGCCCTCGGCTCGGCCGGCCTGGCGTCGTTCGTGGGCTTTATCGCCGTCTTCTCGCCGGCGGGATTGGGCGTCCACGAGAGCATTTACATCCTGACATTCCAGGCCGTGCTCGACCCGGTGTCCGGGCTGCTGGCCATCCTTTTTCGCCTGCTCAATCTCCTCGCCGATGTCGTCACGGCCGCGATCGGAATGGTGATGCTCAAAGGTATCATGGCCGCGGATTCCGAGGCTTGCGCCCTCGAACCGATCCCGGCCACGACGGGTCCAAAATGAGAGTTCCGCAACCATGAGTCAACCTCGCCCCAACACGTTCATTGTCGGTGCCCCCAAGTGCGGCACCACATCGCTCCACGACTATCTCGACCAGCACCCCGACGTCTATATGTCGCGGTCCATCAAGGAGCCCAACTACTTCTCGCCCGAGTTGGACATCGACGAATACCACCGGCCCAAGACGCTGGAGCAGTATCTCGATCTCTTCGCCGCCGCCGGCCAGGCCAAACGCATTGGCGAATCGTCCACCTGGTATCTGTTCTCGGCCCAGGCCGCGAAGAACATCCACGACTTCGAACCGGCCGCGAAGATCATCATGATGCTCCGCAACCCGGTGGACGCGGCTTACTCGCTCCACGGCCAGTTCATCTGGTCGTGCCGCGAAGACATCCTCGACTTTGAACAGGTGCTGGCCGCAGAACCCAAACGGCGCCAAGGCAGACCCATCCCCGAAGTGGCGACCGGTTCGACCGGCGTCGTCTACACCGATGTCTTCACGTTCTACCCCCAGGTCAAACGCTACTTCGACACTTTCCCGCGGGAGCAGATCAAGGTGATCATCTTCGAGGACTTCGTCAAGGACACCGCCAGGGTCTATCGCGAAACGCTCGAGTTCCTCGGCCTGCCGAACTTCGCTGCCAAGTTCGAAGTCGTCAACGCCGCCAAGCCCGTGAGCCTCGGCTTCAACCGGTTCTTTGGCCGCCGCCCCGCCCTGCGGTCGATGGTCCACCGTTTCGTCCCAGCATCCGTGCAACGAAAGATCATCGACGTCCTGCCGTATTTCACGAAGACAGTTAAGCGTGACGCGAAGATCTCACCGGAACTGCGCAAGAAATTTGCCCCGCGTTTCCGCGAAGACGTCGAGAAGCTCTCCGGCCTGCTCGACCGCGACCTGACTCACTGGATCAAGAAATAGAGGGGTATGGCACCCGCACTTGGCAACGCGGCCATTGGTAGGGCGGTTTCGCCGAAACCGCCACTCTGCGAGCCAATCGGACCGCTCGGCGAGCGGTCCCTACCCGATCACCCGAAGCCTTGGCCACCTCACGCGCGCCGTCGCGCTTCGAGGCAGTAGACCGACTTGGAATGGAACCCGCCGCTCCACCCCTTGCCTTTGAGCAGGTCGTAGAGCCCTTTGAGCAGCGGATGTCGCCAGGGCAGAAGTTCCGGATTCGTTCGCTTGACGTGGTCGGTGCTGAGGATCAGGTCTTTCTGGTCCATGCGGGCGAGCTCCGCGACAGCATTCAGGCCGGGCTCAATGGCAAATCGGGAATCGATCGCCTCAAGCAGCGCCTGCGCCTGCGGGCGCGGCACATCAAACCGGCCATCGAGCGAAAGATCGAATGTCAGAACCAGCACGCCGCCGGGGCGCAACACGCGAATGAACTCGTCGAGGATTTCACCATAACGGTCCGTATGCTCCAGCACGGAGATGCAGCAGATAGCGTCGATGCTGCCGGCCTCCATGGGCAGGGACTGGAGACTGGCCTGCATGAACGAGACGCGCGAATGGGGCGTGTTCTGGTTGATGGCCGCGAACATCGGCTGGTACGAAGTGTCATAGTCGCAGCAGATCACCTGCGCCTCGGGCAATTCATCGCAGAGCAGGTAGTCGAAGTACGTTACACCGGAGCCGGCGTCCAGGATCTTGATCGGCCCCGCCTTTTGCCGGCCGAATTCGACGAGGCGCTGGCCCACGAAGGGATATTCCCAGCGCCGGCTCCAGAGACCCAGTGGATTCTCGCCCCAATGCCGGCCGTAACCGCGGAGCGACGGGCCGTGCTTGGCGAGGAACTGGCTGTTGTACTGCGTATGCTGACGAAAGAGGCCATCCTGCAAGAGGGCGTCCACATCAGAAATCAGCGGTATTCCCGCTCGAAGCGGCATGCGTGTCTCCTGGAGGGTTATTTCGGCGGTCGGGCCTGCGGTGCTGACGGCACGATCGGTGGGCTGGCCTGTGGATCTTCCTGCAACACTTGCATTTCTGGGCCTGAGTTTAACGCTGGGGTAAGCCCAGTCAACACAACGGATTAATGACCATCGCCGATGCAGCAGGCGCTCAACAATCGCAGATGCTCGGCCGCAATCGCATCCCAACTGAAACTCCGCAAAGCGCGTTCGCGGCCGGCCTGGCCCATCTGCCGGCAGTGGGATTCATCATGTAACAGACCGGCCACTTCCGCTCGCATCGCTTCCCAGTCGCCGGGTGCAACCACGATGCCGGTGACGTTCTCCTGCACCGCCTGCGGTATGCCGCCCGTGCGGGTGGCGACACACGGCGTCTGTGCCAGGGCGGCCTCGAGCAAGACGATACCAAACCCCTCGACATCGCCGGGAATGTCCAGGCAGGGCATGACAAACACATCGGCCGCAAAGAACAGATGCAGCAGCGTCTCCTGATCGACCGACCCGAGAAGCCGCACCTGCGCGGAGAGATTCAACTGCTGGACTTTGGCCGCGATCGTGTCGCGCATCCGTTCACTGTGCACGAGCGACGCCTTGGCATCGTCGCCGACAATCAACAGCAGCACATCCGGAAACTCGGCGGCCAGCGCGGGCATGACCCGCTCAACAAACTCCAGCACGCCCTTACGACGGATAAGCCGCCCCACAGTCAGCAATACCCGCCGTCCGGCAGCCTCGACCACGGCCGGCGGAGGCGGGGAGGCTGGTTCATGCAGGAAATCCTCGACACGCACGCCGGGATGGATCACGGCGACGCGATCCGGATTGACGCCGCGTTCCAGCAACGAGAGGCGGGTCGGGTCGCTGTTGGCGATGACCCGGTCGGCCCGTCGCAACAGCCAGCGTACGCAGAATTGGTAGAACCATCCCGGCCGCAGCACATCGCTGCCATGCACGAGCACGACAAACGGAATGCCGAAGAACCATTTGAGCAACAGGGCCGGCGGAGCCGTGACGACGGTGCCGCAGTAAATGACCTGCGGCTTCCAGCGGCGGCAGATTCCAAAACCCATGGTGAGGCAGAACAACACAAACCGCGCCAGCCCGCGCCTGGGGCACCGCTGCACATCCGGTTCCGCGGGCGCGTCAGGGGCGTGAGCGGTCAACAGCCGCGGGGCGTGGCCAAGACTGCGGAAACGCACAAACAGGTTCTGCACCATGTATTCGATGCCGCCGAGCACGGGCGGGTAGTTCCACGAGAGCAGAAGAATTCGCAGCATCAGTAGATGACTTTCTGAATGGGCGTGACTATTTCTCAGGGCCGCACATCATGCGGACTGAATCTGGTGGCACGGGCTTCCAGCCCGTGATGTCGGTACTCCGACACATCTCCGTTGCCCGGGAAGAACGTCCTCGCCGCCGCGAATCTACCGCCTGGAGATGCCCCGAACAAGCGGCCACTCAGGCCGGAGAATTGCCGGGGCGCAACGACGAAGCCAGGATGACACTCCGACCCACGACCACGATTTGACTGGCCCTGCAGCAGCCCGATGGGATACAATCCCAGTATGGCCATCGGCCCCGATGACACGATCTGCTTCTGCTTCGATGTCTCGCTGCGGAAGGTCCAGAACTTCTGCCAACACGAGAAGCCCAAGGCGGCATCCCAGATCTCCGAATGCCTTTCTGCCGGGACCGGCTGCGCCTGGTGCATCCCCATGCTGCACAAGATTCACGGCCAGTTATGCGGACAATACAAGCCGTGGTGGCGACAGCAACCCGACGATGGCTATCACTCTCCCGAACGCGATGCGGACTCTGCAACCCTCGATGCTGACGCGTACGCCAGCGGCCGCGAGGAATACCTGAAACGCACGCGAGGTGGCCAGGACACGCAGGGGCCGAAGGAATGACCGGTTCGCAAACACGAAATGAGGCTCCACTGCCATGCGTGGAACCTCATTCGAAATTCAGATTTCAGCGCGGTCATGCCTCGGTAATCGTCACGCTCACGAGTTTGTCGCCCTTCTTGATCTGATCGACGATCTCCTGGCCGGAGGTGGTCTTGCCGAAGACCGTGTGTTTCCCGTCGAGCCAGTCGGTGACAACGTGTGTGATGAAGAACTGGCTGCCGTTGGTGCCCGGGCCGGCGTTGGCCATCGACAGGCTGCCACGCTGGTGCTTGTTGGGGTTGTTCTTGGTTTCGTCAGCGAACTTATACCCAGGGCCGCCCGTGCCGGTGCCGGTCGGATCGCCGCCCTGGATCATGAAATCTTCGATGACCCGGTGGAAAATCTGCCCGTCATAAAACTTCTCGCGGGCCAGGAAGACGAAGTTGTTCACCGTCATGGGCGCGTCCTTGGCGAACAGTTCGCACACGATCGGCCCACGCGACGTGGTCAGCGTGGCGGTGTACTTTTTCTTGGTGTCGATCGTCATCGCCGGTGCGGCGCTACGCCGCAAACTGTCTTGGCCTTGAAAGCGCACAATTCCTCTGATTTCCCAGCGTTTTGCGCCACTTTTTTCGCGCTGAAACTAAAATCGCATAATGATGCGATTGTTCGGCCAAAATCACTGTTTTCGGCCAAGAC
>JANYKD010000083.1 GCA_025361735.1 Phycisphaerales bacterium
GTCTTGGCCGAAAACAGTGATTTTGGCCGAACAATCGCATCATTATGCGATTTTAGTTTCAGCGCGAAAAAAGTGGCGCAAAACGCTGGGAAATCAGAGGAATTGTGCGCTTTCAAGGCCAAGACAGTTTGCGGCGTAGCAACGCATGCCGTCACGAAAGAAGTCATCGAAACCAGGGAACAAATCTCTGGGAGCCAATGGATCCGGTAGCGGTTCCACCACGGGTATCAGCGATATTTTAGAGCACGTCCGCTCCGCCCGTGGCTTCGACGCCGTCGGCTACTGCACCGCGGTCATGGAAACGCGCGTGCAAAGCCGCCTGTCAGCGACGGGAAAGAACAGCTACGGCGATTACCTGCGATTCATCGAAACCTCTCCGGTCGAACTGGACTTCCTGGTTGAGGCCCTGACCATCAAGGTCAGCAGTTTCTTCCGCGATCCGCTCGCCTTTGAATACCTCGGTGAATGCATCCTGCCCGCGTTGCTTGCCGAGAAGGCCGCATCCAGCGACCGCACTCTGCGCGTCTGGTCGGCCGGGTGCGCCAATGGCGAAGAGCCCTACTCGGTCGCCATCCTGCTCCACGATCTCACCCGGCGCGACAACCATCGCATGGACACCACCATCTTCGCCACCGACATCGACGAGAAGGCACTCGCCAACGGCCGGGAGGCGATCTACTCCGCCGCCAGCCTGGCCAACGTGCGTCGTGGTCTGCTGGAAACATCGTTCGAGCGGCAAGGCGAGTATTTCCACGTACTGCCGGCCATTGCCCGCATGGTGCGTTTCTCGGTCCACGACATGCTCGACCGCCGCACCGCCTCGCCCGCCGAGAGCGTCTTTGGCACCTTCGACCTCATACTCTGCCGCAACTTGTTGATCTATTTTCAGAGAGATTGCCAGGATGTCATTTGCGAGAAGCTCTATCGGTCGCTCGCCGCGGGCGGCTATCTGCTCCTGGGCCGCGCCGAAAGCATCGCCGAACCATGCCAGGCGAGCTTTCGCCGGGCCAGCGACTGCTGTAGTATCTACCAGCGTCCGATACGCAGCGGGAAGCCGGCAGCGACCGGCGTCGTCGGGGAACAGCAGTCAGCAGTTCCGCAGTCGAAAAGGGATGCACCATGAAACTCCGCCTGCCGCTCAAGACGATTCGGTCTCAACTGATCGTCTGGTTCCTCGTCATCGCGGCCGTACCACTGGTCTTCTTCAGCGCCTTCATCTACCAGCAACGGGCAAATTTCATCAAGACCGAAGCTTTCGCCAAGCTCGCCGCGATCCGCGACCTCAAGGTCCAGCGCATCAACATGTGGATGGACGAGATCGAAAACGATCTCAACGGGATCGCATCCGACGCCCGCACCATGCTTGCGCCGCAAGGCAAGACCGCGCCTCGCCTCGAACCGGCCACGGCACAGGCGCTGCGCGACTATTTCAACAACTTCCTGCACAGCCACTCCACCCTGACGGAGCTGGCATTTCTCGATCCGAAGACCGGCCGGGTTCTCGTCTCGACGGACCGCGATCACGAGGGAGAAGACCGCTCGACGTCCCCGAATTTCACCGAGCCGCTGCGGACCAAGAAGTTTTTCGTACAGGACATCCACTACTCGCCCATAACCAAAGACCGCCGGATGAACTTCGCGGTGCCGGCGGTCCTGGCCGGGCCTGGGATGGAAGTGGCCGGGATTGTCGTCGCCGATATCGATATCGGGCTGCTCGACCGGATTCTCCAGGACCGCACCGGCATGGGCGCCACCGGCGAAACCCTGGTCGTCAACCGCGATGTGATCGCCGTGAACAGCTTCCGCTACCGCGACGATGCCCCCCTTCGCCTCAAGGTCACCGCCCTTCCCTCCGTGCTGGCCGCGGAGGGCAAGACCGGTGTCGTCGAGGCTGACGACTACCGGGGCGTACCGGTGCTGGCCGCCCACACCTTTATCCCCCGCACCGGCTGGGGATTTGTCGCCAAACAGGATCAAACCGAGGTGTATGAGCCCGTTTCAGTCCTGATGCGAACGACACTGCTCCTGACGCTGGCTTGTCTCGGTCTGGCCGCTCTCATGGCGTTGACCCTGGCCCGCACCGTCGCCCGGCCGATAGGAGAAATGCGCGCCACCGCCGACGCCATGCGCCAGGGAAACCTCGCCGCCCGCAACCGCATCAGCCGCGAGGATGAACTCGGTTTCCTGGCGCGGTCCTTTGACAGCATGGCCGACCATGTGCAGAGCCAGATGGCTGTCCATGGCGGCAACCGGAAAATCATCGAGTCGATGGTCCGTCCGACCGCGGTCGCGACCTTCAGTGATGAACTTCTCCAGGTCATCCTGCGGGCGACCGGCTCGGAAATGGGTGCTTTCCTGGTTCCCGCGGCCGATGGGCGGCTGGTCTCGGCCGCTTCGATGGGCCTGGCCGCCGCAGTGCTCGATCCCTTTGACGCCAGCCGCCTCGAAGGAGCTCTCGGCTCCGCCCTGGCCTCGCGGAAGATCAGCCACCTGCGCGACATCCCCGCCGATACACGCTTTGTCTACAGAACGATTGCCGGCGGCGCGGTCCCGCGCGAAATGCTCACCATCCCGGTGATCGTGCAAGACCGTGTCGCCGCTGTCATCGCCCTGGCCTCGCTTCGCACCTATTCACCCGAAGCCCTCGCCATGGCCGAGGCATCGCTGGTTGCCATCGGCGTCGGCTTCGCCAATGTGCTGGCCGGCGAGCAGACCCAACGGCTCGCCAACGAGCTTTCCACCAAGAACGTCGAACTCCAGGCCCAGACCGCCGAATTGGAAGCGCAGACCCTCGAACTCCAGAAGCAATCGGATGTGCTTCACCAGCAGAATGTGGAACTGGAAGTGCAGTCCAATCGCGTCGCCGAAGCCAACCGGCTCAAGAGCGAGTTCCTCTCGAACATGAGCCACGAACTGAGAACGCCCCTGAACTCGGTCCTGGCGCTGTCGCGGGTCCTGCTCATGCAGGCCAAATCCCGACTGACCGCGGAAGAGGCCGGCTACATCGAGATCATCGAGCGCAACGGCCGGCACCTCCTCACACTCATCAACGACATCCTCGACCTGGCCAAGATCGAGTCGGGCAAGATGGATGTCTCCTGCGAGGAATTCTCAATTCGCGAGAAGATCTCCGGCATCACCGAGAGCCTTGCACCCATCTGCCAGCAGAAGGGAATCGCGCTGGAGATCGACGTGCCGGAGAACCTGCCTCGCCTGTGGACCGATCCGCGCAGAGTCCACCAGATCCTTCAGAACATCATCGGCAACGCCGTCAAGTTCACCCAGAAGGGCCAGGTCTGCGTGACCGCCCGGAGCCACGACGGCGAAATCGAAGTGGTCGTGGCCGACACCGGAATCGGCATCCCCGAGAAAGATCTCCCGCACATTTTCGACGAATTCCGCCAGGTCGATGCCAGCACCTCCCGCTCTTTCGAAGGCACCGGGCTGGGCCTGGCCATTGCCTCCAAGTCGGCCCGGTTGCTGGGGGGAAGCATCGCGGTAAAGAGCACCCTCGGCGTCGGCTCGACTTTCTCGATCACGCTCCCGCTGGACGCGGAACGCCCACCCGCCGACCCGTTCGTCACCGCCGCCGCAATCACACCCGCAACCGCCGCGCACAAGACCATCCTGGTAGTGGATGACGACCCCAACGATTTGAGGCTGATCGCCGGGCATCTGAAGCACGGGGGCTACGACACGCTGACCGCGCTCTCGGGCGAGGAAGCCCTGCGCCTGGCCGCAGCGCACCGTCCCGCCGCCATCACCCTGGACGTCATCATGCCCGACAAGGACGGCTGGGAAGTCTTGCAGGAACTCAAACGCAACCCGGCCACCGCCGACATCCCCGTGATCATTGTCTCCGCCGCCGAGCAGCGTGAAACCGGCCTGGCCCTCAACGCCGTCGGCCTGGTCGCCAAACCGATAAACCCCACCTCGCTCCTGGCCGAAATACGACGGATTGTGCCGGCAGATTTCAAGGCAATGGCACATGGCAATCCAGTGCCGCCGGTGTCCCCACCGGCGGAATCCGGGAAACAGGGATCCGCCGGGGAGGACTCCGGCAGCACTCAAGGGACCCGCCCCGCAACCACCGCACGACCGGACCAGAAGAAAGCCCGTCTCCTCCTCGTCGAGGACAGCGAGCCCGCGATCATCCAGATCCGCATGGTCCTGGAGGCCGCCGGCTATCACGTCGATGTGGCCCGCGGCGGCGAGGAAGCCCTGAAACTGATGGGCAGCCCCCCTCCCGACGGCATCATTCTTGACCTGATGATGCCCGGCGTGGATGGCTTCGAGGTGCTCGAGCGACTGCGGAGCACACCCGCCACGGCCCACACGCCCGTGCTGATCCTCACCGCCAAGGATCTGACCCCCGCCGACCTGAGCCGGCTCAGCGCCAACAATATCCAACAGTTGATCCAGAAAGGTGACGTCGATCGGGATGAACTGCTCCGCAAAATCGAGCGCATGCTCGGCCGTCAACCCCACGCCGCCGGCCCGACATCGCCCGCTGTTCGCCCGCGAGCGACCCGTAAGCCCCGCACAGTTCCCGGCAAACTCCCGGCCATTCTCGCCATCGAGGACAACGCCGACAACATGGCCACCCTTCGCGCCATCCTCAAGGATCGTTGCGCGCTGCGGGAGGCCGACGATGGCGAAGCGGGTCTGCGGGCGGCGATCCAGAATCCGACCGACATGATCCTGCTCGACATGTGGCTGCCCAAACTCGACGGCCTGGCCGTCGTGAAGCGCCTGCGCGAAGACCCCGCCACATGCGACATTCCGGTCATCGCCCTCAGTTCCCACGCCATGAAGGGCGATCGCGAAAAGGCTCTGCATGCCGGGTGCGACGAATATCTGTCCAAGCCGATCGACATCGACGGTCTCCTGGCCGCCATCGAACGGTGGCTCGGTCCGGTGAAGTAGGGCCAGCGTCCTCGCTGGCCTTCCTGAAGCGTGGATGGTGTGGTATTGCGGCCCGGAGAGGACGCCGGTCCTGCTTGCGGAGCAGATGTGTCGGAGTACCGACACCACAGGCGAGACGCCTGTGCTACGAAATCTTGCGGAAATGACGCCATGAAAGTCCTCGTTATCGACGACAACAACGACAACCTCGTCTCCCTGACGGCCATGCTCCGCAACTTTCTCCCCGGCTGCCAGACCCTGACGGCGCTTTCGGGCAGGGAAGGCATCGACAAGGCCCGCACATTCGGACCCGACACCATCCTTCTGGACATCCAGATGCCGGACATGGACGGATTCCAGGTCTGCCGAGCCCTCAAGACCGACCCGGCGACGTGTCACATCCCCGTCATCTTCCTGACTGCGCAAAGCACCAACCCATCGAGCCGGATTCACGGCCTGGAGATCGGCGGCGACGCCTTCCTGGCCAAGCCCGTCGAGCCCGGCGAACTCATGGCCCAGGTTCGGGCCATGGTGCGAATCAAACAGGCCGAGGACGTCCTGCGCGGTGAAAAGCACTCCCTGGAACGCGGGGTGGCGGAGCGCACCGCGGCCCTCACGGCAAGCAAGAACAGATACCACGGCCTCTTCGAGTCGATGCTCAACGGTTTTGCGCTGCATGAAGTCATCTGCGACGCCGCCGGCCGGCCGGTCGATTATCGGTTCCTCGATGTCAACCCGGCATTTGAGCGCCTCACCGGCTTGGTGGCAAACAACATCGTCGGCCGGACGGTGCTGGAGGTCATGCCCAACCTCGAGCGACGCTGGATCGATGCCTACGGACAGGTCGCCCTGACGGGAAAATCCGCCCGGTTCGATGACCACAGCCAGGACCTGGGTCGCTGGTACCACGTTCTGGCATACTGCCCGGCCCATCGCCAGTTCGCCTGTGTATTCGAGGACATAACCGAAAAGAAGCAGTTGGAAGCTCAACTGCTTCAGGCGCAGAAGATGCAGGCCATTGGCCAGCTCGCCGGCGGCGTCGCCCACAACTTCCGCAACCAGCTCACGGTCATCAAGGGCTACGGCGAGATGCTCCTGCGCGAGTCGTTCAGCCCGCAACAGGCCCGGCCCATGATGGAGGAGATGCTCCGCGCGGCCGATCGAGCCACCGATGTTGCCAGCCACTTGCTCTCCTTCAGCCGCAAGGACATGCTCGTGTCCCGGGCCATAAATCTGGCCCCGCTGGTCGCTGAACTGACCGGGCGCCTGGGACAACTTGTGGGAGAGGATATCCGCATCTCCATCGTCGGCGCCGAGCGCGACTGCCCGGTGAAAATCGCCGCCGACCAGTTCGAACAGGCCATGATGAACCTCGCCGCCAACGCCCGCGACGCCATGCCCGGCGGCGGCCCGTTGACGATCGAGATTGCCGGCGTCGAGTTGGACGAATCCTCGGCCGGAAGGCCGCCCGACGCCCAGCCCGGCCCTTACGCGCGTGTCAGCATTACCGACAGCGGCAACGGCATGAGCAAGGAAACAATGGCCCGGCTGTTCGAGCCGTTCTTCACCACCAAGGAAGTGGGCCAGGGCACCGGCCTGGGCCTGCCCATGGTCTACGGATTCGTGGCTCAGAGTGGCGGATTCATCAATGTGTGGAGCGAACCCGGCAAGGGCTCGACCTTCGAGCTGTATTTCCCGCGGACGGATGGCATTCCCGGAGCGGAACCGGCTCCAACCATGCGTGTCACCAAGTTGGAAGATACACCGCAACACCCGTCACGCAAGCAGGATGCCTCTGGCCCGAAGCTCGATCGAGGCTCTGCAACGATTCTCGTCGTCGAGGACGAAGAATCCATCCGCCAGCTTCTGACGCTGAATCTGCAGGAGGCAGGCTACACCGTACTGCAAA
This sequence comes from Phycisphaerales bacterium, assembly GCA_025361735.1. GTDB lineage: Bacteria > Planctomycetota > Phycisphaerae > Tepidisphaerales > Tepidisphaeraceae > JANYKD01. The sequence continues at coordinate 6,815 of JANYKD010000083.1, forward strand.
CCGACGATGCCCGCGAAGCTCTCCGGCTGGCCACCAGTCCGCAGCACTCCGTGGACCTGCTCATCACCGACGTCATCATGCCCGGGCTGAACGGAATGGACCTGGCCCGGCAGGTGCGCATCCAGCGCCCGGGATTGCCCGCGATGTTTGTCTCCGGCTATGGAGGCGAGGATCTCTCGCGCCGTGGCATCGACCTCAAAGGCGCGGAACTGCTCGTTAAGCCCTTCCAGTTCGACGAACTCATCGGAGCCGTCCGCCGCGTCCTCCAGGCGCGGATTGAGGCGGCCTCGCCGAGGCCGCCTCAATGAGTTTCTGCTAATCCGCACCACAATCCATCCATGTCTTCGCAGCGAGCGAAGATTTCTGTCATCTCTTGCCTACACCCATTCTTTCCTCCACTTCGTGCCTCCGTGCCTTCGTGCCTCGATCCCTTTGGCCGAGGCCATGCCGCGCTGGGTGATCGCTGACTTATCGCGCGTATTCCACGGCCCGTACTTCCCGGATCAGCGTTACCTTGATCTCGCCGGGATACGTCATCGTCTCCTCGATCTTCTTGGCCACGTCGCGGGCGACCTTGGCCGAGATCGCGTCATCCATCTTGTTGGCATCGACGATCACGCGGATCTCCCGGCCGGCCTGAATCGCGTACGCCTGACGCACGCCATCGAAGCCCAGGGCGATGCCCTCAAGCTCCTGCAGCCGCTTGATGTACCGGTCCAGGCTCTCCCGACGCGCACCCGGCCGGCTGGCGCTGATCGCGTCGGCGGCCATGATGATCGGCGTGTACGGCGTCGTCGCCGGCACGTCGCCGTGGTGGCCTTCGCAGGCGTTCAGCACGGCCTCGGACTCGTTGAACTTCTTGAGGAAGTCCTTGCCGATCTGCGGGTGCCCGCCTTCGGTCTCGTGGTCCATCGCCTTGCCGATGTCGTGCAATAATCCAGCCCGGCGGGCAATACTGCCATCGAGGCCAAGCTCGTCGGCAATCACCTGCGCGATGTACGCAACCTCCATCGAGTGCCGCAGTACGTTCTGGCCATAGCTCGTGCGATACGCCAGCCGTCCGAGCAACGGGATGATCCCCTTGGGGATGTTGGGGATGTTGGCTTCCTGCACCGCTTCTCGCCCCAGACGCAGAAGCTGCTCTTCCATTTCCTTGGTCGTCTGCTCGACGAGTTCCTCGATGCGTGCCGGATGAATCCGGCCATCCTGGATGAGCTTCTCCAGCGACCGCCGGGCAATCTCGCGACGAACCGGATCGAAGCAGGAAACAATCACCAGCCCGGGCGTATCGTCGATGATCACATCGACCCCCGTGGATTTCTCGAACGCGCGAATATTGCGTCCCTCGCGGCCGATCACGCGGCCCTTCATGTCATCCGACGGAATCTCGACCGTCGAAACCGTGTGATCGCAGGTCTGCTCGGAGGCGTACCGCTGGATCGCCTGCAGGGTGATCATGCGGGCCTTTTCCTTGGCCTCTTCCTGAGCCTGCTCGGTGATCTTCTGCACCAGGGCACCGGCCTCGTGTCGGCATTCGGATTCGACGCGCTGCAACAAGATTTCCCTGGCCTGTTCGAGCGTCATGCCGCTGATCTGCAACAGCTTCTGACGCTGTTCTTCGACGGCTTCGTCCAGTTGCTTCTCCTTGGCCGTCAGCGCCTTGTCGCGGTTGGCCAGCCGGCTTTCCATGCTCTCAAGGTTGTGTTCCTTGACGGTCAGCGTATCGAGCTTGCGGTCCAGCGTGTCCTCGCGCTTGGCAAGCCGCTGCTCGGCCTCCCTCATATCGCGGCGGTCTTTTTCGACTTCCTTCTCGAACGCTTCCTTGTTCTTGATGATCTCCTGCCTGGCGGTCAGTTCAGATTCCTTGGCCTTGGCTTCTCCCGCGGCAATGGCATCCGCCTTGAGTTTTTCTCCTTCTTTGATGGCGACTTGCAGGGCAGTTTTGCCGAGCACTTGAAGAATCAGGAAGAGAACTCCGGCTGCGACGATCGCGCCGGCAATACAGCAAACGGCATACATCATGGGCGACCCCGTATCTCTTGCGGAGTAACTATGAGGTCTTTGACGTGCGTGCGAGACGGGAACGGGGAATCATCGCCGGCGTTGAGCATCGCCAACGTCGGTACGCCGCTGCCGCAACTCAACCGCCACAGGCGGCGAGCGCGCAGGCATACACAAAAGGAAACCGGCAGGCAGCCGGTACGCCGACCTCTCCCGAGGCATCCGGATGAACGGATGCCGCCAGAGCCCGGCCACATACACGGGCACTACAACCCGTTGCTGCAACCAGAGCCGCCCCAGCATAAAGATCGCCAGGGCAGAGACCAGCAGGATGAGAGTTCCGATGATTGCCACTTGATTACTCGTTCCAATCGCCTGGCACCGAATTAGCTGACAGGCCTGCACTGCGTCAGAGAACCTGATTCAGCCGCCGGCCATCCGCTTTGGCCGGCCGCTTGGTCCTGCGCGAGCCCAATTTGCCCGAATCAGAACCGGGTTTAGATTCTATGTGGATTATAGACCGCGAGGTATTTATTTGCAAGAACGTCATCTGTAACTGTCGGGGGAGGTGTCAGTTAGGAACGGCAGGCGATCAACTTCGCAGGCCCGACGGGCCGTCACCTCGGGTGGCCGTGGCCGTAAGGCCTCACCCTTATACACAAGTCGCGGACAAGGCCGCCCAAGTGGGGCCGGCATGTTGCCGGCCTGCCTGACAGCGCCAATCGTTTGGTGGTCATGGCCAGCGACACGCTGGCCCCACTTGCCGAGCTGTCAATTCCTGGGTTCTCAAGATGTGCATAAGGGTGAGGCCGTAAGGCCACGGAAATCAAGGCTCAATCCTCTGAGGCCCAACGGGCCGGCACTCTGGGGACGACAGAGTCGCGGAGTGATGCCCGCCCGATCCCATACGCACGGCTGGGACTCATTTCGCTTGCCCCGGTTCAATCCGCAACTCCCGCCCTTCCAGGTCGTAGAGACAGAGCACCGGCTTTCCTTCGATCTCTCGCACCGCGTAGTTCCCCGGGGTGCGTTCTTCGGTCATAAGTTTGCCGTTGAGCGGATTTACGGCCCAACCTCTGGCTCTATTGTCGGCGAGAGCCTCCGCAATCATAGCGCGGAGCCGGGCAGGCCGGGTTGTCGGCTCGGTCAGCGATCTCTGCAACATCGCCTCCACATCCTCCGAACGATCCCGAAGTTCGAAACGGTTGGACTCAAGCGGCTGGCCGGCGTTATTTGGGTCCATCACCAACGGCACCACCGGATACCGCAGCCAGTCATAACCCGACCAGAGGACAGCCACAACGGCGACCACCCCGACGGCCATCATCTCCTGTTTGAGCGGCCGGCGGCGGTGTCTACAGATTATCGCCATAGCGATGGTAATCAGGATGCCGCCGATGAGGAGATCGACCAGTGACGACTGACGGCGGCCCTGCTCCGAATACACGGTTTGGCGATACGGTCGACCCACGGAGCCGATGGTCAACCAGACATCTTTGCCCATGTCGGCGGGATGCAAGCGGGCTGAGAGGTGCGTCACGATGCAACCCGGCCAGAGCCACTTGGCGGCCTCGGGGCTGCCAATGGCCAGACGCGTCTTTCCCGCCTCGTAGTGGGCCGCAATTACGGCATTCACTCCCTTGGCCGGGCCTTCCCGCACGGGTTGATATCGGTCGACGGAGTTGAGAGCAAAGGCCGGCGAGGCGACCTGGCCGGCGGCGATGATGTAGAGATCCACTTGTGTCGTCGTGTTCGCCAATGCGGTCAGTCGCATGGGAAAGACGGCCTGCTTCGTGGCGAACTTCACGGCCAACGGATGGGCGGACGCGGCGCCGTCTCCCTGTCGCGCCAGTTTGGCCACAAGGAAGACCCATCCCTGTTTGGCATAGTCATTGACCACCGGCACACCAGCGGCCGGGATCGCCGCCAGGCCTTGTTCTTTCAACCAGATCTGCAACGCCTCGGCCGACGCGGACTTGAGCACGGTGACGTCGTAGTTCCCGACGCGTTGAACCGAAATCGCCGATACGCCGGCCTGTCCCTGTGAAGGCCCTGCGGCGCTGAGCGCCGGCAACATAATGCTTCCCAATAACACGATCATGGCGACTACGACGAGCGATGCGAGGATTAGATTCCCTTCTGGCCGACTGAAGATGACCCCCAGGCACACCACCGCTACGATTACCCAAGCCATCAGAATGCTGTCCAGCCCCTGCCCCAGATCGTGGACGACCTCCGGCCGCATGCACATGGCGACCGACTTCAGCACATCCCTGTCGGCCACGGAAATCTCCATCGGCTCCGCAGGCACCGGCAGAACCCAGCCCACCTCCGGTGAATCCGTCACATAGGCCGACTCGACCACCAGTGTTTCGATGCCATCCTTATACGCAATCAGCGCCCGCTGCTGCGGAATCTCCGGCATCTTCGCGTACCCGATCTGCGGAAACTTCACCCCGTTCCCCAGCGCCACGCCACCTGTCCCCAGAACAATCACCGCGGCAATGATCCAGCGCGTCAGTTTCACGTCTCTGAGTGTATCAAGATGCTGCGTCCTGTAAATTCCCGCGGCCAGCATCGACCGCCACCGGCGCGGCAGTTCTTTCGCGAGCACATGGAGTAACACAGGCGTCTCGCCTCACCCTTATACGCACCTTGCGAGCAGGCCGGTTTAAGTGGGGCCAGCGTTTCGCTGGCCTTCCTGCGGCGCAAACCGTCTGGAATTCCAAGCCAGCGAGGACGCTGGTCCCACTTACAGAGCCGTCTTTTCCGATGGTGTCCCAGATGTGTATAAGGGTGAGGCGTCGCGCCTGTGTCAAAGTGCTCGGACACCGCCGAGACGGCCGTGCTACTTTTGTCGGCCCTGGCGTTCTTCCGAAAGAACCGCCGCGCCGATCACCACCGGGCGTGACCGCGCCAGATCTTCCTTCCACTTCGTCCCTCTGTGCCTTCGTGCCTTCGTGCCTCAATCCCTTTGGTCTCGCCGCTCTACACGACCCCCTACTTCACATCCTCCGCAAACGCCTTCGCGTTCAGCTCTTCGCCCGTCGCAAACTTCACGAACGCCTCCCACCGCAGCGTATTGGCCGGGGCAAACACGCGTTGCTTCAGGAACTCGCCGACCTCGGGGTGATTGTTGTACAACGCCTTGGACGGCTCGGTCTTCAGCACCTCGCGGCAGATGGCGTGGTGCAGTTGCGAGGCGAACAACTGCCCCATCGTGTAATTGTGGTAGTAGCACGGGCTCGTGCAGATGTGAATCTTGCTGGCGTAGTCCGGCGCGTTGCGACCCTCCGGCCGCTTGACCATCTGATACTTCTCCACCAAATCCCACCAGAGCTTGTTCAGATCCTGCTCCGGATTCTCATACATCGCCATCTCAAACCGCACCATCACCTGCGACCAGGCCGCGAAGATCAGCAGGTGGCTTCGCTGCACTTTGGCCCCCGTTTCCGTCGCGGCCTTCACGTCCGGCACATTGAGGCCCATGGCCGCCATCCAGTTGGCCTTCGCCGCAAACGGCTCGAACATCATCGCCAGGCCCTCGGTCGTGAACGAATGCGCCTGCGTCCGCAGCACATACGGCACGCTGGCCGGGATATTCGGCGGCGCATACACGCCATGCCCGCACTCGTGCAGCGTCACGCCCATCCATTCGCGCCCCGGCACGATGTTCTCGAGCACGCGCACGTCCCCCTCGCGGTCGATATCGGTGCAAAAGCCGTGCGGGCTCTTGCCGGCTCTCTCGTACAGGTCGCTGCGCGCCAGGATCTTGTCCACCGGCAGCCCGATCCCCGCGTAGAAATCTCGCGCCAGCGCCGCGATGTCCGCCTTGGCATAGAACGAATCGAGATTCACCTCATAGATGGCCGGCGGTTCCTGGAAGAACTTGTCCTGGTAATGCCACGGCCGAAGGTCGGCCACCGGAATGCCGCAGTTGGCCGCCAGCTTGGCATCGATCTCCCCCTTCAACTGTTTGTACGGCTCCCGTGTCAGCTCATACAGTTCGTCGAATATCTTCAGCACCGCCTGCGGATCCTGCTCGCCGAGCCGCAGTTGCATATCGTAGTAGTTGCGGAATCCCAGCTTGGTGGCCGCCTGGTTGCGCAGTTTGACAACCTCCTTCAGATCCGCCAGCACCACCGGCCCGACCGCCTTGCTCGCCTCCCACGCCTTCTGCCGCTCCGTTGAGTCCTTCGATTCCCGCAGCACCTTCGTCACGGCGCTGTCCGTCAATTCCTTCCCATCCACTTTCGCCCGGAACGTATTGAACGCCTGCTCGATGGCATTCTCTTTCGCGGAGATCTTCTTGAGCAGTTCCGGATCGACGTGCCTGGCCTGGTACGTCAGGTATAGCACCTCGATCTGCCGCCGCAGCAGGAAGCTGGGCTTTTCTCTCGCGTTCTCCAGATCCTCGCGAATAATCTCCAGCCGGGCGAATTGCAGCCGATCCGAGAGCAACCCGTCCAGTCTGTTCTGAATCTGCTCCTTGGCCTTGAAATCCTCATCCTTGCCCGAGGTGTTGGCATTCCACCACGCGCGCTGCATTTCGATCTCCACCGGCCGAACCGTCGCCTCATAGTCGCGGATGAACTCCTGTGCCCGCGGCACCGGGTTCGACTCCGTCTGACATCCGGCCACACCAAGCACGACCAACACCAACGACATACAGGCAATTATCTGGCGCATGACTCATATTCCCTTTGAGTATCCACATCGGCGGTCCGGCGCAACCTTCCACGAGCGACATCATAGCCGCAGTTGATTGCCACCGGAAAGCGTGTGCCCACCCGAATCTCGCGGCATTGGCGTCTCGCCCATGCGTGTCGGCACTCTGACATATCTTGATCGCTTCCCTTCGTGCTCCTTGGTGGCCCTTCGTGGGCGAGATCCAAATCCATCGACAGCAATGCCTTTTGGAACTCGATCTTTCCTCACGCCCCGAAAAGCCAGGCGAACCAGCCCAGCGGCAACTTCACCGGGCCGGTGCATTGCAGCATGGAACGGACAATGGCCGAGGCGGCAGCGCGGGAGGTGTTCCCGTTGCGCTGGTCCATCGTCGCATCGAACCGGTCGACTTCGGCGGCGAGCCATCTGGCCAGTTCGCTGGGCGAATAGACACCGTCCGCGCGATATGGAGGGAACGACTGGGGAAGCGTCAATTGAACAGAGCGCTGGCCGGCAAGGCGGGACATGAGCAGTTCAGCGCCGGCAAAGAAGCACTGGCAGTGATCGGGGCGCGGCGATGCCATCACGGCCTCGAGATGCTGCTGGAAGATGTCCTGGCCGCGGTCGAGATTGTGGGTGAGGGCCGCGAATCCCAGGTGGTGGCCCCAGCTTAGGACGAACGATGGGTTGTGCCGCGTGGCCTTGTAGCCCTTGACGTGAAGCCTCGCCGCACGATCGGGCATGCCGGCCTTGAGCAGCGGTATGAGCGTGTGGCCATAGGTCTCGGCGGGGACTTCCGTGCAGCGCAGCTTGCCGGCAAACAGCCGTTCGGCCGCCTCGACGCATTCGTCGTACTGCCCGAGTTGGCTCAGGAGGCAAACCACGCGGTGCAGTTCACACGCGGGGCAGTCGGACAGATCGTCGCGCAGTTCGTCGCGCCAGAACCGCCAGGCCTTGGCCGCCGCCGCGTATTCGCCAAAGTCCATCTCCACGCACATCTTGAGGTAGGCCGTGGTGCGCGGGTGCCTGGGATGCAAATCCGGCGGATCGACACGACGCGTGAAGTCCGCGAGAGCGTCCAGCACCTGCTGCCGGGGATAGGCAGGAATGCTGGCCATCTGGGCGATCGCCCATTTGTACTTCCAGAGAAGCACCCCGGCCTCGTAACGATCGGGGTTCCGGTCAAAGCAGGCGAGGCACCAATTGAACATCTCGCGGAAAATATCGTCGTGCCCGGAGAAAGTGGCCGCGTTCATCGCCTCCTGGCGGGCCATATAGCCGTGTTCCTCATTGCCGTGGGCGTCGGCCAGACTGATGGCCTGCTGGAATATCGCAAGCTGCTCGGGGCTGTGGCGCATGCGCATCGCCCGCCTGCAAAGCGACTTGAAATCATCGGGATAGTTGCCCATGCGCGCTCCTCCTGGAAACGGGCGGCCAGATTGCGGCGGGAACGACAATGAAACCGGCCTGTCCGGCGAATTGCTCGCACCCGCAGGTGGATTATCACAATTTGTCAGACGGCGGCAAGTTCCACGACTTTGAACTCCTAAACCCTTGATCCTCGCTCCACGCTGAGTTATAAGCGCGCCCATCGGAGGATCTCGCATGTCGACCAACCATACTTCCCGCCGAACCTTCCTCAAATCCGCGGCCGGCGCCAGCGCCGCCGCTCTTGCCGCGTCCACGTTGCCATACGCGCCGCACGCCCGCGCCATCGGCGCTAGCGACGACGTTCGCCTGGCGGTTATCGGCGTCGGCTCGACGGTGAAAATCGGCGGCAAGGGCAAGCAGGATATCCGCGATTTCCGCAAGATCCCCGGCGTCCGTATCGTCGCGCTCTGCGACGTCGATCGCGGCATCCTCGACGCCGAGGCGTCGCAGTTTGCCAAGCGCAACGAGAAGATCGACACCTACACCGACATCCGCAAGATGCTCGAGAGCAAGGCGATCGACGCGGTCACCATCACCACGCCCAACCACTGGCACGCCCTGGCCGCCGTGTGGGCCTGCCAGGCGGGCAAGGATGTCTTCGTGCAAAAGCCGGCCTCGCACAACATCTTCGAAGGCCGGAAGATGGTCGAGGCCGCCCGCAAATACAACCGCATCGTCCAATGCACCAGCGGCTCGCGCTCGCCGACCGGCTTCAAGGAAGCGCTGGACTACATCCGCGCCGGCAACCTCGGCAAGATGCTCTACGTCCACGGCGTCAACTACAAGCCGCGCCCCAGCATCGGCAAGGTCGGCGGCCCACAGCCCGTGCCGGCCAACCTCGACTACGACCTCTGGTCCGGCCCGGCGCCCATCGTGCCGGTCATGCGCGAATATCTCCACTACGACTGGCACTGGGACTGGCTCTACGGCAACGGCGACCTGGGCAACATGGGCATCCACTACATGGACGGCTGCCGCATGCCAATCGGCCTCGACTCCCTGCCGCGCCAAGTGATGAGCCTCGGCGGCCGCTTCGGCTACGTCGACGATGGCCAGACGCCCAACACCCAGATCATCTACTTCGACTACGAGCCCGCACCCGTCATCTTCGAAGTCCGCGGCCTGCCCAGGGACAAATCGTCCCTCAAGAATTCCTGGGATGCCAAAGCCATGGACGCCTACCAGGGCACGCAGATCGGCGTCGTCGTCCATTGCGAGAACGGCCACGTGGCCGCCAACAAGGCCTTCGACAAGGCCGGCAAGCTCATCCAGGAATTCAAGCCGACCACGCCCGACATGAATCTCAACTTCATCGAGGCCGTCCGCAGCCGCCGTGCCGGCGACCTCGTCGGCGATATTCTCCAGGGCCACCTCTCGGCCGCCCTGGTGCATATGGGCAACATTTCCTATCGAATGGGCAAGGCGACGCCCAGCGCCCAGATCAGCGAACGCATCCGCGGCCGCAAGGAATTGGCCACGTCGTTCGATCGTTTCGCCGCTCACTTGTCGGCCAACGGCATCGACCTCGATAAGACGCCCGCGTCGCTCGGCCCGCTGCTGACGATGGATTCCAAGACCGAACGCTTCACCGGCGAGTTCAGCGAGGACGCCAACAAACTAGTCGCACGAGAGTATCGCAAGCCGTTCGTGGTTCCGGAGAACGTGTGATGCAGTGCCGCCGGTGTCCTCACCGGCGAATTCCGGTATCTGCAGACAATGCCGAACTCCGCCGGTAAGGCCACCGGCGGCACAACATGCGATTGCCCACGAATGTGATCGCGGTACGATATGCTCGCTCGCTTCGTCGCGTCGCACATTCGCAACAGAAAGGATTTCCCAGATGTTGACTCGAACCATCCCCTCCCGTCGTGAATTCCTCGCCGGCAGCCTCGCCGCCGCGGCCGCGTGTGCCATGCCATCCATCGGCCATGCCGCCGAAGCCGCAGCCAAACCCAACCTGCGCTTCGGGCTGGCCACCTACCAATGGGGCATGGACTGGGACATCCCCACGCTCATCGCCAACTGCACCAAGGCCGGTGTCCTGGGCATCGAGCCGCGCACCAGTTCCAAGTACGCCCATGGCATCGAACTGGAACTGAGCGCCGAGAAGCGTGCCGATGTGAACAAGCGCTTCGCCGACAGCCCGGTGAAGATCGTGAGTATTGCCTGCGGCGAACGCATGGACTGGCCCGATCCCGACAAACTGGCCGCGTCGGTCGAGGCGTGCAAAGGCTTCCTTAAGCTCAGCCACGATGTCGGCTCCAGCGTGCTGCGTGTCTTCCCCAACCAGTTCCATCCCAACGTGCCGCATGAGAAGACGATCGGGCAGATCGCCAAAACCTTGAACGACCTCGGCCCGTTCGCCGCCGATCTCGGCCAGGAACTCTCGCTCGAAGCCCACGGCCCGGCCGGCGAACTGCCCACCATGCAGGCGGTGATGGCGCAGGTCACCCAGCGCAACGTCCGCGTCCGCCTCAACTGCGACGCCCGCGACACCCAGGGCAAAGGCTTCGAGGAAAACTTCAACGGCGTCAAACCCTACCTCTCCCGCATCATCCACCTGCACGGGCTCAAGGATGTGAAGTATCCCTACCAGCTCATGGTCGATCTGCTAATCAAGGCCAACTGGGACGGCTGGGCCCTGATGGAAAACAGCGACAAGGTCCCCGACCGCGTCCAGGCCCTGATTGAACAGCGCGAACTCTGGGAGGCGATGGTGGCGAAGGCGACCAAGGCATGAGCTCAGGATGGATTGAACGAGTGCAGTCCGTGATCCGGAGCATGCCTTTAATCAACATGGACCCTCCATGAACGATGCTAACGCATCTCCACCGCCCATCCCGGTACCGGCCATCGTCCTGCACTACGAGGCCGCTCCTGCGGCCACACGCACTGCGGCCACGCTCATCGCCATATGTGGAATCATCGCCGGCCTGGCGGGTATGGCCTGGGGCATCTTCTGGTTCCGATCGCCGGCCATGCAGAACGTCGTACAAGACTTCTATCGCACCTCAGCGCTCGCAAGCCTCCCGCTCGATCTGCTCCTGCTGGCCGGCAGCATTGCAACCCTGCGCCAACGGAAAATGGCGAGGCGTTTATTGCTGTGGTGGGCTTTCCTCGCCGGTGCATACGCAGTCGTTCGACTTGCCGTGGTCATCTTTTCGGTAAGCCCCCGCGCAACCGCAATGGCTCGTGCGGCGGCAGCCGGTAAACCGCCCTCCGAATTTGGACCCGAGTTTGCCGGCTTGGTGGTGGTTGTTGTGGGTGCGGCTACATGGATCCTGACCAGCGTGTTGCCGGTGTTGGTGATCGTCATCCTGATGCGGCGGAGCAGAACCAGACCCTGATCCACCACCGCACAAGCCGACGAGGCTTCACGTTGGTTTTGACTGACGGTTGGCACCGCGGAAAGGCCAGCCAGAAAGCGGGCCCTGCTTCGTCGTCGGTCCGACAGAGACGGTGAACTTCTCCCCTTCTTAGTTCAATTCGAGAACCGGAAGACCGTGGTCTCCTGATACGTCTGGCCGGGCCTGAGGATCACGGAGGGGAAACTGGGCTTGTTGATCGAATCGGGAAAGTGCTGCGTCTCCAGGCACAGGCCGGCATGGTTCGTGTATTGGACGCCATCGCGGCCTTTTGTGTTCATTCCGTTGGCCGTGTAGAGCATGACCCCGGATTGGGTCGTCAACACCTCCATCACCCGGCCGGATTTCGGGTCACGGACCCGGGCGGCCAGCGCCAGTGAACCGTCGGCACTGTTCAGGACATAGTTGTGATCGTAGCCAGAGCCAACCTGGGCAATCCGGGCGCCGACGGCCATGGGTCGGGTGAAGTCGAGCGGAGTGTCCTTGACCGGGCTGATCTCGCCGGTGGGGATCAGCGCCTTGTCGGCAACGGTGTACTTGTCGGCGAAGATCGTGAGTTCGTGGCCAAGGATGTCGCCGCTGCCGGCCAGGTTGAAGTAGGCATGGTTGGTGAGGTTGACGATGGTCGTCTTGTCAGTGGTCGCTTTGTAGTCGATCCTCAGTTCGCTCTTGGTCGTAAGCGTATAGGTGACGGTCGCGGTCAGCGTCCCCGGATAGCCCTCTTCCATGTCGGCCGCGGTATACGTGAGAACGACCGCGGGGCCGTCCGGCGTCTCCTTCGCCTCGGCCTTCCAGATGACCTTGCTGAATCCGTTGTTGCCGCCGTGAATGTGGTTCGCGCCGGAATTTTTCGCGAGCGCATACTCCTTCCCCTCGAGCGCGAATTTCGCCCCGCCGATGCGATTGGTGACCCGGCCGACAATGGAACCGGCCAGCGGATTGCGCGTGAGGTAGGAGTTGAGATCGTCAAAGCCGAGCGTCACGTCCACCACTTTGCCGGCCTTGTCGGGAACCTTCAGGCTGATGAGCGTCGCCCCGTAAGTCATGACCGAGGCGCTCAGGCCACTGGGCGAAGACATCGTGTAGACATCGACGCTCGCGCCCGACGGAGTCTGGCCGAATGTTGACTTGGTGATCTTCCCGCCCGCGACAGACTCTGCGGCCCAAACGCGGCAGGCCAGCACCGCGATGAGAATGGAGGTGGCGACGTTTGCCAGCGTTAAGCGATTGGTTTGTTTCATAGGTGTTGCTCCCGATTTCAGGAAGGCCAGCGAGGACGCTGGCCCTACTTTGCCGTTGTCACCACATGGAAATTGTCATCCGTACCGACAAACACCGTCGGCTTCGTGCCGGACGTGCTCTTACCGATCGTGGCCTGCTGCCCGGCGAACTGGCCGTCGGGTTTGTACAAGGCCCATTTCACGGTTGCCGTGCCGGTGGTCGACATCGGACCGACTTGCCAGGCCATGAGCACGTCACCTCGCTTGTTGGCCACCGCCGTCGGGTAGATCTCATCGCTCTCATTCGCCGGCGTGGCGACGTGCAATTTGAACGCGGCCACGGCCGGGTCGGCCACCGACCAGTAGACTTTATGGCGCGTCATGAAGGCGCACACGGCCCGGCCGGCGGGATCCAGCTCAAGGGACGGGCCGCACATGGGGCAGGACTCGAGGTTCCACTCATCCTTATTCACGCGAATGGCGGTGAAGCTGTTCTCCTTCACCGATCCCTTGAGCACGTAGAAGTCGCGGATGCTCTTCTCGGCCGAGCGGAAAGCCAGCAGCACGCTGCCGTCGGCCGCGATGCGGGCCCGCATCATGCACATGGAACAGGCCAGTTCGCTCAAATTGGCGATCTTCACATGCTCGTCCTTGCCCCAGGTGGCCCCGCTGTCGGCCGAGCGCACGATGTGGATGAACGTGGCGGCCTTCGGCAGACCAGTCGTCGGCGGGTTCATCGTGTGCCAGAATGCGAGCACGTTCCCTTTGTCGTCGGCCGCGACGGTGACGCCATCGTTGCCCGTCATGGAGGAGATGGCCCTGGGCGGCTGGAAAGTCTTGCCACCGTCGGTGCTGCGCGCGTAACGTGCGAAGGTCTTCGCGCCCGGCGACCAAATATCCATCCAGACGACATGGACCACGCCATCGCCGCCGACGGCGAGCTTTGGCCCGCGCTCGCCCATCGTGAAGCAGACCGCCCCCTCGGAATTGACCTTCACCGGCTCGGTAAACGTCTTCCCATTGTCGGCCGAGCGGGCGTAGTACGCGTTCTTGTTCAGCGCGTAAACCATGTGGACCGTGCCCTTGGCATCCACGAGGACGTCAGGAGCAAAGCATCCGGCGGGCGCCTGAATGACGGAGACGGTCGGCTGCGCAAGAGCGCCCGTGGCGAGGATGGTCATCGCCATGAGAGCGGCGAGGAATCGAATGGGTATCATATGCGAGCACTCCAAAGAGGATTAAACACGAAGCCACGAAGACACGAAGACACGAAGCGGTTCTCGGCAGTCGAGTATCTGTTTGCGTGTGGCACGGATTTCACAACCAAGAACATAAAGTCAACACAATACGTCTCCGACAACCAATACCCGCTTCGTGTCTTCGTGTCTTCGTGTTTAATCCTTTTCTTTCTTACAGACTATATCCCGCGCGATACGGCATCCGCAGCAGCGCCGTCGCATCCGCATCGCCCGTGCATTCCAGCTTCTCCGGGTTCCAGCGGATCTTGCGGTTGGCCTTGATGGCAACATTGCCAAGCTGCACGATCTCCGCCAGATGCGCGGCGTGATCGACAAAGTCCGAGCCGCAGCGATCCTTTCCGCCCTTGCACCCATTGATGAACTCGACATAGTGCCCCGGCGACCGCTCCAGCTTCTTCGGCGGCTTGCCATATGCCTTGCGGCGCGTCTCGGGAATCAGCCGGCCGTTGAAGATCTTGCCCTTGTCGCCAACGATAAGCGTGCCGTCGTCAACGCCAAAGCGCAATTCGGGCTCAAGTTCATCAGGACGCGGCGGACGCATCCCGCCGTCGTACCAGTTGAGGCTCACGGCCGCCCGGTCGCCGTCGGCCGGGAAGTCGTAGCGGATGATCGAGGCCAGCGGCGCCGTCTCGCGCGTCACTTCCGGCGGGGCGTTGTAGTGGGTCGATGAAGCTTCGACAGTCGTCGGATGGCCAAGCTTCAGCGCCTTGAAGATCGGCGACCACTCATGGCAACCGATATCACCGAGCACGCCCGAGCCGAAGTCCCACCAGCCGCGCCAGGCGAACGGGTGATAGCACGGGTGATACGGCCGCTCCGGCGATGGACCCAGCCACAGATCCCAGTGAAGTTCCTTCGGACACGCCGGCGTATCCTTGGGCCGCGGCACCGCGCGCTGCGAAATATCGGGGTGACGATTGGACCAGGAATGCACCTCGCGCACCGGCCCGATGGCGCCGTCCCAGATCATCTCGCAGATGAGCCGGTGGCCTTCGGAGGCGTGGCCGAAATTGCCCATCTGCGTGGCCACTTTCGCCGCCTTGGCCGCTTCGTACACCATGCGTGCCTCGTACACCGTATGCGTCAGCGGTTTCTGGCAATGCGTATGCTTGCCGAGCTTCAAGGCCATGATCGTCACCGCCGCGTGGCAATGATCCGGCGTGGCGATGGTGACGGCGTCGATGTTCTTCTGCTCGTCGAACATCTTGCGGAAATCAGTGTGAGGCTTGGCGGCCGGCCACTCTTTCTGGGCGCGGGCAATGTGGCGTTCATCGACATCGCAGATGGCGACGATGTTGGCCAGCTTCTCAAAATTCTTCACGTCGCCATAACCCATGCCGCCAATGCCGATGGCGGCAATGTTAACCTTCTCGCTCGGCGGCACCTGCCCCTGCCCCAGCACATGGCGCGGAACAATACTGACCGCGCTGATCGCGGCCGATGCCGCGGCAGTTTGTTTAAGGAACTGACGACGCGAAGCGTATGGCGACGGCATGAGTTCTCCTTGCTGTTGAGAAATGACCGGGACATGGCCCGACTACTGCCTAATACTGCGGCAAGGCGATGTTGTGGCGAAAGATACGCGGTATGGCCGGCGCAACCGGGGGCAGATCAAATGCGGCAAGACATCACAGGCCTGCTTGCTACAAATACTTACACTTTGCAATGGCTGGCGGTTCTCACCTCCGATTGACGCGTGTTATACTCTGTCATCACCGTCGCACGGAGGAACCCGAATGAAATTGCGCCGCCTGCTGACCCTCGGAACCATCCTGCTTCTGGGGCGCTCGCTCGCCTGGGCCGAAGCCGCCCTTCCCGACCGCGCCCCCAACGATGCCATCATGGCCAGCCCTGCCGAGGTGGAGCGCCTGGCCGCCTGGGCGCGTGCGGCCTTCGGAGACGAACCCGCGGCCGACGCCGACAAAGGCGTCCGCCTTGACCTGCTCCGTCAGGACTACAGTGTTCTACACTATGGCCAGTCCTGCCTCGGCACCCCCATCAAGATCGGCAAGCAAGCCTATGAGCACGGACTGGGCACCCACGCCAACAGCGAGATCCGCGTCCGCGTTCCCGCCACCGCCCGACGCTTCCAGGCCTGGGTCGGCATCGACAACAACTACGACACCGACGGCAAACGTGGCAGCGTTCAGTTCAGCGTCGATATCGCCGGCCGTGAAGCCTTCCGCACCGCCACACTCAAGGGCGGCCAGGAACCCGTGCGCGTGGATCTCGAACTCCCCGCCGGAACCCGCGAGTTCATCCTCAAAGTAGATACCACCCCCGATGGACCCGGCTGGGACCAGTCCGACTGGGCTGACGCTCTGGTCGTCCTCGACGACGGCAAGACCCTCCGCCTCGACGACGCCAGCCCCGTCTTCATCGAGCCGGGCCTGCCTTTCTCGTTCAAGTACGGCACTGCCGCCTCGGCCGATCTGCTCAAGGGCTGCAAACGAACCGTCGAATCGAAGGATGCCCCCGACCGCACCACCCGCCTCATCACCTGGACCGATCCCGCGACAGGCCTCAAGCTCACCGCCGACGTCAGCGTCTTCAAACACTACCCGGCCGTCGACTGGGTGCTCTACTTCGAGAACACCAGCCAGAAAGACACGCCCATTCTCGCCGACATCCGCGCCCTGGACGTCGTCCTCCGCACCGGCCAGGCGGCCAAGCCGGCCGTGCTCCACCAGATCACCGGCGACACCTGCGATGAACGATCGTTCCTGCCCTTCGACACCCTCCTGCAACCCGGCAAACCGCTTGCCCTGGCCCCACACGGCGGCCGTTCCTCCAACGGCACCTTCCCCTTTTTCAACGTCCAGTACGCCAACGACGGGCTCATCACCGCCGTCGGC
>JANYKD010000303.1 GCA_025361735.1 Phycisphaerales bacterium
CGGCGCTGGCGGAAACACCGCTGGGATTTGCCCGGACGGATTGCTGCCTCCATTGCTGGGAGAAGTTTGACCGGGCCAACGTCGTGGCCTTCTGGCATGCGGTGATGCCCCGTCCGGAACAGAAGAAGAAACTGTTCGTCGACGACACGGTCTTGTGCGAACTGTTCGAGCGGCTGGCCGAGGTGACCGAACCAGCAAAGCTGAATTTCCGCTTCGTGCTTGGGCTGATCCTGATGCGCAAGCGGCTGCTGGTGTACGAGAAGACCCGGCTTCAGGATGGCCGGGAGATCTGGTCGATGCGTTTCAGGGGACGGCAGGATCTGTTGGACATGGTCGACCCGAAACTGGACGAACAGCAGATGCGGGATGTATCCCAGCAGCTTGGCGAGATCCTCAATCAGGAGCTTTGATATGCGACGCGGGATTGTGATGCTCCTGGGTGTGATGGTGATGCTGGCATCCGGTGCGTGCGTCCCCAAGGTGGAAACGCCCAGGGGATACGTCGGGCCGACGGAATCGCTGAAGGCCGTGAGCGATGAGATCAATCACAACAATGCCCGGATTCCGACCCTGTATGCCCGGCACTACATCGAAGCCTACATCTTTGACGCGAAGAAAAACAAGACGCATTTCATCAACGCCAGCGGGGATCTGTTCGTTCGCAAACCGACGGAGCTTTACCTGCGGGCGCGCAAGGATCCCGTCAGCGTCTTTGAACTGGGCAGCACCAAAGACCGCTACTGGCTGACCGTGTTTGTCGATGGCGGCCAGCACTGGTGGGGTTGGCACAAGAACGCCGACAAGGACTGCGCCAAGGGCATGCCTGTCCGGCCGGATCTTCTGGGCGAAGTGCTGGGTATTGGGGACGTCAACAAGGATTTGCTGGAATTGCCCGCACCGACAATGCGGTTCAACAATGATCTGGATGTGTACATGCTGGTCTGGCACAATGCCCTGGAAGATCATTGGTACGCCCAGAAGGAAATCTGGTATGACCGTGAGACCAAGCGTCCGCGCAAGGTACTGCTGTTCGATCGAAACGGCCGGATTGTGCTTCGGGCAAATCTTCAGCAGCACGTGCAGGTCGAGGTCAAGGACAAGCCAAGAGAGCAGTGGCCATGGATCGCGTCGGACTATGCCCTCTATTTCCCTGAGACAAAGTCGACGATGTCGATTCACCTCTCGGAAGTGTCGCTGACGACCAAGAATGGAAACCCCAAGGAAGGAATGATCCGTTTCCCGGAGGATCCGGACGTTCCGCCTGAAAACCAGATTCAGATCGATAAAGCCTGTGAATAAATCAACCTTGCTGATATTGGGATTGCTCGGAATGCTTCTTTCGCGGCCGGCTGGTGGCGAAGTCCGCGATCTTCTCGTCCACTCCGCGCCCGTTGGTGGTGAATTACCCGGGTTGTGGTTTTGCCGGCTCGACGGTCGCGAGACGAAATCCGAGCGGTCGGTGCTGGTCGATCGCGACCGGACCCAGGACGGTCTGTGGAACGAACTTGCCCCGATTCCGTCGAGAGTCGCATTGTTGACCAACGACGATGCCGACCTCGTGGCCGTTCTGGCGCCGGTCCGCGGCGAGGCCTTTGGCCGTGAATGGGCCTGGATTTCGCAGACGAGATTTCTATATGGTCCGGCGTTGCCCGCCGGCGCACGCATCGCGGCCATGGCGGGCGGAAACAAAGGGCTCTGGGCTCTGGGTGCCGGTGGCACTGAATCGCCTGCATCACACCCCGCCACCGCGCCGGCCACCTTGCCTGCGACCCGGCCAGCCATCAAGGGCCTGACGTTGTACCAGTTCAAGGGCGAGTGGAAGGCTCAGCCGGCCGCGTGGCCGCCCGACATGGCTGTGCTGGCCATTGGGGATGCCTCGATGCGCGTCATCGACGACACGCTGTACCTGGCCGCCCGCACGGATCACAACACCATCCGCCTGATGAAGCACGATCGCGACCGCTGGGTGACGGTGTCCGAGATCATCTCCAATGTGCGTTGGAAGGTTCTGAGGGACAAAGAGAAGCCGGAACTGGCTGGCACCGAGGTGACCGAGACCAAGCCGCCACGGTATTTCAAGCTGTTGAGCCTGCAGGGCAAGCCAGCGGTCTGGATCCAGCCAGGCGATGCCGATGCCGAAGCCGCCGGGATTCTGTGGACCCAGGAGGATTGGTGCAACATCGAGATGCCCACGGGGAAGATACGCGCGGCGGCGATGGATCTGGTGATCGTCCGCGATCAACCGCGGCTGTACTACCTGATCGCGGACGACAAACTGACGGAATTGCCGAAACTGAACGAGCAAGTGGTTAATATCGACGGCAAATTCGTGGGCAAGCCGCAACAGATTGTGTACGCACACAAGCAAACCGGGCCGGAGTTGAACTGGATCGCCATTACCGTGATGGCGGTGCTGACGATTGTCATCCTCAACATGGTCCTGCGGCGGCGTGGCGGAGAAGGTGACGAGAGCCGGCCGGATGATCAGGAGTAACCGGCGTCGACTTTTCGGTGGAACTGCCTGCATCGGCTTTGTATAATGCAGGCATGCAGTACACGATTCGTCAAGTTCCCGCTGGTCTGGATCGGGCGCTTCGCCGCAAAGCGAAGGAGCAGGGTAAGAGTCTCAATCGGTTCGTGATCGACCGCTTATGTCAGGACATGGGATTGCGTGATCAAGCGGCGAAGAAGCGGGATTTGAGTTCTCTGGCCGGAACTTGGGTCGAGGATCCGGCGTTCGACGCCATCATGAAGGAGCAGGACCAGATCGATCCGGAGATGTGGAAATGAGATTGGCGCTCGACACGAACCGCTATACGGATTTCCGCCGCGGCCAAGCCGATGTTGTCGCAGTACTGGAGCAGGCGTCGGAGATTCTTATTCCCTTCGCGGCGGCGGCTGAACTGCGCGTGGGCTTCATGGGCGGCAATCGGCGATCCGAAAACGAGAAGGCATTTGCCGCCTTCCTGCGGCAACCGGGCGTGTCGATCCTTTATCCGACTGAGCAGACACTATCGACATACGCTCATGTCTACCACCAGCTTCGCGAGCAGGGCACGCCCATACCGACAAACGATATGTGGATCGCTGCAGCCGCGATCGAGCACGCGTTGCCCCTGTATAGCCGTGACAGCCACTTTGACCACTTGCCGCAAATCAAGCGGATTTGAGCGAGGGCGTTAATCCAGCCAATCTTTCGCCTTGAGCCGTTCCGGCACATACTCTTCCGTGACGTAGCTGATATCCTTGGTGATCAGCGATTCGACTTCCATCTTGAAACCGTTGGCGAGCATCCGGTCGATCTCGCGCTGCCAGCCTTTGTGGCCGGCGAACCAGGGATAGGCGGCGATTTCGCGGGCGCGTTTCTTGTCGGTGTCGTTCAGTTCGATTTGCACGTCATCGGAGAGGTCGCACTCGGCGTAGTCCTTGGCGCGGACGCCGATGAACTTGGCATCGGGGATGGCCAGTCGCTCGGACTCAAACGCCAGGCTGATCGATCCCTGCTTGATGACCGAGTAGATGTAGTGCCCCCAGGGGTCGCAGTCGAGCAGGCAGTAGATCGGCAGTTTCAATTCTTCGTTGAGCCGTCGCAGGAGGCGGCGGACACCGCGCGGGGGCTGGCCGGAACCTTCGGTGAGGATGCAGTTGTGTTTCTCCCAGAAACGGTCTTCGTTAAACCGGCCCCAGACGGTGTCTTTTTCAACGTGCAGGACGAATTTGGCCTCGCACTTCTTGAACTGGATCACATCAGGCTCGGTGATGGAGGGTACGGCGTATCCGCCGGAGCCCATGCGGCGGCAGTCGATCTCGTCGCCGCTGTCGACGATGGTGATGTTGCCAACCATCGTGCCGCGCTTCTTGGCGTAGACGTGGAGTTCTTCGCGGAGAGCGCCCAGCGACACCTCGAGGTCTTCGAGCACGGCGTCGGATTCATCCTGAGCGGCGAACGTCTTCTCGCCTTTGGTGCCCTGGATGGTGTGCAGGCCCTTGTAGAACATACCGCGCAGGCTTAGCGTTTTCTCGGCCTGAATCAGTTCGCGGATGCTGTTGCCATGGAGCATCGTCTGCATGAACTGCTTGGCTTGGTTGAGGTTGAAGAGTTCGCGCTCGGACTTGGCGTCGCCCATCTCCAGAATTCCGCGTTTCTTGTTCCACAATGTATTGGAACGCGTCCTCGCGGGGATCGAGATGGCGATATCCTTGCCCTTGAACGCCGCGCTGCTGACGTTGTTGGCAAGCGCGACGACCTTGCTCATCGTGGTCGTATCGCGATCCTTGATTCGCTTGTTGATCTTGTCGGCCTGAGCCTGAGTCTGGCTGTCGGTTTTGCGTTGCTTGGCCATATGTGCTTACTCGTGTGGTCTGTTGTGGTCGCCGTCCGCGTCCGCTGAAGCGGACCCTAGCTGAAACTAATCAAACAGCCCGTCGCTCCTGGCCGGCTTCTTCTTTGCCTTATTACTGCCAAGCGAGACCCGTTCCGGCTCCGGGGCATGTCCGTTGCCATCGCCATTTCCGTTCGTGTCGGCAGCTGCCGGCGTGGCGGCCGGTACCGCCGCCTGGGCCTCGGCCAGATGGGCCGCACGGCTTTCGACCATCACGATTCCCTCGTCGTTCTTGAGGTCTTCGTGCTCATCCTTCTTGATGGCCTTGCCGTCTTCGTCGAGTTCGACGTCGGCGATCGCCGTCCGCTTGCGGGCTTCGGCCAGCAGGACATCGTAGAGCTGCTTTGTGTCCGTGCCGTTGATGGCATTGATCGCCTTGGCGATCTCGCCGATGTAACGCTCGAACACATCGCGCCGGGCGGATTCCCGCTGCATCTTCTGCCGCTTGCGAAGGTACGTTCCGAGTTTTCGGCCGCACTCCATGAGCGCCAGCTTCATCTCCTTGCGGATCTCGTCGTAGTCGGCGATGGCTTCTTTGGATTCGCTCGTGAACGGCACCCACACGGACGCCATGTGGATCATGATCACCAGCGGCCCGACCGGCAGACTGCCGCGCGGCTGGGAAAGGTTGTAGTTGCGCCACCCAGTCTCGGCCACGGCCTTGAAACTGCTGCATGCGCTCTGCTGGAAGAGCAGGGGGACGCGGTTGGCGAAGCGGATGACCCGGGCCGTGTCGTCTGACCGCAATTCGCCGCCGAAGGCGATGGCCGCCTCGATCTGGAACGGCCGGCCGCGGTACACATCCGGCTCGCGCGAACTGGCCGCGTAGAACTCGGCCTTCACGCCCTTGAGCATGCCGGCCAGCAATTGGCGCACGCCGATGGGTGCGAGGCAGTCGGTCGGCGGCGGCGGGAGTTTGGCATCCTGAAATTCTTTGAACAGCTTTTCGGCAAGGGGCGGATCGATATCCGCACACTTGGTGCGGCTGTGTACGCCGATGGCCTCGCAGAACTCGCCGGCCCGCTGGGCACTGATCCGGCAAAACTTCTCCTGCAGGCAGTTGTACAGCGTGCCGGTGGCGTTGAATGCCTCGTAGTCCTTGAGCATCTGCAACAGCGTGCCGAGTTCGATTCCCTTGGGGTGCGGCTGAATTTCCTTGGTTTCCGGGGGAAGCTGATCCGTTCCTCGCGGAAAGATGATCACGCCGTCCTTCTCGATCGTGGTGATGTTGGGGTCAACGCCTTTGGGCGCTGCCACGGGCTCCACCGGCGTGGTCGATTGGTCGACCACGTTCCCCGGAAGCGCGTTTGTCGCAACTGTCGGGGACACGGGCTTGAGCAGCACTTGCTCTTCCTGCTCATCGGCGCTGACACGCGTCGGCGGAACGAACGTGATCTTTGCATGCGGGTTGGCGATCGCCGTGAGTTCCAGGAACTCATCGACGCTTGCCCGGCCCTTCTGATATCGTCCCTCCAACTCGATGCTGACGCTGGTCCCGGTGACGTACTCCTCGGCACTGAGGAACCCCGGATCGCGCGTGCCGGCGTTGAGCGTCTTGAACCGTTGCGGCGGGAAGTCCTCCGTCTCCGCATCCACCGTCACTTCCGCGCGGTTGGTCTTGGTGTTCATCGCCAGCTCGATGTGATGGGCCGGCTTTTTGGCGCTGGGTCGGCTGTGAATCACCATGGGCTTGCCGGTGGTGATCAGGCCGTACATCCCGGCCGCCGAGATGCCGATGCCCTGTTGGCCGCGCGACATCTTCAATCGGTGGAATTTGCTGCCGAACAGCAGCCGCCCGAAGACGTTCTCGAGATGGCGCCGCACAATGCCCGGGCCATTGTCGATGACCGTGATCCGATAGCGCGACTGCTTGGCTGTGGCGGGGCGGTCGGGCTGCAGGTCCTCGATGACGATGGTCACGCTGGCCAGTATCCCGGCCTCTTCGCAGGCATCGAGCGAGTTGTCCACGGCCTCTTTCACCGTGGTTAGCAGCGCCTTGCGTGGATTATCAAAGCCCAGCAGATGACGGTTCTTGGCGAAGAACTCGCTGACAGAAATGTCCTTCTGCTTGGCGGCCATCGATTCCGCGGTTTCGCGGCGGGGTATTTCACGTTTCACGGGAGTTATCTTAAGCACCGGAGACGGTCCGGCCTCTTCCTCTTTGACAAGGGACATGAAAAGGGTCTCTTTCTTCTGCGGGGTATCCTGTGGAATACTCTGTGCTGTGGCTGTCTGTCCCATCCCTGGGTCCTCCTGCACGAGCCGTCACCCAAAGCGGGCAACGGGGTATTCATCCTCTATCGGCCGTCCGTGACGGATTTCTTCTGTCTGTCGGTCACACATCTGGTATCCGGCGCCTCGCCGGTCTCAACCTATGGTGCCGAGTTCCGTGGCACAGGCGTGTCTCACCTGGGCCGCGGGCGACAACGGGAGCAACATACCAGAAACCAGCCCCCGATGGGAAGAGCGCAGCCCAATCGATGTTGCCAACTGACGTATCCATCTTACCACTCATAACTTATGCGCAAGGTGTCTGCTTCCAGTGCTGGAGCCGCACGCCGTGAACCGTTCACTGACCCACCCTCATCAGCCTCGTCCCACAGGGACCTTGCTGTGGCGACGGGGCGTGAGTTCATTCTCTGGCACCCTCCCGGTAAACTGGTCCATCATGAGCATACAACTTGCGCAGCTAATCGAGGCGATGGAGTCCATTGCTCCCACCCGGCATGCCGAGTCATGGGACAACGTGGGGTTGCTCGTCGGCGATCCGCAACAGTCGATCTCTCGCGCCATCGTCTGCATCGACTACACGGCCGACGTGGCGGCCGAAGCGCGGTCACTCGGCTGCGATGCCGTCATCGCCTATCACCCGGCCATCTTCGAGGGCCTCAAGCGCCTGACCGCCGGTTCGGTCGTGTTTGATGCTCTGCGCCGTGGCTTGCCGATTTACTCGCCCCACACCGCGTGGGATGTGGCGCCGGGCGGCGTGAACGATTTCCTGATGGACATTCTCGCCGTCAACAGCCGCCGGGCACTGCGGCCGGCTCAACCAAAACCCACCACCTGCAAACTCGTGGTGTTCACGCCTGTCTCCGCCGTCGAGAGAGTGTCGGGGGCGATCTTCGCCGCTGGCGCCGGGCACATCGGCAACTACTCCGGTTGCTCCTTCCGTGTACCGGGGACCGGCACGTTTTTCGGAGGAGAAGGCGCCAATCCGGTAGTGGGCCAGGCCGGGCGATTTGAGCAGGTCGACGAATTGCGCCTGGAGTCCATCGTCCCTCTGGGCCTGCTCGACAAAGTTATCGCGGCCTTGCGGACCGCGCATCCGTACGAAGAGCCGGCCTTCGATATTGTTCCGCTCCAGCCGCCGCCCGATGGTCTTGGCCAAGGGCGCATCGGCCGGTTTGACGTGCCCATCGATCGCCGTGAACTGCTGGAGCGTATCCGCAAGGGGCTGGGCCTGTCGCATCTGCTCGTCGCTGGTCCAGTGGAGGGTCTGGTGTCGTCGGCCGCGTGTCTTGCCGGAGCGGGCGGCGAATATCTCAAGGATGCGCTGGAACAGCAGGCCGGGCTTTATCTTACGGGCGAGATTCGTCACCACGATGCCGTCAAGGCCGCCCAGCGCGGCGTGACCGTGGTCTGCACGCTCCATTCCAACAGCGAGCGGGCCTCGTTGTCTCGCCTGGTGCAACGGCTTGGGCAGTGCCTTCCGGGGTTGGACACACGGCTTTCCTCCAAGGACCGTGATCCATTTGTCATAATTGGTTGATATTTAACGTAATATCACGTTATACTTACGGCCTGTCATGTTTTCTTAAGGGATGAGTCATACGAAAGGAATAAGAGAATGAACGCGAAACACTTCCTGCTGCCGGTCGTTGTGTCACTTGCCGTCCTCGTTGGTTGCAAGGATGAGGAGAAGAAGCCCGCCCCGCCGGCGCCAACCACTCCCGCCAAGGTTCCGGCCGTAAACAGCGCTGAAGCGGCCAAGGCCCCCGTTGTGGCCCCGACGACCCAGAAAGCCGGCGAGAAGGCCGCGCCGTCGACCCAGCCTGCGATCAAGTAATACTCTGCTCTCAAAGATATCACGCGGCACGGGCGACTTCGCCCGTGCCGCTCTTGTTTGTACAGACCTACGCCGGCTGTTCTTCCACCGCTTCCGCCGATCGCATGAACTTGGCGAACCAGCCCGGCTGTTTCAGGAGTTCCTGCGGAGTCCCGGATTGAGCCACCCGGCCATTCTCGATCACGTACACCTTATCCGCCTGCGAAATCAGGCTCGGACGATGACTCGTCAGCACGGTCGTGCGCCCGGCCATGAGGCGGTCGAGTGCCGCGATGATGGCCGCCTCGGCGTCGGGCTCGACGCTGCTGGTCGGCTCATCCAGCAGCAGGATCTCGGGATTGGCCAGGAATGCCCGGGCGATGCTGATCCGTTGCTTCTGGCCGCCGGAGAGACGGATGCCGCGTTCGCCGACTTTGGTGTCGTAGCCGTTGGGCAGGCGGGAGATGAAACCGTGTGCATTGGCCGCCTTCGCTGCGGTGACCACCTGGTCCATGGTGGCATCGGGGAGGGCGTAGCGGATGTTGTCGAGGATCGAATCGTTGAAGAGAAACGTCTCCTGCTGGACCAGGGCGAAATGCCGCCGCAGGGAGTCGCGCCGGATGGACCGCACATCCCGCCCGTCGAGTGTAACTGTCCCTTTTTCAGGATCATAGAAACGCAGCAGCAGCGAAAGCACGGTGGTCTTGCCCGATCCGCTGGGTCCGCATAGCGCGACAGTCTGCCCCGGCTCGATGGT
Source organism: Phycisphaerales bacterium (assembly GCA_025361735.1). Lineage (GTDB taxonomy): Bacteria > Planctomycetota > Phycisphaerae > Tepidisphaerales > Tepidisphaeraceae > JANYKD01. The sequence goes on from JANYKD010000303.1 coordinate 9,185, forward strand.
CAGCGAGATATCGTGCAGCACTGCCGGGCCGGGTTTGGCGGGTTCGGGCAGGTAGCGGAACGAGACTCCGTGGAGCTCCATGTGGCCAGCGGTTTTGTCGATGGCAGCAGCATCGGCCGCATCGGGCAGTTCATCGGGCGCATCCAGCACCTCGAACACGCGCCGGGCGGCCGCCATCGCCCGCTGGACCATGTCGTTGACTCGAGCGAGCATGTTCACCGGGCCGAAGAGCCGCCACCAGTAGGCGCGGAAAGCGACGAGCATGCCGAGCGTGAAATTGGGATCCTGCTTGATGATGTAGTAGCCGCCGAGGCCGATCATGGCGACGTTGCTGAGAAAGCCGACGGCGCGCGACATCGGGAAATACAGGTAGCGGGCGTTGATCGCCTTGATCTGCTGGTCGTAGTACCCCTTTGTCGCCTGTTCGAAACGCGTGGCCTCTTCTTTTTCGCGGTTGAATATCTTGATAACCACGACGCCCGCGAGATTCTCCTGCAGGCGCGTGGCAACGTCGCCGCTGCGCTCACGCACGGCGGCATAGAGCGGCTTGATTCGCCGGTTGAAGAGCCGGAGCATGATGTAGACCACGATCAGCGGAGCCAGCGAGGCCGAGGCCACACGCCAGTCGAGATACATGACGATCCCCACCGTGACCAGCCAGACGAACCCGTCGCCGATGATCGTGTCGATGCCCGAAACGATGAAGTTCTGCACTTCATCCACATCGCCGATGCAACGGCTCATGAGGTCGCCGGTACGCTGCCGCTGGAGGTACGCCAGGCTCTGGCCCTGCAACTTGTGATAGACCTGGTTGCGCAGGCGATAGATGAACTTCTGGGCCACGCGGTTCATGAGGTTCTGCTGGATGGTCTGCAGCAGTTCACCCACGACGTAGATGCCCGCCAGCCAGACCAGTGTCATTCCCAGGACGCCGAAGCGGCTGCTGACAGCGTGATTGAGTGACACGATTCTCGCAAACAGCGGCGCGGTGTGTTTCTGGAGTGCGATGTCATCGACGACGAACTTCCACACGATTGCTGGAAACAGTTCGCACGGTCCGGACAGGAGCAACAACACCAAACCGAAGGTTATGACCGCACGATGGGGCCGCAACATGCCCATGAGCCGGCCAAAAGTAGCGCCCCCGGCCTGGGCCGGTGTGCGTATCGGTTGATCTGGTGCTGCTGAGGTCACGACTAGATTGTAGGTCGTGCAGGTTCTGAGTTCACGCGTTGGCGCAACTTGCCGGCGTTTCTGCGTCCAGACACGACGGGAGTGCGAACTCCGAACGAAACCACTGGTTTATCGGCCCCTTCGGCATGGCAGGAAAATCCCGCACAAATCCTCCATCCGTCAAAAGTCACCCGCGAACCGGGCCGATACTTCTCTTGCAAACGTCTCCAGATATTGCAGGAGTCGACAGACATGACAAGCACGCACAACCCTGAATCGCAGCAGACCGGCATACGAGCCACTGTAAGTGAACGCCGCCACAATCGCCGGCACGATCTGGACAGCTACGGAGTTGAGGTGCACTCCTGGGATGGCGCCAGCGCAGCGCCGCTGGGCCGACTGGTCGACATGTCCTCGGGAGGAATGCTCATCCGCACGCGGGTGGCCAATATCCAGGCTGACCAGCAGATTCGTCTGAAGGTTCGCCTTCCGGCCTATGCGGGGATCAGCCCCTTCGTGGACACGACCGGCGAACGCATTCGTCCGCGTACCGAATGGGTCGGCTGGCTTTCGGTCGCCCGGGTCAGAGAGACCCCGGACGGCGACTACGAGATTGGCGGCCGCCTGGTGGACATGGAAACGCTCGATCGCGGCATGCTCAGTCTCTATCTGTCCACGCAACCGCTCGCCTAGACGCCAGAAAATCACGTATCCAATAAGCCGGCCTCACCGACCCTTAAATTGGGTTGAGCAGGGGTCGGTTTTTTTCTTTTACAAGCACGCCAATGTGTTCTTGAGATACTCCCCGTTTTGCCGCGTGGCCGCGTCGGGATCGACCTCGGCCAGCGGCGACTCATCTTCGATCATGATCCAACCCTGATATCCGGCTTTGTCCAGGTCCGCGGTGATCGTGGGAAAATCGATGCTGCCTTTGCCCATCAATGCCCAGGCCCCGGCGGCCGTCATGTCCTTGTAGTGGACGTGGTGAATGACGGAGACATATTCGCGGAAGAGTTTGACCACGTCGATGCCGCCTTTGGCAATATGCCCGGCATCAGGGGCAAAACCGACGTGTTTCGTATCCAGCTTGTCCAGGAGCAGGTGATAGTCGGACTCAATGCGGAACACGGAACCCGGAGGCGAATTGGGATGGAAGCCCGCGGTGATCCCGGCATCGGCGGCCCGGCGGCCGATGGCGTTGACGCACTGAATGCAGTTCTTCTGGCGGACTTCCAGGTTCTCACGGTCTTTCTGGGGCATCTGGCAGAGGGCCAGCAGCGTGCCGGGGAAATACTTCAGAAACTTGATGACGCGATCAGCCTCGGCGCGCTCGGCATCGGTTTCAGTCGGGCCAAGCCAGTCGCAGACGAGGCAGATGGCGCCGTAGGTCAGTTTCCGCCGGGCAAAGGCCTCGGCCAGTTTCGCCGGATCGGTGCGGTACTTGCCGAGCATGCACACCTCAGCCTCGATACCGGCAAAGGAAGCGGAGGAGGCGACGACATCCATGATGTGGTCCATGGCGTTGGAGTATTTGTCATAGGACATCTGCCATGTGTAGGTCTGACAACCGAATTTGATCTGGCTCATTGGGGGTTCCTTAAGAGTGCTGAGTAGGGTTCAAGAGTTCAAAGGTTCAAGCGTCGCGTGGCACGGGCGTCTCGCCCATGATGTCGGCCTCAGCCGTTTCCTCCGTACGGGGTCAATCGTTCGAATAATTCAATCGCTTATCGCAAGCCCATAATGGAAATCGAGCATCAGTTCGCTCGTAGGAAGTCCGCAGTCACCTGGTTGAATCGCGCCACATCTTCCCAATGGTGCGCGTGGCCACAGCCTTTGAATACTTCCATCTTCGAACCCGGCAGGCGCTGGCGGATTTCCTCGCTGAGCCGCAGGGGCGTGAAGATGTCGGCATCGCCGACGGTCAACAGGCTCGGTACCTTGATCTGGCCAAGCTGGTCCAGTGTGTCGTGGTTGACGCAGGCGGCGCTTTGGGCCTCAAACGCATGTTGCGGCATGGGCACGCCCTGGCGCGCGGCAAGCTGTCCTTCGATCAGCGTCGTGAGATTCTTCTCGTAGTAGGGGGCCGTGAAGATCCACAACTGGAGAAGTTGCATGAACGTTTCCGGCAGCACTTGAGCCCGGACGCGGCAGAAATGCTCGAAGACCGTCAGGGTATAGATGTCGCACCGCGCCCAGGAACTGACGAGAACCAGGCTGTGCACCTTGGCCGGATGCGCCAGGGCCAATTCCTGCGCGATGGCGCTGCCCATGGAAATACCGGCCACGCGTGCCTGGGGTATCTTGAGCGCATCCATCAACCCCGCCACGTCCTCGGCCATCATGCGCGTGGTGTACGGCCCGTTCGGCTTGTCCGAATCGCCAGCACCGCGATTGTCCAGCACGATGCAGCGGAAGTGCTTCTCGTATTCCTTGAGGTGCTCTTCCCAGATAGAACCGGGGGCGCCGAGTCCCATGATGAGGATCAGCGGCTCGCCTTGCCCGCGCTCCTGATACGCCATGTTGATACCGTTGGTCTTGATTGTCGGCATGTCGGCAATATAAGCGACGCGAGCCGGCGCGGCCAGCGGTTGCGACATACAGCAGAGCGCTTCGGTCGATCCCGCGGCAGCCGGCCGCTCATGATCAGCGACATCTGCCCTTCGCACAGGATGTTGGGCAGGCCAGGAATGAGATCGGGGCAGGCAAAGAAAATTCAGGGTGGCATGGTTTTTCCATGCCACCCTGTCGAAGAACCAATGATAATACGGCAAACCGACAGCCTATTCGGCGTTCGGGTCTGACTGCCGCATCAGGCGTTTGCGGAGGGTAAGGTTCTCGCGCCGCGTGGCCTCCAGATCAAAGATGATGTACTTGACGCTTACCCGGAGCTGGTCGAGGCTGTCCTGGAGCCGGGTCATCGTGGTCTTGATCTGCTCGTGGCGGTTTCGCGTCTCGTCGGCCAGTTGCTCCAACCGAGCCCGCTCCGCGTCCGGCAGCGTCTTGATGTCACTAATGAGCTGACTCATCTTCGCGTTGAATTCAGTGTCTTGCATGGAGTGACTCGACGGCAAATGTCGTTCCGCAGACGACCGGTTTGCAGCATCGCGGTTTTCAGTGTTGCCAGGGGCCGTGTGGCGGACGGGTTGCGGGTAGGTTCTGCCGGATGTTGATTTGCGGAAACATCCCGCATTCGACGGCGATTCCCTGACGCATCATCCGATGACAATTGAGGCGTAGCCGACGGCGTTGGTCGGTGCCTGTGGCATCACCTTTGCCAACGTCTCATAACTTGTTGCATGGGTTATGGTGCTCGCTTGCCTGGCGCCGTACTCGCGACACGCGGCCAGCGTGGCGGCAATCGCGCCGGCCCCGCAGGCGTTCTGATGCTGGGCGGCTTCCGGGACAATCTCGTCAACGGCCAAACGTTCAATCATGGCCAGCAGACGACGATCGTTGTCTTTTGTCCACTGCATGGCGGCCGGCCCGACGCCGGCGGGCGTGAAACCATAGTTGGTCCCATAATGCGTGAAGTCGCTGCTGGCCAGGTAGACAGCTTTGAGGCCTGCTTCCTGAAGCGTCTGCGCCGTCTTTCGGCCGATGAGAGTGGCCATTGACACGGCGGGCACTTCGATGGGCAGGATCGCCGCATTCGGCCAGGCGAGCTGGAGGAGCGGGACTTCGACCTCGACGGCGTGTTCTCGCTCGTGCAGTCGCGGCTCGACGCCAAAGACGGTGCCCTTGCCGAGAAGTTGCCGTTCGAGGTCGAGAGGCAGGGCGGATTCCTGGCCGGGCAATGCCCACTTTGCGTGGCTGTCGAGAGCGCCGAACTCAAAGCGGTAGGGGGTATGCACCGCACCGAAGACGACCACGACATCGACGCTGCCGCAGGCGGCCAACGTCGCGATGGTCTGGCCGGCGATGGCGCCGCTGCACACCCAGCCGGCATGCGGCACGACACCACCGATCCAGGCGGTGGAACCAAGGGTGGTGTGGCCGGCGTCGAGGAACGACTGGGCTTCACGCCGGCACTGGATTGGATCAGCGGGGTAGAACCGGCCGGCGACCGCGGGAGAACGTACGCTGGAGGTACTTGGCTCGGGCATGAGTTACACTATAATCGCCGACACGCCGGTTGCGTAGGGGAAATCGGCAAGCAGGAAAGGTGTGTCATGGCCGAGAACGAGAGTGACCGAATTGCCAAGATGTTGCATGCGCTTTCCAGCGGCGAGCACGCCGACGACGAATCGCACAAGCAAGAGCCCCACGACGACAACATATTCGGTACACCGCCGCAGGAGGTTCCGCCCGCGCCCGTCGTGCCCAAGGCCGCGGTTCCGAAACCTGTGGCGCCGAAATCTCCGTCACCGGCCATCAGGCCGGTGGTGGTGCCGAAAGTAGTTGCGCCGGCCGCCAGACCCGTGCCAGCATCCGAGCCCAAACCCGTGGTTCCCGCGCCGCGTCCGGTGTCAGCGGCGCCGCGGCCCATGCAGGGAGGCGTGCCTGCGGCGCCCAGACCCACGGCGCCGCCGCCACCCAAGCCTCGCCCGCTGGCCATGCCGCGGCCCGTTGGCGGACCGGGGCTTCCGCCGCAGCCCGTGGCCCGGCCCGCGCCCGAGCGGCCAGCGCCTCCTCCGTCCGCTCCAATACCGGAAACGGCTGCGGACGAGGAGGAGCCGATCAAGTATATCGAGCCGGTCGTCGAGCCGTCTGCGGAAGCCGTCGAGGAACAGGCTGTTGCCAGTGAGGAGGCAGCGGCCGAGGCGGAGGCGTACGCCGACGATCAGATGGAGATGCCGGCCGTGCCGGTGAGTTCGCTGGCGCAGCAGCGAAAGAAGCCGGTCTACAAGCGCAAGCACATGGTGCAGACGCTGGAGTTCAAACAGGCGCTGATCCCGATCAGCTTCACGCTGTTTCTCGTCTGCATGGTCTACATTTTGATCGGATTCACCGTGGACGCCAATTCGCCGTTCCTGGCACTGCGCTCGCCGATCGTGGCCGGTGCCTTCGGCCTTGTCGGTTTGGCAATGCTGGCAACCTGCATCCTGACGATCGGCCAGGTCAAGAACGAGTTGGCGGCAAAGCAGCACCAGCAGTCGGAACCGTCGCAGGCTTAGTGGCCTCTCTGCAGCCGCGATCGTTGATCGCGGTGTCCCTGGTCACGATCAGCCCGCGTCCATCGAGTGCGCGTGCGCGGGGCACGGCTTTGACAGTGCGCCTCGATGGTTCTACGATTGAGCAAAGAAGGAGCAATTTCAATGGCGTCTGAGCATGTTAAGGAATTCACGGATCAGAACTTCGCCGACGAGGTAACCAATTCTTCGGTGCCCGTGCTTGTGGACTTCTGGGCCGAGTGGTGTGGGCCGTGTCGCGCGCTGGGTCCGGTGATCGAGAAACTTGCCAAGGACTACGTCGGCCGCGTGAAGGTCGGCAAGATGGATGTTGAGGCCAACCGCGAAATTCCCATGCAGTTTCGCATCAGCAATATACCCATGGTTGTGGTCATGAAGGGCGGGCAGGCGTTCAAGACGTTCGTCGGTTTGCGCGGAGAGAAGGATTTCCGCGAGGCGCTGGATGCCGCGCTGGCGGGTTAATGAAGGATCGCGTGGACTTTGCGCGTGAATTGATCGATGCCGTAGGGCTTCTGGATAAAATTGATGCCGGCATCGAGGATGCCGTGTTCGGCGATCACGTTTTCCGTGTAGCCGGACATGAACAGCGCTTTGAGACCGGACTTCATTGTTGACAGCCGCTCGTAGAGTTCCCGACCGTTCATTCCGGGCATGATGACATCGGTGATCAACAGGTCAATGTCCTGCCCCTCGCTTGCGAAGATCGAGATGGCATCAGCGGCGTTGGGCGCGATCAGCACGTGATATCCGCGTCTTTCCAGGGTAACCCGCGCAAGTTCCCGTACCCCGTCGTCGTCCTCCACCAGGAGGATGGTCTCCTTTCCCGGCGGCAACGGCTGATACTCGATTCCTCGCGTGGCCGCGGCCGGGTCTTCGACCGGCGGAAAGAAGATCTTAAACGTCGTACCGATGCCGGGCTCGGAGTAGACACTGATGAAGCCACCGTTCTGCTTCACGATGCCGTAAACTGTGGCCAGGCCAAGCCCCGTGCCCCTGCCCCTTTCCTTGGTCGTGAAGAACGGTTCGAAGAGATGTTGCCTGACCGCTTCGGTCATGCCCTGCCCGTTGTCGCTGGCCGCCAGCATGGCCCATCTTCCCGGCTTGGCTTCGGCATGCGCCCGCACATATTCTTCAGTAAGCACAACACTTGCAGTCTCAAACGTCAGCTTGTCGCCTCTGGGCATTGCGTCCCGCGCATTTGCCGCCAGATTGAGGATAATCTGCTCGATCTGGCCGGGATCTGCCTTGATTCGGCCGGCATCCGCGTTCTGGAAGAACACGAGTTCGATGTCCTCTCCGATCAATCGTCGCAGCAGGCTGCGTGATTGCGTGACCAGCGCGTTTAGATCGAGGACGACGGGTGCAATGACCTGCTTGCGCGAGAACGCCAGGAGTTGGCCCGTCAGGCTCGCCGCCTGTTTGCCGGCCCTGGAAATCTGCTCGAGTTCCGAATGCAGCGGCGAAACTGGATCGCATTGGTCCATCGCCAGTTCGGCATAGCCGAGGATCGCCGTCAAGAGATTGTTGAAATCGTGGGCAACGCCACCGGCCAAGCGTCCGACCGCCTCCATCTTCTGCGATTGACGCAGTTGTTCCTCCAGCCGGTCCCGCTCAGCTTCGGCATTCTTACGCTGCGTGATGTCATGAGCCATTGACAAGACACCAATGACCTGTCCCGCATCGTCTCGCAACGGCGTGTTAAACCATTCGCACGACAGGCGTCGGCCGTCTTTATGGATATTGTCGTTTACGGAGTGGCTGGTTTCATCCTCCCCTCGCAGGAGCTTGGCCCAGAGGGCGCCGACGGATGCTTGGGCTTCTTCCGGAACAATGAGCTTGTCGCCGTGCATTCCGATTGCCTCAGAGGCGGACCAGCCGAAGATCTGTTCCGCCGCTGGATTCCATTCGGTGACGCGGAAATCCAGATCCCAGGCGATAAATGCCAGCGGCATTCGGCTGACATGGAATCTCAGGCGCTGGTGGGCGTCACGCATCTGCGCCAGGCTGTTGCGCAACGCCCGGTCGGCCTCATCCCGATCACTTCGTGCCTTGAGCGAAGCCAGGCCGAAAGCGAGATTGTCCGCAATCTCCTGCAGAAGCTGAACCTCTTCGCTGCAGAAGGCATTGGGTCTGGCAGCGTAGACGGTGAGCGCGCCCAGGACCCCGCCGCCCGCCCGCAACGGGAATGCCGCGATTGAGGCGTATCCGTGTGTTCTCGCTTCATACTGCCACGACAAGACGCCGCGGTCCGTGTTGATGTTCTGGTCGATCGATGGCTCGCCTGTGCGAATGGCGGTTCCAACGGGCCGTCGGCCCGATTCGCTGTCGTTCCAGGTAAACGTGACCTTTTCCAGATGTCCGTCATCGAATCCAGCCCGTGCCACGGGCCGGACGGTTCTCGCGTCGTCGTGTTTGGCGAGCCCCACCCAGGCCATACGGTAGCCGCAGTGCTGCTGCACGACCTGTACTACCTGGTGCAGCAGCGACGCTTCGTCGTTCGCTCGTGCGACGGCCGACGTACAGGCAACCAGAGCCCGGTACGTGTTGTTGGCCTTGAGCAGGGCGGCTTCGGCGACTCTGCGTCGTGCGATCGCCGTGGCCTGGAGCCAGATGATCGCGACCAGCAAAAGGAGCACGGCCAGCGTGCCGAGAATGACTCGCTCGTGTTGCCCGTAAAAGGAAACGGGGCGATGCACAATGATACTGCCGGCAGGCAGAGCACTTTCGTCAATGCCCCACCGCCGCAGCGCCGGATAATCGAACATCCAGTCATTGGGGCTCTTCGTCTCGATGGGCACGCGGGCGATGTCCTCGCCGCGGAGCACGCGCAGCATCATCTGGGCCGCGATGCGCCCCTGGTTGCGGCCGCGTATCAGCCTGCCGCCCAGCACGCCCCACCCCAGACGCACCTCGTTGACGGCGAACACGGGGACGGCGCTGGCTTTTAGAAGACGCTCCATGCTTTCGTCGTGCGAAAAGACGTGGCCGCCCTTGTCGCGATAATGATTGAGCAACACGACGACCGAGTCTTCTTTCAGACTCGCCAGGCGGCCGCACATGTCCTCCATGCTCATGTCACCCAGCGACCAGACAACGATTTCAGCCTTGTCCCGGTACGCGGAGGCGAGCCTCTGGATCGCTTCCGAGTGTGCCTTGCCCGTGGTTGTGGAGTCCGTGATTGCAACCACCTGCGTTGTCAGCGGCCGCAGTCTGAGTGCCAGGTCGATGGTCGCGGGGTAATCGGTGTTCTTGACGACTCCCGTGATCCGCAATTCACCGGCCAGCATCGACTCCTGGAAGTCGTTGACGCCCGCGAAGAACACGGGAACATCGCGAAACATGCCGGCCCGATTGGCGACCACGAATTCCAGCGCGTCGTTGTCGGTGACCAGAATGGCATCGAGCCTGACCTTGGCGAATTGGACCTGCAGCAGTTGCCGCAGCGAGTGATCGTAACGCTCATCGCTGGTCCGCTTGGCGTCCATGTGGATCACATGTTGCTCAATCCATCCCGACTCGGGAACCAGGACGGAATCGATGCCTTCGATCTCTGCCTCGGTGAATGCGAAGCCCCTGTGGTAGGAATGCAGAACCAGGACGTGCTTTGACCGGCTGTCTGCCGCGTGTGCGGTCAGACACAGTAACGACACGATAATCCCGATCAAAACCGTTTTGGCGGCTTGCATGGACACAACCACTTGGTTCGGCGGACTCGACGGCAGCGATTGATCTGTGACCACGGCATTATAGGCAAAGGGCTGTAGGGGAGAAGAGCCGCGGCTGGCGTGCGAGGCAGGCATTTGCCAAAGGTTTCTTATCGGCGGCGGCCTCCGCTTGCATGCCCTCGGATCGTAGGCTACATTTCTTTGCTCGATTTTGAGGCCGAATCCCTGTATTGACGATACGTCCGGGGTAGAATTTCGGCCCGTGGCTTCGCGTTCCGATAACAAAAGGAGATACCGTGTCCACACAATTCCGCCGCAGTTCGCACCTCTTCACGAGCGAGTCCGTCACCATGGGACATCCCGACAAGGTGGCCGACCAGATTTCCGACGCCATCCTCGACTCGATCATCAAGGCGGATCCGCTCGCCCGCGTCGCCTGCGAAACGCTGGTCACCACGGGCCTGGTCGTTTTGGCCGGCGAAGTGACCGTGCATAACGAAGCCGCGGCCCGCGCTCTGGAAGGAGCCGAGGACACCGCACGAAAAACCATCCAGGAAATCGGCTACAACGACCCCACGGGTGGGTTTGACTATCGCTCTTGCGCCGTCTTGCGGGCATTGCATGCCCAGTCGGCCGACATCTCCCGCGGTGTTGACAAGGCCGACGACGACAAGAAGGAGCAGGGTGCCGGCGACCAGGGCCTGATGTTCGGTTATGCCAGTAATGAAACCGACGCGCTCATGCCGCTGCCGATTCACCTGGCCCATCGCCTGGTCGAGAAGCTTGCCGAAGTGCGGCAGAAGGGACAGCTCAAGTGGCTTCGCCCGGACGGCAAGTCGCAGGTCACCGTCGAGTATAAAGACGAGCGGCCCGTTAGCGTCCACACCGTCGTCATCTCCACGCAACACGACGAAACCGCCCTGGACAAGAAGAAGGACGTCGTCAGCGACAAGGCCAAGCGCGAGATCATCGAGAAGGTCATCCGACCCGTGATCCCCAAGAAGTTCTGGAACGACGAGATCATCTTCCACATCAATCCCACAGGCAAGTTCGTCATCGGTGGCCCGCAGGGCGACTCGGGGCTCACCGGGCGCAAGATCATCGTCGACTCCTACGGCGGCCGTGGTGCCCATGGCGGCGGCGCCTTCTCCGGTAAGGATCCGTCGAAAGTCGATCGCTCGGCCTGCTATATGGGCCGGTATATTGCCAAGAACATCGTGGCCGCCGGCATCGCCCACAGTTGCGAAGTACAACTCGCCTACGCCATTGGCGTCGCCAATCCCGTCTCGGTGACCGTATCCACGGAAGGCACCAGCGTGATCCCCGAGGACCAGATTTCCGAGATGATCAAGGAGTTCTTCCCGCTCACGCCGCGCGGCATCATCAAGCACCTCGATCTGCTCAAGCCCATTTACAAAGAGACCGCCCGCCACGGCCATTTTGGCCGCATTCCCGGCAAGGACGGGTCGTTCTCGTGGGAAAAGACCGACATGGCCGCAAAACTCGCCGCCGCGGCGGGAATCAAAGGCAAGTGAATCCATCGGCCGATTGTGATTTAAGATTCGAAATCTCAAATTTGGAATCTGAGATTTGAGATCTGAAATTTGAAGTCCGCGATGCTAAATGCAACCTCGCCGCCGCCCTGATTCGCGGCGACGGCCAACGACAGCGAAGGAGTCTCACCAGCATGGAACGTACTCTCATCATCTTCAAACCCGACGCCGTGCAGCGCGGGTTTGTCGGGGAACTCATCTCCCGATTTGAACGGAAGGGCCTGCAGATCGTCGGTATGAAACTGACCCAGATCTCCCCCCAGCTTGCCGAGACGCATTACCAGGCGCACAAAGGGAAGGGGTTCTACCCGGGCCTGGTCCGCTTCATGACCAGTTCTCCGGTGGTCATCATGGCGCTTCAGGGCAAAGATTCGATCGCCATCTGCCGCAACATGATGGGCGCTACCTTCGGTTCCAAAGCCAATCCCGGCACCATTCGCGGGGACTATGGCGTGTCCAATTCCTACAACCTCGTCCACGGCTCGGACTCGCCCGAAGCCGCGACGCGCGAGCTCGGCCTGTTCTTCAAGCCCGAAGAACTGATCGACTGGACGCCTGCGGTCCAACCCTGGGTCTACGACCTGACCAAGGGAACGCCTGAGTGAGGCTGTGCCTGCTCGGGCGGGTGCAAGTGACCAACTCTCAGAAGCACGGAGACCGCTCCGTGCTTCTTTCTTTTGTGCGGCGTACCGCCCGGCCATACTCCGCCAATGACGCCCACCACGCGGCTTCGCGCGCGCTCGACTGGCCATGGATGACGAGTCGATAGACTCCCGTCCCCTCGCCCGGTACAGTTCAGCGCGTCGGACGGGTTTTCCTGTCGAATTCGGACTTGAGTCGAGTCCTGTGGGAGTTGTGACATGCCTTCGCTCGTCAAAACTCTTTCGTTGGATGGTGAATGGGAAGTTGGCGCAGACCGGCAATACAACGCCGCCGGGAATGTGCCCGGCGTCCCGTTTGATCCGACACAAGCCGCGTCGGGGTCGGCGTGGTATCGCCGTGTCGTGCAGTTGCCGGAGGGGCAATGGACGCACACCACCCTTCTGTTGCGCGGTGCTCGCTGGCGGCCGGTCGTCTATGTCAACGGCCGGGAACTGAACCGTTGCGAAGGCGGCATGGCTCCGGCCCGCCTCCTGCTCTCCGGTGAGGACGTGCGCCCCGGTCAGCCCATTCGTCTCGAGATCGAGCTTGGGGCCTTGGCCAGCGTCGATCCGGCCGATGCGTCGTGTCTTCCGCTCGGCGAGCGCTGGCGGACCAATCTTTCGGCCGGTCTCTGGGACTCGGCCGAACTCCGCTGTCACGGCCCATCGCGGATCGTGCGGGTCGTGCCTCGCTTCGACCCGGAATGCGTCGAACTGCGCGTCGACTGGCAGATCGAACAACTGGACGCAGTGCCGCCGGTGTCCTTACCGGCGGAATCCGCAGCCCGTTATCTCTCTGCCGATGGCATCGCCAGCACTTCGTCAATCGGCGACGATCACACTGTCCGGCTTGAACTATTTGCCGACGACACGCGGCCTATCCGATCCACAGCTGTCGCCGCGCCGGGCCTCGTCGGCAGGGGGGTTCTCAAGGTCGGCGAGTTGGAGCAGTGGCATCCGGACAACCCGCGGTGCTACCGGCTGCGCGTGTCGCTGCTCCGGCACGAGACCGTTGTCGACGTTGACGAACTGACCATCGGATTACGAACCGTCGCTGTTTCCGGACAACACGTCGTGATTGCCGATTGTCCGACGTTCGTGCGCGGCGTGGTCATCGCCTGGCATCGCTGGCTGCGCGATCCAGCCTCGCACGAGTGGGCATGGCACAAAACGTGGTTCAAAGACGCTCTGGTGGATCGGCTGCGCGCCCTGGGCGGCAACGCCATTCGTTTCGCGGCCGGCATGCCTCCCTCGGCCTGGCTGGATGTCTGCGACCACGCCGGTATCGCGGTTCAGGTTGAGTGGCCGGCATTGCACGAGCTGCGGGCGTCCACCCAGAGCCTGCGCCTCCAATGGCGAAACTGGCTGGATGAGCTCGCCAGGCATCCGTGCGTGATCATCGTCCGCGCCTGCCAGGATGTGCCCGAACACGACCGGCAGCGTGCCCTGGCGATGATGTCCGAACTGCTCGCGGATTACGACCGCCTGATTGTGGCCGACCGGGACACGGTCGGTTTGCAGAAGCACTGGTGGGCACTGTTCGAAAACGTCGGGCTGTACTACGACTCGATCGAGCAATACGCCAAGCCGGTGATTGTGGACGAGTTCGCCGGCATCTATCTCGATGAGAAGGGCGACCCCGGCGGGCATCCGAATACGGTGGAATCGCTGCTCCGGTTTCTGGGTCCCGACCACGATGCCGACCGGCGGCTCGCGTTCCAGGCGGACGTCGCCGCGCGCATGGGCGAATACTGGCGAAGGCTCGGCGCCGCGGGCATATTCCTGTCCTGCGCTCTGTCCAGCCGCGAGGACGGCAACACCCATTTCCTCGACGATCCCGGCCAGGGACAGCTCAAACCCGTCTGGGATGCGATGTACGCCGCCTGGTCTCCGATCAGTGTGAGCCTCGATGTCTGGGATCGCAATTTCGAGCCGGGCAAGGGTGTGACGCTGGCAATGCACTTGGTCAACGGCACCGATGCCCTGGTGAAGATCGCCGCGTCAGCGCAGGTGTCGCACGAGGACGGCTACGGACACACCACCAATGTGGTTAATGTGTGCTGTCCCGTCGGCCCGCACGATTCAGTCGAGCAATTCGTCACCTTGCGTTTGCCGCCGCGCGAGGGCCGCTATCGTTTCTCGGCCAGCACCGATTCGGCGCCGCCGGGCCTCGAGTGGCCGGCGCAGAGCCTCTGTCCTTTGCGCGTGTTTGCCGTCAAACCCGTCCACCTGGGCGGTCTGCGGGCCGCCATTGCCGACGAAGATGCCGAACTGATGGCGTTTGCCGGATTGAATCAGGTTGGCCGGTTCGAGGATCTGACCAACCCACGCGCTGACATGGTCATCATCGGCCCGAACACCTGGCCGCGTTTTGTCGCCGATGCCGAACTCCGTCGCAAGCTCCAGCAAGGAATCGACGAGGGCAGGTCGATCCTCTTCCTGGACGCCGGCCCGCGTTGGCTCGGCCCGGAATATCCCGAAGTAGGGCCGACGCCCTCGTCGGCCTTTTCGGGTTCCTCAGTAGCGGCCGACGACGGCGTCCGCCCCACTTTGGCGGAACCAAACGCAGGTTCATCGTCTCGCCCCGGCGCGACCACGGTCGATCTCTTCGGCGGCGTCCGCCTCGCCTTTCGCCCGACCGCCGAACCCGAGAGCTGCATCCATCCCTCGGAAGTGGATGATTCGTTGTGGGAACAGATTCCGCATGACCACACCCGTCTCTGGAACGGCCTGCGCGGGGGGCTCATCGTCCCGGCCGTGGACATGGAGCCTCTGGGCCTGAGTCCCGAGTCGTTCGTCGAACTGTGGAAGAGCCGTGGAGCCCGGGCGGACATGATCCGTGGCGAGCAATACTGTGCTTACGAACTTCATGGGTTCTATGCGTTCTCGCTGTTCGATGACGAAGATGTCCGCGCGAGCCTGCGGGCGCGTGTGCGGTTTCTTGCCGAAGACAGTGAGGCGCTCCGTCATGCCATCGATCCCAACGGACCCATTCGCACCATCGATCTCTCCGATCAGTACCGCCGCTGCCTGGGCTCGGGCGCCAGCCGCTTCGTGCCGCTGGCGTCGGCCGGCAAGGGTCTGCTCCGATCGCCGGTCGTGCAGATCGACTTTGAATCGGGAATGGGCCGGGTCGTGATTTCCCAGCTTATCACCCAGGGCCGTCTGGCCCGCGGCTTTGGCACACCCGGCCGCTACGGCCTGCGCTACGATCCCGTCGCCGTGCAGTTCACGCTCAACCTGATCCGTCGCTGTGTGCTGGGGCGATGAGCCTGGGAGAGGACGCCGCGTTCCGCGGCCAGCACTGTCACCCAACAAAAATGGACTCGCTGCTATGCGAGTCCACGGGGAATGGAGTTATCGGGATTCGAACCCGAAATTCCACCATGCCATGGTGGCGTGATCCCATTTCACTATAACCCCGGCTCAAATTGTCTCTCAGCGGTCAAGTCGCCAAGACACACAGTTTAATCGGCTGTCCGCCGGTGTCAAGATCAGTTCAAAGTCAGATCAATCCTTATTTCTTAAACCCAAACATCCGCGACGCCAGCACCTGTCCCGCCGCCACTTTCACCGCCAGTTTCCCGCCGGTTGGCGTCGTGCCCTTGTATCCGGGCTTGGCCACTGTCCGCACGGTGTACGACCCGGCCGCCAGCTTCAGGGAGAACGCACCGGCCGCGTTGGTCTTCGCGGTCAATTCGCCCTTATCCAGCACGCCGTCGTTGTCCTTGTCCACAAACACCGTCCACCCGGCCAGACCGGCC
>JANYKD010000304.1 GCA_025361735.1 Phycisphaerales bacterium
ACCGTGAATTCCATGATCAAACGCAACCTCGGGTCTGCGTTACGCGCTAAAACCGCTCGTCGAAGATCCATGGAACTGCTCCTGCGAGTTGTCACACACAACCTCATGATTCTGATAAACGCAGAGGGTTGAGACAGAGCACGAACAAGCCGGTTATGAATAGCGAGGGAGCGAGGCAAATGGCCACCAGCGTGGCCTTCCCTCGCCATGTCGTTGCGCGCATGGACAGCCCGGCAATCAGGGCAACCAAGCTGGCGATGAGCGTCGGCACAGCGGACATGAGAAACAACTCGGCGCCTCTGATGCTACCGTAGACCAGCGCGACAGCGAAATTGATTACGATGGCCAGGCAACTGGCGCCGACAACCAGTGCGGTATGGATTCCCCGCTGGGATGTGGACCGCTGCTGAGGCGAAGCATAGTCGAGGCGAAACGGAGGTTCTTGCATAGCGGCAGTTCTCGTTCTTTCTTCCGCCACGGTTGGCTGCGCGATTCCCGGGACACAGGTCACTTCCTCACCAGGCTCCACTGTTTCTCCACGCGCTGCACGGAAATCGGAATGGCACTGCGCAACCCCTGGGCAAACAGCGACACACGCAGTTCTTCGATCATCCAGCGGAATTCGTCCAGCGCCGGGTCGACGATCCGCTGCTCGCGGTTCCGCTTGGCCAGGCCCAGGTACGCCTGCCAGAACGGCGACACCTCCGCCATGCGCTGGGCATCCTTGGTGTGGCCCGTGGACGCGAGCTTCTGCAGACGAAGCATCATTCCCTTGAGGTAGCGCGGGAAATGTGCCAGCCGCTCATCGGGCGTGGTCGCCAGGAAGCCTCGCGGCATGAGCTCGGCCAGCTGCATGCGGACGTCCGCGATCACCGGCTGCCAAGCGTCGATCGCGGGCTTGCCGAGTTGCAGCGCCAACTGGTGGTACGCCGACAGGATCGCACTGGCCTGCTGGGCGACCACCTGTCCGATTTCCAGAAGTCGGTGGCGCCGGCCGGCCTCTTTGCGCAACTCGTACTCCATTGCCGTGCGCACATTTGAATCGTACAGGAACGCCCGGTTGATGGCCTTGGCCATGATTTCGTCGCGCAACTGATCGGAGTTGCCGAGCGTCTTGTAGCACATCGCCATCTCATTGAAGCCGGGGAGCATTGATCCGACATAGCGGATTTCATCGCGCAACTCGTACAGCAACAGCTTGCGCAGCCCGGCCGCGTGGGAGACAGCCGCCGAAACGGCCGAATCGAGCAGGCGCAAGCCCACGCTCTCACCCAGGTCGGCAAGGGCCGGGTATCCCGTCAGCGTCATTCCGTGGCGCTTCACGGCAACCGATTCCGGCAGATCGCCGAAATTCCAACTGGTGATCTTGTCCCGGTGATAGACGGGGTGCGGCTGCTCTGCGAGCGATGCCGCCACCTTCACGCCGAGTTTGCAGCGGATTTCGTCGAGGTTGCGCCCGGTGGCCAGCACCTTCTTCGACTCATCAATCACCTTGAAGTTAAAGTGCAGGTGGTCCAAAAGCGAACCTGGATCAAACGCCTCCTTCGGCAAGACAACTCCGCGCTGCCGTCCCAGGAAAGCGGCCAGTGCCTCCACGAGCGAACTGCTGCCCGGTTCGAGCGCGCTCGCCGCGGCATCCGCAAACTCCGGAGCGGGCACGAAATTAACGCGCAGATCTTTCGGGAGCGACTTGATCAGCGCGGTGATTTTCTCCCTCAGCAACCCCGGCACCAGCCACTCGAACCGTTCGGGCGTGAGCTGATTCAGCACGGCCAGCGGGATGTTCGCGGTAACGCCGTCGGCGGCGTGGCCGGGCTCGAGGTGATATTCCAGAGGCAGGCGCAGGTCTTTCACCAGCAGGAAATCCGGGAACTGATCGTGCGTGACTCCCGAGGCCGAGTGCAGCATCAGGTCGCGGCGGGTCATGCACAATATCTTGGGATTGTGCCGCTCGATATCGCGCCGCCATTTCTCGAACAGCGGGCCGGAATAGATGCCGGCCGGCACGCGCGAGTCGTAGAAATCGAACCGCACCTTGGGATCAACCAGCACGTCGCGGCTGCGTGACTTGGCCTCCAGCCGCTGTATCTCCTCGATCAATCGCTGGTTGAGCCGGAAGAAGGGTCCATCGGTCTGGAACTCGCCCTCGACCAGGGCGTGTTGGATGAACAACTCGCGCGATTTCACCGGGTCGATCGGCCCATAATGCACGCTGCGCTGCGGCACCAGGATGATTCCGTATAGCGAGACTTTCTCGTACGCGACAACGTGTGCCGTCTGCGGGTTCCAGTGCGGATCGAAGTAGGTGTGCTTGAGCAGGTGCTCGCCGATCCGTTCCACCCATTCCGGGCGGATCCGTGCGACGGTGCGCGCGTAAAGGCGCGTCGTTTCCACGAGTTCACTCGCCATCACCCACTGCGGATTCTGCTTGAATTGGGAGGATCCAGGAAAGATGGAGAATTTGACACCTCGCGCACCTTGGTACTCATACGCCTCGGTTTTTGTGCCGACGTTGCTCAATAGTCCCGCCAGCAGGGCTCGGTGTATCGGGTCATACCGGGCATGGCGAGGTTTCTCGTCGCGTCGCGGTGTTTTGGGCTCATTATGGGACATGGAAATTGATCATTGAGATGAGGACGCGATGTAATTTTCGTCATGCGAAATGAACGTTGTTCATTTGCGTTGTATTATAGTGCAAGCGGATGCAGACGTCTTCTGCATCCGACGCATTCAACGGCGTGCCGCTGGCTTCGAGTTGTGATACGGGATACAGACGTCTGTGGTCGGGCCACAGGTTTCGAGGCAGTCGCCGCAGAAGAGCCGGTTTGTAATGGCCATTTTTGCGTGTCAGCCTGGAGATTTCGAGAGGCAATCCGCCATCATGCTCGGATGCAACGAGCTCATGGTCTACCATCCGCAGGCGATGGTGGATCTGATTTCGATCCTCATTGAGCACATTCCCGTCGTTGCCATCGTCAATAGCGAAGAGCAACGCCGCAACCTCATCACGCTGTTGTGCGATTGGGGTTTGCCGGCGCACCTGCTCCACTACGTCTCACTGCCCGTCAAGGGAATGTGGGTCCGCGACTATGGCCCGGTCTTCGTCCGCAGCCAGCAGCGCGGCATCATCATTAACGATGCCGAGTACATTGAGTCGGACCGCATTCACGACGATCTGGCCCCGACCGAACTGGCCAATCTTCTCAAGCTCCCCGTGAAGAGCGTACCCATGCTCATCGAAGGAGGAAACATCCTCAGCAACGGGCAGGGGCTTTGCCTGACCACCGATGCACTGATGAGCCGCAACCAGACTCGCGGGCGCAGCAAAGCCCAGGTCAAGCAATGCCTTTGCGAATTCTATGGCTTTAACCAGGTAGTCATTCTCGATGCGCTCCGGGCGGAGCCCACGGGCCACATTGACATGTTCGCCACCTTCGTCTCGCCCGATACCGTTTTCCTGGGCCAATACGATCCCAAGGTTGATCCGGTCAACTACGACGTCCTGGAGAAGAATGCCGGCATTCTCAGCGGCATTCGCACAGCGGCCGGACCGCTCAAGGTGGTCCGCATTCCCATGCCCTCCAACCGCGGCAGTGTCTGGCGGACCTACACCAATGCGATCTACGCCAACGATGTCGTCGTCGTCCCGACCTACGCTCACTTCGATGCTGATGTCGAACGGCGGGCCATGGGGCTTTACGCCGCGCATCTGCCCGGCTGGGAAATCATCGGAATTGACGCCGGCTCCGTGATCGTGCAGCGCGGATCGCTTCGTTGCGTGTCGATCAATATCCCCTGGCTGGAAGACCGCTTTTCCAACTCGCGCATGAATGCGCCCCGCTCCGCCGAAATCCGCTCGCGCTACGCCGCCAACGTGTAATCGCGACTATTTCTTAAACCCAAACATCCGCGACGCCAGCACCTGTCCCGCCGCCAGCTTCACCGCCAGCTTCCCACCCGTTGGCGTCGTGGCCTTGTACCCGGGCTTGGCGACTGTCCGCACGGTGTACGACCCGGCCGCCAGCTTCAGGGAGAACGCACCGGCCGCGTTGGTCTTCGCGGTCAATTCGCCCTTATCCAGCACGCCGTCGTTGTCCTTGTCCACAAACACCGTCCACCCGGCCAGACCGGCC
>JANYKD010000149.1 GCA_025361735.1 Phycisphaerales bacterium
TCACGCGTAACCACAAGTGTGCCACCATGGAAGAACTGATGCGCGAGGTGGTGGATTACATCCGCCGACGAAATCGAGACGTTCGCCAGCAGCAATATAAGGTGGCCGCATAAACAACTCGCATGCTACACAAATCGCGCACGGCTATTTAGCCTTGAAATGCCAATCCAGGTGCTGTCAGGCCAAAATCAGAGGCTTCGATATGGGGATAGTTTTGAGAACAAGAGCGGACGTCTGGCAGTTGATCCGGTGGGACGGCATTTTGATCCCGAAACATGGTGAGTCTAAAGATCGTTATGCATTCGTTTGCGGAAATTGCAAGTGGGATAGGGAACATGGCGTTGAATGCCTGTTTAAGAATGGACGGCTGTTCAGTGTGGGGCAACAAGAGGGGTTACTTCTGAGTGAAGAATGGCGGCTTTGGCACATTGACGAATAATGGTCTGTTAAACGGGACGATGAACAAAGGGAGTGGTGAAAAAGTCCCCGGCCAGGTATATCATCCGGGACTTATGGCCAAGATCACGGTTGACGGCAGGACCATCGAGTGCAAGGACCGGCAGATGATCATCCAGGCGTGCGAGGGCGCCGGGATCGACATCCCGCGCTATTGCTATCATCCCGGGCTGTCCATTGTGGCCTCGTGCCGCATCTGCCTGGTGGAAGTGGACGGGATTCCCAAACTCGTGCCGGCCTGCCAGACGCCGATCCGCGACGGCATGGTTGTGCATACGCGAACGTCGAAAGTGACGGCCAACCAGAAGCAGGTGATGGAGTACCTGCTGGTGAACCATCCCCTGGATTGTCCGGTGTGCGACCAGGCGGGCGAATGCCTATTGCAGGATTATTCCTATCAGTATGGCCGGTCGCAGTCGCGGTTTGAGGAGGACAAGCACAAGAAGCCGAAGAAGGACATCGGCCAGCATGTGCTGCTGTACAACGACCGCTGCATCATGTGTACGCGGTGCGTGCGGTTCACGCGGGAAGTCTCCGGCGCGAGCGAGCTGTTCGTCGATGGCCGCGGGCACAAGGAGGAAATTGAGATCTTTCCCGGCAAGCCGCTGGACAACAAACTCTCCGGTTGCGTGGTGGACCTGTGCCCGGTGGGAGCGCTGCTGGACAAGGATTTCCTGTTCAAGCAGCGGGTGTGGATGCTCAAGCAGACGCCATCGATCTCGCCCGTGGATGCCGGCGGCGAGAACATCTACCTGGAGCACAACGAAGGAGTGATCCATCGCATCAAGCCGCGATACAACGCAGAGGTCAACACCTGGTGGATCAGCGACGACACGCGCTACAGCTACAAGGTTGTGCACGATCCGAAACGGCTGCGTGGGGCACGCAAGAATCAGTATGGCTCGCAAGTGGATGTCAGTTTTGAGACGGCCATCGAGACGGCCGACACGGCGCTGCGACAGCTTGCCAGGGAAGGCGGCGCCGGCAGTTTGTACGCGATGCTGTCCCCGATGATGGCATGCGAAGAGGCGTGGCTGTTGGGCAAGTACATTCGTTCGATCGACCCGCAGGCGACGCTGGTGATCGGACCCGTGCCGACAACGGCGGCGGACGAGGTGTTCAAGCATTACCTGAGCGGCAAGGAGACATTCCGTATCAAGGCCGAGAAGGTCCCCAACGCGGCCGGGATCAAGCGGGTGATCGCCTCGCTCGGTGGGCCAGCGGCAAGTTGGGACGAGTTGGTGGCCGGCAAGGCCGACAGCGTGAAGAACCTCAAGGGCGGCTGGATTGTCGGCGGATATCACTCGGCGTGGCTTGGCAAGGACCAGCCGGCGTTGTTCCGGAAGGGGTTGCGCATCGTGCAGGATATCCTGCCGATGACGCTGACCGACGCGGCCGACGTACTGCTCCCCGGAGCGAGTTGGGCCGAGAAAGATGGCTGCTGGGAGAATTGGCAGGGGAAGATCCAGCCCTTTGCGGCGGCGATTCCCGTGCTCGAAGGCGCGCGGCGCGAGGGCGATGTTTACGCCGGCCTGCTCGGCCGCGCGGGTGGATACGATGTGAGCGCGATTCGCGCGGAGATGGGCGCACCGTTCGCGGACGTGAAGATCGCGGAGGACGTGGCGGCAGCGCCGGCGTTTGAGTTCGTGGAGCTGTGACAAGAGGTAGCCAGCGTGGCCTGGTAATTCGCGGGCCTTATAAACACGGGGCCGAGACATAATTGCCTCCAATGGGGGAGGCGGTATCCTCGACAGCGAATGGTCCACCGAGGCTCCGCATGACCCAACTGAACTATGAGACATCGGTCGACCGCGGCCAACGAAGTCGCATCATTGCGCTGCTGCGGCGGGAGACCGGGTTTGCCTGGGGCGGCGCGGCGCTGCGGATGGTCCTCGGCATCGGCCTGACACTGTTCATGTCGAGTTGCATCGGCGGATTCCTGGCGGCGATCATTTGCCGACTGATCGGCAACATCCATGCGGAATACATCTACCTCGTCTGCTTCGCGCTGGTGATTGCGTGGTCTTTCTGGCGGGCCTTTGCCGGTGGCGAGAACCCGATGGCGGAAGAGCTGCGCGGGTATGGCTCGGGACCGGTCCAGTCGTACGGGGAGTTTGAGATGAGGTCGAGCATTGCGTACGTGTGGTTCTGGTGGGAGGCGCTCACCTCGGGGCCAAAGCTCGTGCTGGAGGCTGTGGAGACGTGCCGCGGACGGGGATCAGTCCCGGGCGTCGACCTCGACCGAACGGCCGAGACGGTTCTGGATCTGCATCGAGCCGGCGAGGGCGTTCAAGTGGCCGAGCTTCTGCGTCCCGGAGACTCCGAGAAGGGCATGCGGAAGATTCTGGCCTACCTTGAACGCCACGACTGGGTCGGCTTCAGCCAGGACCGGCAACGGGTGTGGCTCTCCTCTCGCCTGGCGCCGGAACTGGCAGCGATCGTGAAGACGCGCGATTCTCCGGCTAAGACGCGACGCGGCGAATCAACGCGGCGGTAGTTCTGCTTTGGGTTTCTCCCCGGGCGTCACCCGTTTGAACGTCTTGATCATCTCGGTAATCAATGGGGGTTGTGACGGTCTTGGTCTATCCGGACTCTGCACCTATGATATGTGGCTCTGTCCTGGCTCGAAGTGCCGAGTGACCTGAAGGTGAAAACATGATCGACTGGATCCTGACAAATATTCCGCCGTGGGTGTTCATCATCTTCGTGGCCTTCGCGGTCACGCTGGGGACGGTGGCCTATCTGATCCTGCTGGAGCGGAAGGTGGCTTCATGGGCGCAGGACCGAATCGGGCCCAACCGCGTCGGACCCAAGGGGTTGCTGCAGCCGATCGCGGACGGGCTGAAGATGTTCGTGAAGGAAGACTACCGGCCGGCCCGGGTGGACAAGTGGCTGTTCTCGTTCGCACCGGCATTGATGATGGCGGTGGTGATCATCGCCCTGGCCGTGCTGCCGATCGCCGGGGTGTTCACCTCGCCGCGAATTACCTTCGCCTTTCAGGCGGCCAAGCTGAACATCGGCGTACTGTTCATTCTGGCATTCCTGTCGCTGGCGATTTACGGCGTGGTGGTGGCCGGGTGGGCATCCAACAACAAGTTCTCATTTCTGGGCGGCATGCGAGCGGCGGCCCAGATGATCTCTTACGAGATTCCGCTGGGACTGTCGGTGCTGTGTGTCGCGCTGCTGTTCGGCACGCTGGAGCTGGACGAGCTGGTTGCGAAACAGGCGCACTTCTGGTTTGGCGTCATCCCGGCGTGGAATGTCTTTTCGCAGCCGGTGGCGTTCGTGCTGTTCCTGATCTGCATCCACGCCGAGGCCAACCGGGCGCCGTTCGACCTGGCCGAGTGCGAGCAGGAACTCGTCGGCGGCTATCACACGGAGTATTCCTCGATGCGGCTGGGACTGCTGCTGCTGGCCGAGTATGCGGGAATGATCGTCACCTCGGGCGTGTGCGTGGCGATGTTCTTCGGCGGCTGGCACTTCTGGGGCCTGACCGGGCCCGACCCGGCACACCCCGAGATCACCAGCAGTGTCATCATCATCGCCCTGCGGTGTCTCGTGTTCTTCCTCAAGACGCTGTGCATCATCTTTGTGTTCATGTGGACGCGCTGGAGCCTGCCGCGCTTCCGGTATGACCAACTCATGCTGATGGCCTGGCGCGGCCTGATCCCGATCGGCCTGGGCCTGCTGATGGCGACGGCCGTGACCATGTACTTCGCCGGCGGATCATCGCAGTTGTACCGCGATCGCGGAATGCTTGACGGACTGACCGCGCTCGTGTTCCTGGCGATGAACATCGCGTTTATCCTCGCGGCAATGGTGATCGGCCGACTCCTGCCCGCATCGCCCCCGACCAACCGCCGGATCACGGTGAGCAATAGCAGGTTCAACAAGGCGGCGGTGGCGGAGTGATCGGTGATCGAGTGAACGGTGATCGGTGATCCAGTGACCGGATCGAGCTACTGACCACTGACTACGGACTACGGACTAATAAGCAATGAAAGATACAGACGTCATCGTGTTGGAAGAGCCGAGGCTGTCGCTGGGCGATCAGTTCTACCTGCCCCAGGTGCTGATCGGACTGGGGACGACGCTGCGGCACATGTTTGACGTGGTCGTGCGCGACAAGCACAAGGTGATCCAGTATCCCGAGGAAAAACGCGAGGACCTGCCCGTCGAGCGAGGAGGCATGGCGCTGCGGACCTATCGCGGCGTACACCGCTTGAACAAGGATGAGGAAGGCCGGGTCAAGTGCGTGGCGTGTTTCATGTGCTCGACCGCCTGCCCGGCACACTGCATCCACATCGAGGCCGGCGAGAGCCCCTGGGCGGACCGCGAGAAATACCCGGTGAAGTTCGACCTCGACGAACTGCGCTGCATCTACTGCGGCATGTGCGAAGAGGCCTGCCCGTGCGACGCGATCGAGCTGACCCATGAGTACGATATTATCGGGCTCACGCGGCAGGAGATGATCTTCGACAAGAGCAAGCTGCTGCAGGTGTTTGACGAGACCGTCGAGAAGGAACCGATGTAACCAGACACCTGCGATCATTGATCGCGGGTCCCGCCTGCCGCGATGAACCGCCGCGGCGACGCCGCCTGATTTCCCCAGCCTGATTTCCCCACTCACCATTTCGTGACAGAATTGTCTATACTGCCATCAGCGGCGGGCACGCACAGTGGGTGTGTGGCATGCCGCGCAGTCACATGCGAACGTCCGGGAGGTCTTGCCATGCGCCCGATGAATCTGCTCACGTCGATTACGATCTTCGGCTCCTTCGCCCTTACGGGTTGTGTTGCACAGTATTCCGTGGAAGAGCGTGTCCAGTATCCGCCTCCAGGACCGGCGGTGGTTGTCGTGCAGGAACCGGTGTATGTGGCGCCGGCGCCGCAGGTGGTGACGACATTCCAGGCCGACCTGAACCCATATGGACAGTGGGTCGTGGTCGCGAACTATGGCCAGTGCTGGCGGCCGACCCAGGTCGTGCAGACATGGCGGCCGTATACGGTCGGGCACTGGGTATGGACCGACTACGGCTGGACGTGGGCGAGCGAGGAGCCGTGGGGCGATGCGACGTGCCACTATGGCCGGTGGTTCCTCGATGCGCAGTTCGGCTGGGTGTGGATGCCGGGCTCGACCTGGGCCCCGGCGTGGGTGGCGTGGCGCAGCGGGGGCGGCTATGTCGGTTGGGCGCCGCTGCCGCCAACGGTGGCCGTCGGCGTGAGCGTACAGATCGGCGAGGCCCACACTCGCGAGATCCCGGCCGCGTATTTCAGCTTTGTTGAGGAGCGGCGCGTGGCCGAGCCGCGCATTCACGAACACATCACCAGCGTCCAGAGCAACACCACGATCATCACCAAGACCGTCAACATCACCAACATCACGACCGTGAACAACACGGTCGTCAACAAGAGCCTGACGGTGGAGCATGTCGAACGGGCGGCCGGGCACAAGGTGGCACGCGCGGCGGTTAAAGAGGTGAGCAGCGAGGCCGAAGCCAAACAGGCGCGCACCCGCGGCGAAGTGGCAGCCTATCGGCCCAAACCCTTGATTGAGGCCGAGCGTGTGCGCGTTGACGACGCACGGCGACGGGAAGCCGCCCCGGCGAAACGGGCGGATGCGGATCGCCCCAAGGATGTGAAACCCGAGCCTGTGAAGCCGGCACGGGTGGAGCCCGATCGGACACGCGCGGCCGACTTGCAGCGGCTGGAGGCCGAGAAGGCTAAGGCAGCCGAGGCCGAGCGCGTCCGTGTGGCGGAGTTGCAGCGTCAGGAGAAAGAAAAGGCCAACGCCACCGCCGCCAAACGAGCGGAAGCGGAGAAAGCGAGGGCGGCGGAACTCAAGCGAACGGAAGCCGAGAAGGCGAAAGCTGCCGACGCCGAACGTGCCAAGGCCACAGGGCTGCAACGTCAGGAAGCCGATAGGGCCAAGGCGGCGGAATTGAAACGTCAGGAGGCTGAGAAGATCAAGGCCGCGGAGGCCGAGAAGGCCAAGGCGACCGATCACTCCAAGCGAGAACTGCCCAAGGCACCGCCAGCCGGCGAAACCAAGGAACAGGCGGCCGAGCGTGCCAAGCGCGAAGCGGCCGAGAAGGACGCGGCCGAACGCGCCAAGAAGGATCGCGGGGATGGCAAATAACCGATGCGCAAGCACCATCAAAACTGCGGACTCTCCGTTCTTTTCGCCGTCATCATCGCGGCCGTCGCCCAATTCAGTACGTTGGCGGAGCCGCCGCTTGTCGGGGCCATTCGCTGGGATGCGTGGCAGGACAATGGCAACGTCAGAGTGGCCGTGGAAAAAACGCTGGGCCCCGCCCACTGGCACCACCGGCTGCCGTTCTTTGCCAAGGTCAGTGGCCCCGATTCGGTTGTGATTGACGGTAACAGTCAGGCGATCATGGACCAGGAGATCGGCTACGCGGCCAAGGCCGGACTGGATTACTGGGCATTTGTCGCCTATCCCGAAGAGTCGGGCATGTCCAATGGTCTTCGCCTGTACCTGAGCAGCCCTCGGAAGAGCCAAATCAAGTTCTGCCTGAACCTGCAGGGTGGCTGGATTTCCAGCCCGGCCAAGTGGGAAAAGGAAACAGCTCGCCTCGTCCGCTACTTCCAGGATCCGGCGTACGAACGAGTTCTCAGCGATCGGCCGCTCGTCTACCTCTTCAATGCCCCGGACATGATCGGCAAGGGAAGGTATCCCGACTGGCAAGCGGTTCGATCGTCGTTTGACCAGTTGCGAACGGCCGCAACCCGGGCAGGTGTCGGAAGTCCGTACATTGTGGTCCAGGGTTGGCGCGCCGCCACGGATCGGACGATATTGACTGACATCGGCGCCGATGCGATTGGCGCTTACGCCGTTGCCGGGGGTTCCAAATCCGGCACCCCATTTGAGAAACTGGCCGCCCAGGCGCATGCCTTCTGGGAAGCCGGCAAGGCAACCGGCTGCAATGTGGTCCCCATCGTAACCGCCGGATGGGACAATCAGCCACGCGTTGAGAATCCACCGCCGTGGACGATCGGCGCCAACGACCACTACCTGCCCCCCACGCCAAAAGAGCTTGCCACCCATCTCTCCGACGCCTTGGAGTGGATTCGCACCAACCCTGCGGCCGCGCCGGCGAATGTTCTGCTCATCTACGCATGGAACGAAAATGATGAAGGAGGTTGGCTCTGTCCAACCCTGCGCCCGGATGGCGTGACTGCCGACACCTCGCGGCTGGAGGCGATTGGAGCGATGCTGCCGCGAAAGGTCCCCTGAGCTTACCCGCGAATAGGGTTGTCTTCTGTCTGGCCACTGCGGTAGGATATCCGGCGTGTGGGTATCTGTCGGAGACGTACTATGTCGATGAAAATGGCTCAGGAGAAAACCTTTGGCCGAATGGTCCGGAATATGGCCCGGATGATGGACCAGATGCAAAAGGGGTTCTGCGGCTATTGTGCCGGAGAAACTTGGACGCCGGCCGTAAATGTTTATGAAAGCGAGAGTTCCTACCTGGTCTGCGTGGATCTGGCCGGCGTGGACAAGGATAAGATCGACATCGTGGTGGCCGACGGCGTGCTGCGCCTGCGCGGGCAACGGAATGCGCCGCTGCCGCCGGTGCATGAACCAGGAAGGCTGCGCGTGCATTTAATGGAGATAGACAACGGGAATTTCTGCCGGGAAGTGGATATTCCCAGCGATGTCCGCGACGACCATATTTCCGCCCGGCATGAGAACGGGCTGCTCTGGATAGTTCTGCCCCGACGAACCCCCTAACCGACCGCTACCTTAATCATGGCCGAAAACCTGGTAATCGAGAAAACTGAAGATGCAACCGTCATCCGCGCCGGCGGTGAGGGACAGACGGTTCGTGTCCCCAACCTGCTGCCGATCCTGC
>JANYKD010000161.1 GCA_025361735.1 Phycisphaerales bacterium
GCCTACACCGCGCCCCGCAATCCGCTGGAGCAGTTGCTGGCCGATATCTTCCAGGAACTGCTCAACCTGGATCGCGTGGGTATTCACGACAACTTCTTTGACCTCGGCGGCCACTCGCTGCTGGCCGTCAGACTAAGCACACGGATTGAGACATCACTCGGTCTCGTTGTCCCTCTTACAGCCGTATTCCGCGGGCCGACCGTTGCCCAACTGGCCGGCGAGATCGGCGCCAATCAGGTGACCGGCAATGCGGGCGTCGTTGTTCCGCTTCAGGTGTCCGGCCCGCTCGCTCCGCTTTTCTGCCTGCCAGGCCTGGGTGGGCATGCTTTTGGGCTCATGAAGCTGGCGCGTAAACTCGGTAACCGCCGGCCGGTGTACGGACTCCAACCCCACAGTATTGAAGCCCAGGGGGAAGCACTTGACCGTTTGGAGGACATCGCGCGAACTCACATCGACGCGATGCGGACCGTCCAGCCACAGGGGCCTTACCATCTGGCCGGGTTCTCGGTCGGGGGATTGATCGCATTTGAGATGGCGCAGCAACTTACCCGCGAGGGCGAGCAGGTGGCTCTGCTGGCTCTGCTTGACACCTATTCGCCGACGTACTCGCCAGTGTTGCCGTTCGTTGTTCGACTCGGACTCCATCTTCAAGAGTTGTGGAACCGTCCGTGGGGCGAGGCGATCGAGTACTGCCGTCAACGGCTCAAGGCGCGGGCCACGCGTATCCGGCGGCTTGTCTTGCGCGAAGAAGACCGGCCCATCGACGGCGCCGGTTCGCTGGCGGCGGCGATCCACCGCACTGCCGTGGCCATGCGCCGCGCGATCCGCTCGTACAAGCCACGCAAATACGACGGTTCGATAATCATGTTCACCGCCCAGAAAACACCCCAATGGTTGGGAAGCCGGTACGACGATCCGTTGTTGGGTTGGGGACAGTTTGCGGCTGGTCCGACCGAGGTCGTTGGGGTACCCGGCGCGCATCTCGACATCCTCGAGTATCCCGCGGTCATCGATCTTGCAAAGGCCATCCGGGAACGCCTGGACGCGCTCGAAACCTCCGCGTCTACTTCAACCGCTTCTGGATCGCCTTGCAGACCGTTTCCAGAACCTTGATCCGGGCGTGGAGCTTGCAGTTGGACTCGACCACTGTCCACGGCGCAAAGGGCGTGCTCGTGCGGTAGAGCATCTCTTCCACGGCCACGCGGTATTGCGGGATCTTCTTGCGGTTGCGCCAGTCTTCCTCGGTGATTTTCCACTGCTTGTACGCGAGTTTCTCCCGCTCCTTGAAACGCCGGAGTTGCTCGGCCGGGTCGATGTGCAGCCAGAACTTGAGCAGCACAGCGCCGGCGTGGGTCAGATGTTGCTCCATCTCGTTGATCTCGCGGTAGGCTCGCCGCCACTCGGGCTCGCTGCAGAATCCCTCCACGCGCTCAACCAGCACCCGGCCATACCACGTGCGGTCGAAGATGGTGATGTGCCCGGCTTTGGGCATCTGCACCCAGAATCGCCACAAATAGTGGTGGCTCTTCTCGAGGTCGTTGGGCGCCGCGATGGGCACGACCTCATAGCCGCGCGGGTCAAGACTCTGGGTCACGCGGCGGATGTTGCCGCCCTTGCCGGCCGCGTCCCAACCTTCGTAGGCAATGATGACGGGAACCCGCTTGGTGTAGATTTTGTACTCAAGCTCGCGCAATGCCTGCTGGGCTTTCTTGAGGCGGTCTTCGTACGCTTTGCGGGTCAGCGTCAGCGAAAGATCCACCCGATCGAGGATGGAACTCCTGAACACCTCGGGCATCTGCGTGAGCGGAGCCGCTTCCGTTGACGGCGTGACGGCCTGCTTCTGCTGCCTGGCCGCAATGCACTTCTCCAGCGCCGCGATCACCGTGCTGAAGACCTTGATCGTGGCGAACCGCTGGTCGTGGGCTTCGACGACAGTCCACGGCGCATAATCGCTGTCCGTTTCCGTCAGCATGTCCTCGGACGCCGCCAGGTATTCGCTGTAATGTTTTTGCTGCTTGAGATCACTCTTGCTGACCCGCCAGGCCGTGGCCGGATTCCCACGCAGAACATTGAACCGGTGCTTCTGTTCTTTCTTGGAGATATGCAGAAAAAACTTGATGATGACATTCCCGTCATCGGCAAGTTGCCGCCCGAACGAACGGATGTCCTCGAACGCCTGCCGAAGTTCCTTGCCCGAGATCGTCCCCTCCACCCGGTCTCCGACAACCCGGCCATACCAGCTTCGGTCAAAGAGGGTCATGCGACCGCGCGCGGGCGTGTGTTGCCAGAACCGCCACAGGAACGGATGCATGGCCTCCTCAGTTGTCGGAGCGACGGTGCTGTAGACCTTGAATCCCCGCGGATCGAGCGGCAGGATCAGTTCATTGATGATCGTTCCTTTGCCGGCCGCGCCCCAGCCTTCGAAGACAATGATGACCGGTATGCCCAGTTCCTTGGCCTGCCGCTGGAGAGCCGAGAGCTTGAGTTCGGCCTCGTCCTTGAGTTTCCGGTACTCCGCCTTGTCGAGTGTTTTTGAAAGATCGATGTTTTCAAGCATGGTTTGTCCTTGCTAGCTGACATGTCTACAACAGGACAGACATTCGGGGCTGTCGCTTCACCCGGCAGACGCTCCGTCTCAACTCCTGCGGGAGAATACCCTACCGCGCGTCGCTCCGCCATGGAAATCCCGGTGTCGGATGAAGCGTGAACGACCCCGTCGTGCGGCGGACAAACAGGGCGGCGATCCCCAGACGATCGGCCAGGCGAATCCCGTCGTCAACTCCCAGCACCATGAACGCGGTGGCAAAGGCGTCGGCGGTGGCGCCGCTGGCGTGGAGCACGGAGACGGCCGCCGGGCCATCGACAACGGGACGGCCGGTGCGGGGGTCGATCTCATGGCAGTAGCGTTTGCCGCCGGCATCGTAGAAATTGTGATAATCGCCGGAGGTGGCGATGGACTGGTCGTGCAGGTCAACCGTGAGCAGGATGCGGCGGGTGTCGTGCGTAGGCTCTTCGATGCCGATCGGCCACGCGGGCGATGAGAGTGAATGGCCGCGCGATTTGAGCTGGCCGCCGAGATCGATGAGGTAGTCGGTGATTCCGAGCCCGTCAAGATGGGCGGCCACGGCGTCGGCGGCGTAGCCTTTGCCGATCGCGCCGAGATCGATTTGCACCCCGGCGATATCCTTGCGAATGGCCGGCGGATTGCGGCGTGCGTGCAGGCGGTGATGTCCGACCAAGGGGAGCGCCTGGGCGATCGTCGAGTCAGAAGGTGGCGAAGGTGGCAAGTGGAAATCGCGCGGGCCAAAACCCCAGAGCAGGACCAGCGGCGCGACGGTGATGTCGAACGCACCGTCCGTCTGGCGGCTGATCACCAGCGACTGCTCGACGATGTCGGCCAGTTCCGGCGGAACCTCGTGCCAGTCGGTGCTCGTGCTGCGATTGAACTTGCAGAGTGCGGATTCGGGCTTCCAGAGCGAGAGTGTGCCGTCGAGCTTGTTGAGGAGCGACTGGATCTGCCCCTGCAATTCATCGGCGGACGGCGACGTCGTCGCGAGGCGGGGAATCTTCACGGACCATGTGCCGCCCATGGTCTGCCCCGTGAGTTGGGTCGACGTAGTGGAAGGCGGGCGATCGCAAGATGGCAAAGCCAGTGCGGCCCCAAGAGCCAGGAGACTACGACGGGAGATGCTGGGAGTGCGGCCGTCCTCGGCCGCATTGTGTTGACTCATCTGAAAATCCACTGGTGTACGCGAGCGTAGATCACGGACTGCAATAGATACGCAAGCAGCACAAGCCCCGCGGCCGCCAGATCGCGGCGGGAGAAGCGGTCGGCGGCGCCGTGGGAACGTACGAAGTTGAGCAGCGAGCCCGTCGGGCATCCGTATTTGCAGTAGGCCATCGGAACAAACACCGAGATGAACAGCCCTGCCACGGCAACGGCGATCGTGGCCATCCCGGCCCGGCGGAAGAGGTAAGCATCAAACGGCTCGATGCCGGCGAGATCGAAGGGGAGATTCAGCAGCGTGATGGCCAGCACCAGCGCCAGCAGGCCCGGCGGCAGCCAGCGTAGCGCGGA
This sequence comes from Phycisphaerales bacterium, assembly GCA_025361735.1. Lineage (GTDB taxonomy): Bacteria > Planctomycetota > Phycisphaerae > Tepidisphaerales > Tepidisphaeraceae > JANYKD01. The sequence goes on from JANYKD010000161.1 coordinate 4,079, forward strand.
CTGGAGACCGGCAGGGATTCGCAGGCGCCAGGGAGACAGGCGGCCAATCCATTCCTGGGCCGCCCCGTGCGGGCAAAGGTGCGAACAATACACCGGCCGGCGCGTGGACCACGGCAGCAGCAAGGCGGCGGCGGTCAGGATCGCCATGCCGGGAGCGATGCGCCAAGGGACGCCCGAGGCCGCCCAGCCGGCGAGCTGCGACTGCGAAACCATCTGGCCGCTGAGTATGCCAACGTAGGCGATCAATGTGAGTTGGAAGATACGCCGCAACCACGATCGCCCGCGCAGATGGGTGAACGTAAACGCGCACGCCACCGCCAGGATGACAACGAGCAGATAGTCCGGCGCGTGCCATCGCGGCGGCGGCGCGTGGACGGCGCCCTGGGCCACGAGCTTGAATCTCTGGTGAATGCTGTTGGCGATGCAGAGGCTCGTCAGCGAGGCCCCGGAAACGCCCTCGATGTGGGCCTTCTGCGGCTCCATGTCGGCCACTTCGTCCCAGCTCTTGTCGGTCCAGAGCGACATGAAGTATTCGTCGCTCTTGACGTCGGCGACATGCTGTTTGGTGTCGGCAGACGAGCGCACGCGAATGCCGACGACCTTCATGGCGGGATCAAGAGCGAGCAGCGTATCGGTCGGTCCGGAATAGCCGACGATCTTGTCGCACAGTGGACTCGTGCGCAGCACGTAACCGATGTTCCGCCCGTGAGAATCGCGGACGAACAGGCCCAGACGGTCCGAAGTATCCGTGCTCAGCGACGCGGCGTCGCGGAAGAAGACGCGGGCCTCATCGACGCGGATGGGCGCGTCCGTGTCGATGCGGATGCGCGCGGCGTGGATGCGGATCATCCACAGGATCGCGGCCAGCACGGCGAGACGATAGACGCGGAGAACAACACCCCTCAGGCGGCTGTGGCCGGGTTGGAGGATGGGGAGGTGCATGCCGATCACTTCACCGGCAGAACCTGTACCGCATCCGCGATGACGTGGCCCTTGGTATCCTTGTTGGAAACGACCACCGCGGCCGGTTTCGTCGAGTCAAAGCGGAAGGTGCCCAGGGACATAAATCCTCCCTGAAGTTCCGGGGTCTTCTTCTCATCGACGCTAATGGCCTTCTCTCCATCAGCGGTGATAATGGTGACGGGGACATTATCCGCGCGGCTGTCACCGGCTCGATAGCTGAAGCGGACTTCGTACTGCCCGGTCTGCGGAACCGTGAACTCGTAGCGGGCGGACTTCGTTCCCTTGCCGGCGTTGTCGTCATGAACATAGCCGGCGCCGATGTAGCCCGACGTAAACGTGCTCTGCTTCCACGGGCCGGTGAGTTTGGCCTTGGAGTCGTCGATGATGATGCCGGGGAGCGTCTTGGGATCGACACCCGGTCCGCTGCCGCCTTCGGCCGGGCGGTGCGGCTTGGCCGGGTTGCGGGAGGCTTCCGGCAGCGGGGCTTCGGGATCGGGTTTGTCGTTGACACTTTCGCGGCGGGCCCGGCCGGGGAGTTGCATCAGTTCCTTGAGTTCCTCAAAGTGCGTCTGGTAGACATCGCGCGGCGTGCATTTGTATTTCGTGCAGATGGAGGCCGCCTTGCCGACGACCTCGCCCATCATGCCGCCCGTGCGCATGACGCGAATCGTGCCCAGCGCCCCGCGATCGACGCTGATATCCCGGCCGGCCATGAACAGATTGGGGATGTTTTTGGAGTAGAAGCAACGATACGGAACGGGATAGCCGGTCTTCTTGTCGACGCGGGAATCAAAGATGGCCTTGGAGATGAACGGATCGTCCGGGAACTTCTGGTCGAACTGTTCCTTGGGCACATGCAGGTCGATGGACCAGGTCGTGGGCACGCAGCCGTCCGGATAGTCAACCTTGTTGACAATGTCCTCCTTGGTGAGGGTCAGGTCGCCGCGCAGCAGTCGCGACTCGCGCGTGCCACCAACATGAGCGATCCAGTCGAGCCGGGCGTTGACGTGCTTGGCCTTGCCGTCGCCGTTCTTCATGGCGTTGAACGACCCGTAGACCGCCCGCAGGTTCCAGTCGCGGACATATTCCAGATCATTGATCGGGTGACGATTAAACCCCCCTTCCCAGAACCATTCGCCCTTACCGCGATTGGGATAGGGAAAATCCTTCATCGTCAGCGGCAGCGCCCACGGCGTCTCGGGAAACGTCTGCGGCGTCGTTGCCTCGGACCAGACCCACATGTTGCTTATGCCCATGTGGCCCTTCTCGGCCATGTCGAACTCGGCACCGGCCAGGGCGCCGATCGTGCCGTGTCCGGTCGTGTCGGCCACCAAGCGGGCGCGGAAGCGGATTTCCGCGGAAGTGGGGATCTCGCGCGCCACGATGGCCGCGACAGCGCCGTTCTTCATCTGGACAGCGTACGCCTGGGTGTTGAGGAACACCGTGATCTTCTTCTCGGAGCGGACGATGGCTTCCTTCTTGGCATCTTCGAATGTCTCGGCCGGGCCGGGCGAGCCGCCGGCGTGTTCGGCAAACTCCTCGACGATCTCGCCGAGGCGGGGATACTTGCCAAGTGTGGTGCCCCCCTGCGACCAGACGCGCACTTCCGAGGAACCGTTGCCGCCGAGCACGGGCCGGTCCTGGATCAGTGCGACCTTGCATCCCAGTCGTGCGGCAGAGATGGCCGCCCCGAGGCCGCCGTAGCCGCCGCCCACCACGACGAGATCAAACTCCCCGGCATCGCGCGGCTGGTCGGGCAGGCCCAGGATCTTGCGGCGCCATTCGCCCAGCGGCTTGGCGTCGGCCGGCGGCGCCGTGTCGCCCTTGCAGAAAGCGATGGTGTCGCAGCGGCCTTCGAATCCCGTGAGATCATGAAGGCTCAGGGCCGCCTGCTTGTTCTTGATCTCGACCACGCCGCCATCCTGCCAGAACCACTCGGCGCCCTGGGTGCCGAAGGTCGCGCTGAGCGGCTGCCCGTCAACAAGAACCTGGAACCGCCCGGGCTGGCCGGGCGCTTTCCACTGCGCCACCCAGTCTTTCGTGCGGACATAGACATGCCATTTGCCCGGCTCGGGCAATTCGATGGCGGTGGTCGCATCCTTGACCGGCCGGCCCATGCCGTGGGCCAGCAGGTAGGGCGAGCCCATGATGTGGACAAACTGGGTGTCGCAGACCCAGCCACCGTAATCCTTGAACGACTCCGCCTCAACAAGAACCGCATCGCCGGCGGCACGCGCAGGCAGACAGGTCAGGCAGATGAGCAGGAGCGACAAGCCGAAGTGAGATCGCATGGTCATGATACGAATCATACCACGCAGGCGGCCACATATTGAATGAAGGAAGAGCGGGAATCCTCTTGGGAACCAACCGGACAGCGAGGGTGACGTGATCAGCACATCGCGACGAACGTCGCCGCCGCGAGAATCGCGATGCGAACCTTCATACGCCAAAACAGGGGATTGGACAAAACCATCATCATCTTGTGATTCCCTTTGCTGTGGGAAGAGATACAAGGTCCGTGCCAGCGGATTCGAGGCCCATTGGCGACACTGGAAACGGCCCAGTGGGACGCCGATTCGACGTGGATCTATGCCGGATGTTGCCTGCCGGCAACATTTCACGGCTCCGCACCGTCCGCAATGTTGCTTTGCGGCAACGCCGATCAAAGCGCAAACGTGCCCCGGCCGCATTCAGCCCAGTAGGGGCGACACATATTAAAGTAGCACGGCCGTCTCGGCTGTGTCCGAGCACTTTGACACAGGCGAGTCCCCTGTGCTACTCCATGTGCTCCCGGAAAGATTGCCGCGCCGTCCGCCCTGAAAGGGCGACAGAACTTGTGTCGCCCCCTCGGGGCTCATGCTTCGTTACACATCATTTTCCCACGACTGACGTCGTGGGCTACCCTGTGTCGCCCTTACAGGTCTGCTTACCCGCGCGGAGAATCCGACCCGATGAGATCCTCCCAGGCGCTGGGGTGCACCTCGAGATAGTACCGCCCGCCGGACTGATGCACTTGTACCGGACATCCATAGGCCTCGGACAACGTCCGCTCGCGGAGCACTTCCTCGGTCGTCCCGGCGGCCGCCACGGTCCCCTTGGCCAGCAATAACACATGGCTTGTCGCCGGTGGCAATTCCTCGACATGGTGCGTGATGAGGATCACCGTCGGCCGCCAGTGGCCCGGATCGAACAGCGTCTGGATCGTCGCCAGCACCTGCTCGCGCGCCAGGATATCCAGCCCGGCCGTGGGCTCGTCCAGCAACAGGATCCGCGGCCGCTTCGCCAGCGCCCGGGCGATCAGCGCCCGCACGCGCTCGCCGCTGCTCAGCGTATCGTACCGGTGCTCGGCCACCGCCAGCAGCCCCATCCGATCGAGCAATCGTCGCGCCTCGTCTTCCATTTGCGGCGTGACCGCATCATACAGCCGCAGCGTCGCGAAGTTGCCGGTCAGCACGACTTCCAGCGCGGTCAGGTCGCCGTCGATGTCATACGGCCCGGCCGGCTGCAGCAGGCGGATCTCCTTCCGCAATTCCGTCAGATCGCACTGCCCGAACTGCCGGCCGAGAATCCGCCCGATGCCTTCGCTCGGATAGAGGTGGCAGGCGATGATTCGCGCCAGGGTGCTCTTGCCGCTGCCGTTGTGGCCCAGGATGGCGGTGCAGGCCCCGGCCGGCACCTGCCAGTTCACATCGCGCAGTATCCACCGCCCGCCGCGATAGACGCCCACGTTCAACAACTCGACGGCCAGTTCGTTCGTCTGCAAGCAACTCCTTCGGCGGCCCGCTACGGGAAACCGCCCGAGACTCGCCGCAATGCTAAAGGACTTCCCATCCGCCCGCCACAGGCCAGGACGGTTGGCGACCAACCGCGGAGAACCCGGATATCACGACGCGACAGGGCCGCAACCAAAGGGATTGAGGCACGGAGGCACGGAGGCACGAAGTGGAGGAAGGATCCGGCGTAGCCAAGAGGCGGCTGCACCGACGGCCACCGCCCAAGAAAAGCCCCGCGTGGTTCCGTCGCCGGATTCCCAGACGGGGCGGGTAATCAGACCTCTGCTGGTTCCATTGCCGGATTCCCAGCAGAGGCTCGTTAGCGTTAACCAACTATCGTCTGCACCTGCCGCAAGGTCAACAGATTTTCCATTGTGTCGGCTTCATTGGCCGCCAGCAGTCATTCACACACGGGAATGCGATGGGGGCGCCGATAGCGGCTCGATGTTCACTATCTGCATCCCCGGCTCATTCCACCATTCCCGGTCGCGCAGATCAATCGCCGTGTATGCTCCAACGCGACACGATAGTGCATTGTGGCAGCGACTTCCTCAGGTCGTTCACGGCTGATGCGGTGACATGCTCGCCTTCCCAAACGATCAGGAGCCGCAGGCTTTTGAGTTCTTTCAAATGGACCAGGCCTGCATCTGTCAACCCGGTGCATCCTGCGAGGATCAACGTCTGCAGCGTGTTGAGGTTCCGGAGACGTGCCAGGCCCGCATCCGTCACCCCGCAACTGGTGAGGTCCAGCGTCTGCAACCCGCGGATGTTTTTCAGATGTTCCAGACTCGCATCCGTCAACTGGACACAGCCGCTGAGATCCAGCTGGCGCAGACCGGAGATGTCCTTGATTTGCTCCATGCCCGCATCAGTGATTCGCTTGCAGCTACTGAGGTTTAACGCCTGCAAGTCCTTAAAGCTCTTGAGATTTGCCAGACCCGCATCTGTGATTTTCGCGCATTGGCTGAGGTTCAGTGTCCGCAGGCTTGTGATCTCCCTGAGTTGTGCCAGGCCCGCGTCCGTCACGTTTATGCAAAACGGAAGATCCAGTGTCTGCAGGCTCTCGAGTTCCTTCAGATACGCCAGGCCCGTGTGCGTTATCTGATAGCCACAGCGAAGGTTCAACGATTGAAGGCCCTTGAGTTCCCTCAGGTGAGCCAGACCCGCATCCGTCACGTGCTCACACCCGACGAAGGTCAATGATCGCAACCCTTTCAACTCCTTGATTTGCGCCAGGCTGGCATCCGTCATTTGGTTGCAGTTCCACAGGTTCAGCACATGAAGACTTTTGAGTTCCTTGAGATGCGCCAAGCCCGCGTGCGTCGATCGAACGCAGTTGAGGTCCAGCGTCTGCAAAGCACCAAGTTCCCTGAGGTGCGCAAGACCGGCATCCGTCACGAGCCATGCCGAACTGAGGTTCAGCATCTGCAGGCTCTTGAGTTCCTTCAACTGGGCCAGGCTCGCATCCGTCAACTGATCGCACCCCGCAAGGTTCAGCGTCTGCAGTCTTTCAAACTCCTTGAGTTGGGCCAATCCCGCATCGGTCAGGAGCTTCCAGCCTTCGAGGTCCAACTTCCTAAGGCCCTTGAGTTCCTTGACATGTGCCAGCCCCGCATCGGTTCGTTGCGAGGTTCCGCCGATGTCGAGCGTGTGCAGGGATTTGAGTTCCTTCAAATGCTCCAGTCCCGCATCCGTCACCTGGTTGCAGTATCGAAGGCTCAGCGACTGCAGGCCCTGGAGTTGCTTGATGTGTACCAACCCTGCATCCGTCACGTCTCTACAAAGTTGAAGGTTAAGGGTCGTCAGACCCTTGAGTTCCCTGAGTGCTGCCAGATGCTCGTCTTTGATCGGCGGATACAGGCGAAGCCCGGGAATCTGTTGCCGGTCGACCTCGCGCGCAACGGCGGCAGGATCCTCAATCAGGTTGGAACGACCGCCAAAGTGCGCGCCAATACCCCAATCAGCCCCCTCGGGGATCATCAGCGGCTGCGAGGCGGGCGTGATGCCCAGCTCTTTGAACTCGCCATCGCGCAATACCCACACACGCAGGCGCAACTCTGAATTGAAAGCGCGGGCCGGGGAATTGGCGGTAGTCGGCCGGCTGGAGGCGAGCTCACTGCCAGCAGCCCTTGGCCATGCTGCGCCCCAGACCAATGCCGCCGTCACCATTGCCACGATTGCCATTCGCATGTGATTCTCCTATCCATGTCCCTCCAAAAGCCGATGGCGTTGTCGAATATGCCTTCCTTGAAAGCATAGCTTACCCTTGCCGGAACCGCGGGAACAAGAGAAAATGGACGTCGGATGACGGCTTCCGAAGGAGACCAGAACCATGTCCAATCTGGGGAAGATATGCGATAGGATATTGGTGGGCGCCATGGTCGGATTCGGCGCCACCTACATAATCGCCTCTCGGATCGACCGACAGAACTGCATGCAACCCATGATTGCTGTGGCAGCAGGGCTAATCATTGGCATACCGACGGGAGCGACTGTGTTCAGCATCATTGGCCTGCTTTGGGATGCGCGTAGGGATAAGAGACCATAGTTCGATCTTAGTCATTGAGGACAATAGGATGACGTACTGATCGAAGGGGAAGGAGCCGCCTCATGCAGTCACTTCGACGGCCGGATCTGGCTTCCAGGACGAAATCGCTCCTTCATTACGTGCTTGCGCCGTTGCTTGGCATTGGTTTGTACTCTTTTTGTGATATACGTTTTGGCTCGCTGCACTACCTGGCGGTTCATCATCTTCTATGGCCGCTTGGCGTAATGGTCACCCTGCTCATCGCCATGGGCGCGTGGGGAATTTGGCATCGGCACAACTGGGCGCGATACATGGCGATGGCACTCCACACCGCAACCGCAGTCTCAGCCCTCGCTCTCATCGTCAAATGCATCCACATGATTTGCCGGCCGGACAGCGTCAGGAGCGGATACCACGGCCCCCCGCTGATGTTTGCGGTGTGGGCTTTTGGGGCGATTGTCATTGCGGCCTTTTCGATGAACATCGCCTGTATCTGTTGGTTCTGGCGATGCAAGGACGGAACGAGACCGTGAGGGAAACGAGACGGAGGAACGAAATTGCCTTCATCGCTCCGCTCCACTGACTCCTTTCCCATTTCCCCATTTGCCTTCGGAATCGCAGAAGCACGGCCCTCCCGGTTGGCGGGGATCCCGGCCATAGCGCCGGGTCAACGATCTTTGTCGCCGCGGAATCCCTCAATTTCAATGTCCAGTCCGTTCAGCCGAGCCGGGCCGTAACCATGCAGGCGGGAGGGCGCCGCGCCGTGATACACCTTCGGCGGCGTAAAACCCTGCGGCACGCGTTCGATCCGGAAACTGCCGCCCCACTCGCCAAAGTTCTGCGTCTCGACGCCGTTCCGCGTGGAGCCGGTGTAGGCGTCGTCGGCCGGGGCGATCGTGATCTTGACGATCCCGCTCTCGCCGTCCTTGAGCACGCCCGCATGAACGGCCGCGGCGGCCAGCGACGAGTCATCGGTGTACACATCGCTGCCCCAGACAACGCCGGTCGTCGAGCCGGTGAGCTCGATGTACAGCACTTCGCCCACATGGCCGCGCAGGCTGCTCAGGGCGGGCGCCGGGGCCAGGCGGGGAGCGGCCAGGGCGATATCCGACTTCTTTACCTCGTAGCTGCCGGGAAAGCCGTCGTACGCGCTGCTGGTCACGCCGTTTTGCACGCTGCCGGCGTAACGATCGCGCCCGGGCCGGATGGTCACCGCGACGACGCCGCTTTCACCTTCGCGGAGCACGCCCGCATGGACCGCGGCCACCGCAACCGGTGAGTCGTCGGTGTAGACCCCATCGCCCCAGATCGTGCCCACAGTCGATCCGGTGACCTCGACGTTGATCACCTGATTGTCCTGGCCACGGAACGTCTCGAACGTGCCGCCGGGCGGAAGCGGCGTGACGCGGGCGTCGGCTGGGCCGGTCTTGATCCGCTCGATGGCGGCGCGAACGGCGGCCGCCTCTCTGGCCAGACCGTTCGCGGCATAGGTCTCGGCGAGATTTTCCAGGCGCGTGATGGCCTGCATGCGCTGGCGTTCGTTCTCCTTCTCGAACTGCTCGCGCGCTTCGGCGGTCGTCTTCTCGTAGCGCTCGACCACCTCGCGGGCGGCATCAGGCAGAGCGGCTTGCGTGCGCTTGGCCGCCGCCCACTCTTGCTCGATCGCCATGGTTTCGGCCACCCCCTGTTGATAGGTTTGTAGCCGCAGCCGCTGGTCGATTATTCTTTGATATCGCTCCGGGTGCTCGCGCTGATACCCAGGCACGTTCGGATCGTCCGGCGCCTTCTGCGACCAGGCGGGCACATTCAGAATCGCCAGCAACACAGTAACCATCAGACCGATCCGCGACAGGCGGAACGGGACATGTTCTTGGATAATCATGGTCAGTCTCCGTTTGATCTCTTTCCACGCGTCCGGATTTCGCTGAGAATCCGGCCAATTATAGGAGTCGTTCCCATGACCTTGAGACACCCCATTCGCCGCTTTGTTCCCGATTCGCTTAACCCCGGCGAGTTCGCCCAACTCGAACCGCTTTACCGCGCCCTGCTCGATCGGCCGATCGCGTCGGCCGCCGATCTCGAGAACTGGCTGCTCGATCTTTCCGAACTGTCGGGCATCGTCGATGAATACGGCAACCGCCGCTACGTCGAGAAGTCCTGCCACACCGACAACAGCGAACTCGAGAAGGCCTATCTCCACTTCATCCAGGAGATCGAGCCGCGCATCAAGCCGCTCTTCTTCCAGTTGCAGAAGAAATTCGTCTCCTCGCCATTTCAGAAGTCGCTCAGCGGCCGGCGATATGAGATTCTCACGCGCAAGTGGCAAACGGATGTCGGGTTGTTCCGCGAGGAGAACGTGTCGCTTGAAGCCGACTGCATGCGGATCAGCAATGAATACGACAAGCTCTCCGGCGCGATGACCGTACACTTTCAGGCCCGCGAGCACACGTTGCAGCAGATGCAGCGCTATCAGGAATTGCCTGACCGCACCACGCGACAGTGGGCGTGGGAAATTGTCGCCAACCGCCGCCTCGTCGACCGCACCCGCGTCGAGGATATCTTCGACCAGCTCCTGCCGCTACGGGAAACGATCGCTCGCAACGCCGGGTTGCCCGACTACCGTGCGTACTGTTGGCAGACCTATAAGCGTTTTGATTACACCCCCGACGACTGCCTGCGCTTCGCCGACGCCATCGCGGAGATTTCCGTGCCGCTGGTGCGGAAGCTCGACCAGAGCCGCAAAGCCGCCCTCGGCGTGCCCTCACTTCGGCCGTGGGATCTGGCCGTCGATCCCATGAACCGCGAGCCGCTCAAGCCGTTCGCCGAAGCGCAGATCGACCGGCTCATCGCACAGACGCACTCGATCTTCACGCGATTGTCGCCGGCGCTGGCCGACGATTTTGATTCACTGCGTCGCAACGGCAACCTCGACCTCGACAGCCGCAAGGGCAAGGCGCCCGGCGGATACCAGGCCACCTTCGAGGACGTCGGCCAGCCGTTCATCTTCATGAACGCGGCCGGGTTGCAGCGTGATGTTGAGGTTTTACTCCACGAAGCCGGCCACGCGTTTCACACGCTGGCTGCCCGGCCGGAACCGCTGATGTTCCTGCGCGGCGCCCCCATGGAGTTCTGCGAGGTCGCCAGCATGTCGATGGAACTTCTTGGCAGCGACCACTTCGATCAGTTCTACGGCTGCTGCGCCGACTCCGCCCGCGGCAAGCGCACCATGCTCGAGGGCATCATTCGTTTCTTCCCCTGGATGACCACCATCGACTCATTCCAGCACTGGATCTACACCCACCCCGGCCACACGCGCGAGCAGCGCCGCGACTGCTGGCTGTCGCTGCAGCAGCGATTCGGCCGGGACTTGGACTGGACCGGCTACGAACCCATCCGCGAGTGCTCCTGGCAACAGCAGCTTCACCTGTTCCACTACCCGTTCTATTACATTGAATATGGCATCGCCCAGCTCGGCGCGTTGCAGCTCTGGCTCCGCAGCCGCCAGGACATGCACGCCGCCCTGGCCAACTACCGCGCCGCCCTGGCGCTGGGCGGCACGCGCTCGCTGCCCGAGCTGTTCAGCGCGGCCGGGTTGACGTTTGACCTGTCGGCCAAGACGCTGCGGCCGTTGATGAACGCGATTGCGGAGGAATTGGAGACGTTGCCGGAGTAACAATCCCCTCAAGCCGCTTCCGCGATCGCTTCCGGTGCACGCCGGGCGGCGGCTTTGCGGATGCGGCGGGTGCGGCCGACGGTTTGCTGGTCAACGCTCGCCCGCTTGTTGGGATGCTCGTGGGCGACCTTTACGGCCTCGGCGGCATTGGCGGCGCACAGATCGGCGCCGATCTCCTCGGCCAGCCCCATCGCCCGCTTGTAGATGCCGCCACAGCACATCACCTGCATGTCGGGACAACTGTTCACGTCGCGGAGGTAGTCGATCAGCTTGCGGGCCGTCGGCATGCCGCTGGGGAGTGTTCCGAAGAGCACCAGCAGGCTCGGGCGGAATTCGCCGATGAGTTTCAGCGCCTCATCGTGCGGCACGCCGCCACCGGCGAAACGCACGCTGTATCCGGCGGCCTCGAACAGGTCCGCGCAAATCTGGCCGCCCAATTCCTCGGGTTCGTCGTTACCGCAGAAGATCAGCACGGACTGGCCGTTGAGTGCCTGGCGACGCAGCAGTGTGGCAAGTTGATCCGTGACCGAACGGTTCAGACGCGAGGCGAGATTGAGCTGCGCCATGCTGATCCGATCATTGCGATAGGCCGCCTGCAATGCCTCCATTGTCGGCCAGACCAGATCGTTGATCATGCTGTTCGCGTCCGCGCCTTCCTCCAGTGCCCGTTTGACAAGTTCGCGCGTCGCAATCCGATCGCCCGCAATAAGAAACTGCTGATATGCCTCGCAAAGAATCCCAATGCGGATGTTAAGAACGGCCATGAAATACCTCGCTGCTTCGAGATTTACCAGCCGGGATGGCCAATCCTTTTGCCATCTCCGGCGGTGCTTTTCTCGGAGGCATCCGTGCCACCGCACCAAGGTCGTCGATCAATTTGTCCGATTCGCGACACCCGTAGATCGAACATTGGACAGGCAAATCTTTACCCATCTTCACATTTTCGTCGCCCGAAAGTACAAATGGGAAGCTGCCGCCATGACAATAACGAGTGCCCCATAAAAACTGTGGCATGCCACAGGCGTAAGCCATGCCGGCCAACGTAGTCATGTCAGTACATTCCGGCGTGGTTTACATCTTTTCACACGATCTCGTGTCGCTGGCCTCCGACGCCCAAGGCGATTACACTCCCATCCCCTTTTCGGACCAACATGAGTATTCGCAAACCCTATTTCGAATCCGTCGCCAGCGTTGTCGTCAAGCTGGGCACCCAACTGCTATCTGACTCCCACAAGCGGCTCGACTCGGGCTTCCTGGCGGACATTGCCCACCAGGTCGTCATCCTGCAGCAGCGTGGCATCCGCACGACCCTCGTGAGCTCCGGCGCCATCGGCTCGGGCCTGGCCGAGTTGGGACTGGCCAAGCGCCCGACCGACCTGGCCCAGCTTCAGGCCGTCGCCGCCGTCGGCCAGCGCCGGCTGATGGACGCCTGGGCAACGGCATTCGCGCCTCATAACCTGAAGGTGGCGCAGATTCTGCTGACCCGCGACGACATCGACAACCGCACGCGTTTTCTCAATCTGCGTAACACGATCAACGCCATCCACAAACTCGGCGCGGTCCCGATTATCAACGAGAACGACACCGTCAGCACCGACGAAATCGTCTGCATCAGTTTTGGCGACAACGACATCCTGGCGGCCATGGTTGCCAATGCCCTGCGCGCCAATCTGCTCGTGCTGCTCACCGTGGTCGATGGCCTGCTCGACGCCGAGGGCCAGTCCGTCCGCCTGGTGGAGAACATCGAGCAGGCGAAATGCCTGGTGCGGGCAGAGAAGAGCGCGCTAGGCCGGGGCGGCATGGATTCCAAGCTGCAGGCCGCCGAGCAGGTCACCGAGGCCGGCGACATCATGGTGGTCGCCAACGGCCGGACCAAGGGAGTGCTGCTGAGTATTCTCGATGCCGGAGAGGTGGGCACGCTATTCGTCCCATCGGCGCACAAGCGCAACTCCCGCAGCCGCTGGATCGGGGCGGCGCGTCCCAAGGGTTCCATCATCGTCGACGCCGGCGCCGCTGTCGCGGTCGGCCAGAAGAACCGCTCATTGCTTCCGGCCGGCATCACCGCCGTCGAAGGCCACTTTGACCGCGGCGACCTGGTGACGATCAAAGGGCCGGATGGCGCGCTCGTCGCCCAGGGCTTGTCCAACTACGGCTGGCAATTGATCGAAGAGATCAAAGGCAAGAAGACGGCCGAGGTGAGGGTTCTGCTGGGGGATGCGGCCTACGATGAGGTCGTGCATCGGGACAATCTCGTGGTCGAATAGACTACGACCTATTCCAGAATTCCCGCCTGGCGCGCCGTCGTGCGATAAACCCCACAGCGCATCCCAACAGTAACAGGCTGGAAGGTTCCGGCACGGGCGAAATGAGGAATTCGGCCGGACTGAACGCGCCGGCGGCAAGCGGGTTATAGGTCAACAGTCTCGTCTCGTCGATCAAACCGTTGAACAGATCCGAATGCTGGGCGTCAAACACATCGGCGCCCAGGGCAAACGTGTCCGCGAGAGTCGTGGCCGGCGTACTGGACGCCGCTTCGTCGAGAAGCGCCCCGAGCACATAGAAGTCGTCGGTGTTGAACGTGCGGACATACGCGAGATGGATCCATTTGTCGGTCGACACGGGTGCCAGCGTCTTCTCCATCGTGCCGGCGCGGACGACGTAGTTGCTGCCGTGCTGGAGTATGCCAAAGCCATCAGCAAACGGATCGCCCACGGCCGCGATCACCGCATAGCCGCTGGAATCGACCGGCGTGAGCACACTCGACTTGACCCACGTTTCCAGCCCGTAGCCCGTCTGGAGCGAGGCAGACGAGGTGCGACTGTAGTAGCTGGGTGAACTCGCGGGGCCGCCGGAGCCCGGGCTATTAACAAAGCTCATGGAGAGCTTGCTTCCAACCGCACGGGAAGAGGTATCGGCCGAATAAGCCGGCGCGCCTGCTCGCCCGAGGTCCAGCCGCCAGAGAGCCGAGTCCACGGTGGTGGCGTTACCGGTGTTTCCGGCCGCCGCGCCTGGATCGTCATCTCCCAAGCGGTAGTAGTCGCCGAATACCACAGCACTCCCAACTGCGACCGGCGAGCCGAGCAGGCACAGAGCGCAGCCGAACACCATTCCGTACGCTCTAGGCTGTAAGTTCATCATGTTGCGTTCCTCCGCTGAAGGGTCGGGGCATAGCCCAGGGGAACCCCGACCGGATGGCGCTGCAACGATGATTCGCCCAGTATGATCCTGCGGAATGGCTAAAGCAACAAGTTTTTGGAGAACGCGGCGGGACCATCCAGCAGTTCGGCGTTATTCGCAACCGAGGCTCCCGCGGGCAATCGCGGCGACACAATCGCGGCCGCTGTTATGCTCGGCTCGCGGCATCGGGTATGCTGCAAAGGCGTGATCCGGGCCGTCGGCGTGCAGACGGCTCCGAGCGTAGTTCCGCAGGTGATGTTCTGACCCCACGGAGGTTTCGAATGCAGGAACGGAAGAAGCCCGACAAACGCGGAACTGCCTCGCCGGGCAAGAAGCTCCCGGCAGCCAAGGCCACAAGTAGCAAATCCGCCAATCTGAAGCGGAACCGCGGCACGCTTGCGGTTTCGGCCGCGGTAAGAGGTGCCGCCTCGCCGCAACCGCTGACCTGCCCCGAGTGCGGCAAGAAGTTCAGAACGGATGAGGCGGTTCAGACGCACCGCCACGCCGCTCACGGGACGGCGGCAATGGTCGTCGGGGACATGACCCGGTGTGAAGAGTGTGGCTCGCTGGTCAAGAACTCTCAAATGGAGCGGCATCGAAGACGAATACACGGCATGCTGTAGCATTGAATGCCCTGTTACCGCGGTCGCGTCGCTTCGAGACGGCGGCCGTACTTGCCGTCGGTGCGCTGGCGGAGGAACTCGACCAGGCGTTTCACGCTCGGGCTGATGCCGTTGAGGGTGTCAAATTCATCGAGAACCAGCGCGAAACTCGATTCATCCTTGCGATAGAACAGCCGGCGGCAGGCTTGTTCGAG
>JANYKD010000219.1 GCA_025361735.1 Phycisphaerales bacterium
GATTGCGGATATCACCGACGCGCCCGGCGGCAAGCCGCTCATCGTCCCGTTTACGGCAACGGATACCGACAACCAGGTACTGAGCTACAACTTCACCAGCTCCAACCCGAATATCAAAATCGACGTTCACCACAACAGCACCTGGCTGAAGCTGGACGTGACCAGCGGCACGACCATCCAGGGATCGATGATCTTTGAGTTGTTCCAGGACATCGCGCCCAACACCGTCAAGACAATCGAGAGTTTTGTGAACGCCGGATTCTACAACGGACTCACCTTCCACCGCATCGCGAATCTGGGCACATCGTCCAGTCCGCAGTTCATCGTCCAAGGCGGCGACCCGCAGGGCACCGGGTCTGGTGGGCCGGGTTTCACATTCGAGGATGAGTTCAGCCTGGATGCCATGTTCACGGGGCAGGGACAACTCGCGATGGCGAACTCAGGATCGGACACGAACGGCTCGCAGTTCTTCATCACGCAAGATGCCACGCGCGGCCTCGATTTCAAACACACGATTTTTGGACAACTCGTCGAGGGTTTTGACGTTCTGACCCAACTCACCGCGGTTGCGCGAGATTCGAGTGATAAGCCCACGACAACGGTCACGATCACCAAGGCACAGATGATCGAGGACAATACCGATGCCGTGGCCACGATCGTCGCACCCGCGGGAGCAAGCGGCACGATAACCGTGCAGGTGTCCGACGGCGTCAACAACGCTTTCCGCTCATTCAAGGTGACAGGCATCGCCGACCAGCAGAACGAAAAGCCATTCATGAAGAACCTGCCGGAACACCTGACTGCAAGCCCCGGCGCAGATGTGCGGATCCCTTGCTACGCGACGGATTTCGAAAAGGACGGCGTCGTCTATAGCGGGCAGATTGTTTCCGGAAACGCTTCCGGGACATTTGTCGGCCATACCGCCGTGATCAGTATTGATCCCGCCTTCAAGGGCGTGGTCCAGGTGAAACTGAGTGTCGCAGGCAAGAGCGTCTCGCAGGCGGCCAACCCGGATTCAGAAACGATCAGCATTGCCGTGGGCGATTTTCCAGCCACCAACGTGAAGGGCTTCACCGTGACGGCGCACGAGCACGTGACCGAAAACAACCTGGTGATGGCAACCTTCCAGGACACGGCCAAGTCCGGCGTGGCAAAGGACTGGACGGCGCAGATACGCTGGGGCGATGGGCAGACCTCGACCGGGACCGTGACCAAGGCCGCCAACGGCACGTTATCCGTCAAGGGTTCGCACCTCTACAAGCAAATCGAATCCGTCGATTATCTGGTGACGCTCACCGGCAGCAACGGCGCGTATGCCGAGGCCCGGGGCAAGGTCAATGTCGTCGATGCGCCGCTCCACGCGACGCCGGGGCTGATCGTGGGTTATCCCAACACCGCACTGACCAACGTCATCATGGCGACGTTCACCGACGAGGACACGACTGCCGCGGCGTCGGATTTCACCGCGTTGATCGACTGGGGCGATACAACAACCCCCACGACGGCGACCGTGGCTTCCGGCACCACAGGCTTCACGGTCACTGGCAGTCACGCGTACGCCACCGCAGGAAGTTTTCCGGCCAAGGTGACGATCACGGACGTACATGGCGCAACAACACAGACGACCTTCAATGTACAGATCGCGCGAACGACACTGGTGGTGAACCTGGGCGCGGATGCAACCAGCAATGAGGGAGCCACGTTCACGCGCGCGGCGTCATTCACGGACGACGTCGGCACGAGTTGGACGGCGAAGGTCGACTATGGCGATGGCGACGGGTTCAAGGACCTGACTCTCACGGGCAGGGACTTCACACTGAGCCATCTGTACAAAGACAGCGGATCGTACACACTGACTGTCATCGTCACCGACCAGAGTGGACAGATTGGCAACGGGCAACTCAAGATGACGATATCCAACGTCGCCCCGGTGGTGGGCGACGTCAGCGGCGACTCACTGGTCGTGCGCGGGCAGACCGCGAACCTCACCTTCTCGGCAACTGACATTTCCCCCGCCGACACCAAGGCGGGCATCAACTTCGAAATCAACTGGGGCGATAATACGACGCACAGTTTCCCCGCGGCCAACGCGACGTCGGCCACCCACCAGTATGCCGCCGCCGGAGTATTCACTGTTACCGTGACTGCGAAAGACAAGGACCTGACGCCCACGGGGACCGGCACGACGACGATCGAGGTTCGGGACATGCTGCTTGAGCCCGATCCCGTCGACCACTCCAAGCAAGCCCTGTTCGTTGGCGGCACGGCCGGCAACGACGTCATCAACATCAATCCGACCACGGACGGCAAGATCCAGGTGATTATCGCCGGCGCGATTCAGCACACCCCGTTCAACCCGACCGGGCGCATCCTGATCTTCGGCGGTGCGGGAAACGACACGATTACGCTCAAGTCAACCCTCACCCGGATTTGCGAAATCCATGCCGGCGACGGCAACGACACGATCGTCGGCAGCAATGCCAACAACATTCTCCTGGGCGAAGCCGGTAACGACTCAATCACCGGCGGAACCGGGCGCGACATCATCATCGGCGGCACCGGCAGCGACACACTCGTGGGCGGTGCCGGGGACGACATCATCATCGGAGGCACAACCCAGATTGACGCGGATTCGGCGAAACTCGCCAGGATTCAGGCGGAATGGGTGCGCGCCGACCAGACTTACGCCCAGCGTGTGGCCCATATCCAGGGCCCCACGGCCGGCCTCAATACGGGCATATTCTTCAGCAAGACGACCGTGTCCAACGATTACAGCACAAACACGCTTACCGGCGGCACTGGTGACGACCTGTTCTTTGGCAGTACGATCACGGGCTTTGCCGACAAAGTCACCGACAAGGCTTCCAAGGAAACACTCGTAGCATTGTAACGGCAGCGCCATGTGCAGGGATGCCGCATCATTCGATTCAACACCGCAGAGAGGTTCCGCTCATGAATAATCTTCGTACTCATCGCAAGGTATTCGCCGCGGCTCGTATCGAGTCGCTCGAACTGCGCCAAATGTTGGCCGCCCCGGTCATTGACGCGGTCACCACCCCCCCTGTCATCCCCGCGGGAAAATCGCTCATCATGCCATTGACGGCCAGCGATGCCGACGGCAACAAGGTAACCTGGACGGTGACGTCCTCAAGCACCACCGTCGTCCCCACCGTGCATACGGGCAACGTCTGGCTGAAGATTTCCGTGTCGGGAGCAGTCACCGGGGACATGATCTTCGAACTGTTACCGGATGTAGCGCCCAAGACCGTGAGCGCCATCGGCGGTCTGGCCCAGGCGGGCTTTTACGACGGGCTGACGTTCCACCGCGTCGTGCCCGGCTTTGTGATCCAGGGCGGCGACCCCTCCGGCGATGGGACTGGCGGATCCGGATTTCAGTTTGATGATGAGTTCAACGCCCAGGCGATCTTCACCGGCAAGTACCAGCTGGCGATGGCCAAGACCAGCGACGACAGCAACGGCTCGCAGTTCTTCATCACGCTGGGCCAGGAGCGCAACCTCGACTTCCAGCACACGATCTTCGGGCAGCTCGTGCGCGGCCAGTCGGTCGCGGATGCGATCGCCGCTGTCCCGACCAACAGCGCCACCAACAAGCCAACAGCGGACGTGGTCATGTCCTCCGTGAGCTACGTCGAGGACACGACCGACGCGGTCGTGACACTCAATACCACCGCAGCGCTGGCCAGCGCCGCCACCATCACGGTGACCGCCACCGACTCCACCGGCGCGGCGACGACGAGCACGTTCAGTGTCAGCACGGTCACGGACACCGTCAACGATCACCCGTTCATGACCAGCACGCAAACCAATTTCGTCACTGCCGCCAACACGGCTGTGACAATTCCGATTACGTCCACGGACATCGATACCGGCGCGGTGACAATCGACGGCGAGTATCTCGACACCATTTCCAACAGCAAAACTTCGGCGGCCAGTGGCACCAACTCGATCATCCTCACGCCGGTGGCCGGTTATACGGGGCCGATCCGCATTGCCGCGGGCGTCAGGCAAAGCAGCTCGGCCACCATCCCGTTCGTCTATGCGACAACTGACTCCGGCTACAGCACGTACAGCGCCAACTGGGACGCCCAGGCATTTACCATCGCCGTGGGCGACAAGGCTGTGACGCTGACCGCCAACGCCCTGACGCTTGCTGCCGGGCCGACCGGAGACACGATCGTGGCCACGTTCGCCGATACGGATTTGAACGGCACACCGGCCGACTATACGGGCGCCGTCGTCAACTGGGGCGCCGGACACCTCACCAGCAACGCCACAATCGCCATGACGACGCCCGGCTCCTTTACCATCACCGCCAACAACAACTACCTTAACCCAGGCATCTATCCGATCGTCGTAACCCTGACGAGCGCCCTCGGACAGGTCATTACCGCGCGGGCTACCGCAACAGTCTACGCATATCACGCCACCGAGCTCGACGTGGTTCATCTGGCCGGAACGCTGGCGGGAGTCGCCGCCAACACGGCGATCACCGTCCGCTACCAGGACGGCACCACCGAGCAGTCCACGCTCGACGCCGACTCCAAGTACTCGCTCAACCACAAGTTTGCCGACAATGGTGTCTATTCCGTATCCATAACGCCCGTCGGCGCGAACATCAATATCAGTGCCCCGGTGATTCCCGTGGTCATCGACAATTCCGCCCCGACCCTGCAGATCAACGGGCCGACCACTGGAACGGTCGGAACCCCCGTCGTGCTCACCCCGGTCCCGTCGGATTCGACCGCAGACACGACCACGGGCTTCACGTACAGCATATCGTGGGGCGATGGCACCGCCGTGCAGACGGTCAATCCCGGAGCCGCATCGATCAGCCACACCTACAGTACCGCCGGCCTGTACACGGTTTCGGTCACCGCCAAGGACAAGAACGGCACGAGCAGCGCGGCTGCCATCCAGCCACTGGCTATCGACACCGCAGTCAGCCTGTACGCCGGCCCCGCCGTCACCATCAACGAAGGTGACACCTTCTCGGGAACGGGCCTGTATGACATCGCGCTTGTTGGTACTGCATCAGTTGACTATGGCGATAGCACGCCCTCATCGCCGGAGCCTCTCGTGCTCGACAGCGGCACTTTCTCCCTCGCCCACCAGTATGCCGACAACGGATTCTACACCATCACCGTAACACTGACGCCCGATCAGGGCGCTCCAGTAACTGCCACACGCCTGGTGACAGTGACCTCCGTCGCTCCCACAGCGCAGGCGACCGGCGGCGGCACTTTCCTCAGTGGAGTTCCAGTGACCATCACGCTCTCGGCGACCGACCCCTCGTCGGCCGACACGAACGCCGGCTTCTCCTACACGATTGATTGGCAAGACGGTACAACCGATACGCCCCCCGTCGGTTCCACATCCGCAACCCACACCTACGGAGCCGCAGGCGTATACAACGCCATCGTGCGTGCAATCGATCACAGTAACGTTTCCAGCAGCCCCGTGACGGTGGCGTTCACAATCAAGTATCTGACGCTTGGTTCCGATGCAACGATCGACGAGGGCGGCACGTTCACATCCACCGGCCACTACGACCGTAACAGCGCGAATCTGATTTCCGTCGACTACGGCGACGGCACCACGGCGGAATCACCTGCATTAACTGCCGACGGCACGCTCTCGCTCTCGCACGTCTATACCGATAACGGCCAGTACACGGTCACTGTCACCTACACCCCGCTCGCTGGAACCGTCACGCCGACCACGCAGCGTGTTACCGTCAACTCCGTAGCCCCGACGGCCTCGGCCACCGGCGCGACTTCCGGCGTGCGCGGACAATCCATCACACTCACCCTCTCGGGCACGGACCCCTCCTCAGCCGACACCACCGCTGGCTTTGACTACTTTGTCTCCTGGGGCGACGGCACGATCGAACAGCAAATCTCCCGCCCCAAGACTGCCGCCAGCCACGCCTATACCGACACAGGCACTTATCAGGTCTCGATCACTGCGCGGGACAAGGACGGCACCCAGGGCGCGACAATCACGCGCTCGATCAGCGTCGTCGCCGCCCAGTTGCAGACCGATCCGGTCACGCCTGGCCTGCAAGCGCTCCTGGTGGGCGGCACTACGGGTAACGACACGATCCTCGTCAGTCCCGTCTCCGGCGGCCAGGTGAAAGTCACCATCGGAACCAAGGTCATCGGCACATTCAAACCAACCGGCCGAATTCAGGTCTTCGGCCGCGCCGGCCACGATGTCATCACCATCGCCAAAGGCGTGAGTTTCCAGACCGACCTCTTCGGCGAAGGCGGCAACGACACGCTCAACGGCGGCGACGCCAACGACATTCTCGTGGGCGGCACCGGCAACGATGCGCTCAACGGCAACGGCGGGCGCGACATCCTCTTCGGCGGCGCAGGTTCCGACACGCTCAAGGGCGGCGACGGCGATGACCTTCTCCAATCCGATGCCTCGACGCTCGACAGTAACTTCGTGTCACTTGGGGCTTTGCAGAAAGAGTGGACTCGCACCAACGCAACTTATGCCCAGCGGGTGGCCCACATCATCGGCACCAGCGGCGGTTTGAACGGAACGGTCTTCCTCAAGTCGCCGGCGGTTTCCGCGGACAGTTTCGCGGATGTGCTGACCGGTGGCAACGGGTCGGACCTGTTCATATTGAATACGACTGGCAAGAACAAGGTGGACAAGGTCACGGACCGCGCCAGCAACGAAACCCTCTCGCATTTGGCATAGCCTCGGCCGGACAAGCCTTCGGAAACCAGCCCGCCTACTGTCAGAAGGACAGCCACCCGTGTATGCGCCGGCCGACTGGCCGCCTGCCTCGGGGACTGTTTGATCCAGAGCCATGACCCGCGCGGCAATGCCTCGCGGGGCCTTTCGACAGAAACCAAATCCGAAACTTGTCCCCCCCTCCCCGCTTGGACGGCCATTACCCATCGAAGCCGGTGTGTGCCATCAGCACCCTGATGCACATGACTGGTCGAGAACCAATGGCCAGCATTCGCATGCCTTTCGCAGGGAATTCGGCAAGGGAGCCGTCTGGTTACCCCGATGAGTCCGTCGATGCGCTCAGTGGCATCCTCGATACGATCCACCTGCGAAGCCTGGTTTGGGGAAGCAGCCAACTCAGCGCCCCTTGGGGCATTCGTTTTCCGCAAGGGCCCACCGATTTTCCACCGCAGTTTCTACCGCCCCGGGATTGCATCCCCCTGCCGCCAAGGGACCGGTGGCCGTGTCCCACCGGCGCGTTTCATGTGATCACAGGGGGCAACTGCGTATTGGATGCGGCGTGCCTCGCGACTCCGGTGCCGCTTGCCGCGGGTGATCTGGTCATATTGTTGCGCGGGCCGGCTCATATCTTGCGCGACAGTCTCTCCAGCCCGATCCTGCCCGTGTGGGAGATTCATCCCCCCGAACGGTCCAGGCAGCGCAAGGGGATCATCGCCGGCGGCGGTGGGACTGTAACCAGCATGATCCATGGAGTGTTCTTCATCGGAGATCCCCACGACAACCGCCTGCTATCGGACCTGCCCCCGCTGCTGCATTTACAGGCCGGTGAGGGTGGCGGCGCCGCGTGGCTGGAGGACACAGTGGACATGCTGAACCGCGAAACCAGCCGGTTTGAACCGGGCGCGCAGTCCGTCATCAACCATTTAACCCAGACGCTGTTTATACGAGCCGTTCGCGCCCATCTGGCAAGTCTGCCAGCGGGCGGCGCAACCTGGTTGCGGGCGATCCAGGATCCTGAGATCGGAACCGCCATTGGTCTCATCCACGATGCGCCCAACGCCCCCTGGACCGTGCAGTCGCTTGCCGATACGGTCGCAATCTCCCGGTCCGCGTTTGCCGCGCGCTTCACGGCACTTCTGGGCCAGGCCCCGCTCCAGTATCTCACCGGTTGCCGTATGCGCAAGGCCGCGGAGATGCTGGGTTCCGGGCAGGCACCGATCAAGAAAGTGGCGATCCGAGTGGGGTATGACTCCGAAGCCGCCTTCAGCAAAGCGTTCAAGAGAACCATGGGCATTGCCCCAAGCCTCTACCGGAAGGATGCGCCCTCGGACATGGGACTGATGGCGCGAACTGCAATCGCGGCCACGAGCGAACGACCGGCCCGCCGGAGATGAATCATGCCACTTGATCGATCGACCCTGCCGGTGTGACAACCTGCTGCGAGTTGTCCGTTGACGCCGTGGCCTTCTGCTGCTGGGCGGCTTCACTGGCAGCCTTCGCAGCCTTGGCTTGTTGGCTCTGCTGAATCTGCTGGATCTGCATCTGGATCTGCTGAATCTGCATCTGATACAATTGGAGCTTCTGCTGCTTGATCTGGGTGGCGTCAGTTGTGTTCTGGATCTCGTCCTTGATCTTCTGCTCAAGTTCCTGCATCTTCGCTTGAAGTTGGGCGATGTTCGCACTGCTCGACCCTGTCGAATAGGACACGGATGAAACCGCTGAAATGCTCATGTGTAAACCTCGGTCACGGCGATGCCTTGTTCCGGTCTGATTGCATGAACGTTCATTCCTGACTGCCCAGGGCAGGGACAACCGACGCGTCGCGTGCCGCCTCCATGCGGCACGCCGACGAAATCGGGAAGGGTGTGTGCCCGGACCTGTTGATCGATTTATGCCACCACGTCGAGTTCCGAACCCACCGCCACACCGCTGAACAGCTTTGAAATATCCACGGCCTGGCCGTTGGAATTCTGCACCATTGACTCAAGCCGGTCGAGGAACTGCTTGGGATCGATCCCCTGCTGGTCGAGCATCTTCATGAATGCGCTCAGTGCCTCGGACGCGTCGCTTGAACCATCCGTGGCCTGCGACGCGCCAGATGGGCCATCCTTCCCGATCCCCATATCCTGATTCAGCTTGTCCACATCAACGCCCGCATCCTTTAGCACTTTCTCCACGGCGGTGCGCACGGATTGCCCGCGGTCAGTCGTCGCGTCCGTGCTCTTCATCGCCGAAGACATCGCCTCCTGGATCTTGGTCCGCAAGTCCGAGAGTTTGGTTCCGGTGAATCCCTGCGACTCCAGTTCCTGGGCCAACTTCTGGTCGAAGTCTCCCGGTGGCGGGCCGGAAGGCCGTGTGGTGCTGGCGGCACTGCTTTGAACGGTGCTGGATGCCAGAGCCGACGTGCTGGATTTCCTCGCGTTCCGAAGTTGTTCCAGGTACTGGACGAGGGACGTTCCCGAACTTCCGATTCCACTGATGCTCGACATGGCTGATTCCTTTCAGTACATGGCCCGCATGGCTGTTCCGACCGTACGGTTCTGCGCCGGAATCACTGCGTGGGCTGATGACCTTGATATCGGCGAAACACAATCCATCCAGACATGTCATCCTGTCGCAATCCCATGTTCGTGCGTCCAACCCCAGCCGGATAATTCTCGCAGGACCCGGAAATTTCGTTGGGGCAGGATTGACCGTGGCGCCCTTGCATACAGAATGGACGTGCTATGGGAACAAGCAGAATCCATTGGCTGATCGGGTTGCTCTCGACTGTGTGCTGCGTGATCGGGCTGGTTTCGTGCGACCGCGGCAACTCGAAGCAGGTTGTACTCTATACGAGCGTCGATGAGCCCGTCGCCCGGCCGATCATCCAAGCGTTTGAGAAGAAGACGGGCATCAAGGTCATCATCAAGACCGACACCGAAGCCACGCGCACGGCCGGTTTGGCCGAGCGGTTGCTGGCCGAACGGGCCAAGCCGCAGGCGGACGTCTGGTGGGGCAACGAAGTGTTCCACACCATCAACCTTGCCGAACAGGATGTCTTCGACGCGCGCAAGCTCCCCGCACACGAGAAGATCCCACCCGTCTATCGCGATTCCAAAGGCCGCTGGGCAGGCACGGCGCTGCGCGCCCGGGTCATCGCGGTGTCGGATAACCTCAAGGACAGGAAGATCACATCCATCCGGGATCTGGCTGACCCGTCCCTGGCAGGCAAGATCGCCATGGCCCGTCCCAGCGCCGGCACGACCGCCGGCCACGTTGCCGCGCTCTATGCCCTTTGGGGAAACGAGAAGGCTGACGCTTTCTTCAAGTCGCTGGCCGCCAACAAACCGAAGCTGCTGGGTGGAAATTCGGTCGTGGCCGAATCCGTGGGTGAGGGCTCGGTCCTGGTCGGACTGACCGACAACGACGACTGCGACGCGGTCCTCGAGCAGAAGGGCAAATTGCGGATGGTCATCCCGGACCAGGAGGCCGACGGCATCGGCACGCTCACTATCCCCTGCACCGTCGCCACCGTTCGCGGCGGGCCAAATCCCGACGCAGCAAAACAGCTGGCGGAATATCTGCTCTCACCCGAAGTGGAGAAGACGCTCCTGGATGCGAAATTCGCCCGCTATTCCGTCTTCGCCAAGGAGGGGACAAACGCCATCAATTCCATGCAGGTGGAATACGCCGCCGTCGCGGCTCAACTCAAGCTCGCAGTCGAGCGCGCGCTGAAGATCCTCGAGGGGCGGTAGCGGCGGACGCCGCAAATGCAGAATGCAAAATGCAAAGTGAAGAATGAAGATCGAGGAGTTCCGGCACCGCAGACGCGTCATTCCTCATTTTCCATTTTTCATTTTTCATTTTGCATTTCGCACTCTGCATTCCGCAGCCTTCACTTTCGAATGAACGCCCTCACATCCTTCGCGAGCTGTTCCATCGCCGCCAGATTGTGGTACATCATGTGGCCGCCTGGATAGTAACTCTGCGTGATGTTGGCCCGCAGTTCCGGCCCGACCGTCATGTGGTTCACCGTGTAATCGGCCGCGAAATACGGGGTAGCCAAATCGTACCAGCCGGCGGCGACGAACACCTTCAGATGCGGCAGATGAACGATCGCCCTCTGCAAATCGTCGGCCACATTGGTAAAGCCGCTCTCGTTCATCTTCCACCCGCCGACGTTACCGAAGACGTCATAAGGCAGGTCGTTCTCGTACCCGAGCGTTCGGCGCACATAGTCGTTAAATGTGGCACTGTACGCGGGCTGATAGCCCGTGAGCGAGGGATCGTATTCGGACATCGGCGAATTGGGCCGCGGATCAAACCCGGCGATACGGGCATCAAACCGGCCGATGATGCGTCGGTCTTCGGTCAGAAGCTGTTTGCGAAATTCGGTCGGCGTGATCTTCAGGTCGTTGCGGTCGATCCACGCGGCCGGCAGGCCGGTGAAACGAGCGAGTTTAGCGAGAACAGCCTTCCGCTGGTCGGCCGGCAGGGCCGACCCGCGGGCCAGCGCCGGAGCATATTCCGCGATGGCAAAACTCTCGGCCGCCTTCAATGCGGCCGGCAGGTCCTTCTGCAGTTCGGCGTCGAGCCTCTTATGGTAATGAGCGATGGCCGTGTAGCTGGGGAGGTAGAGCGGAAACGGCGTCTCGTTGGCGTCCGTCGGACCAAGCGTCTGGAAGTTGAGCACCGTCGAGATGAGGATGATGCCGCTGGGGGCAATGCCGTGGCGATCGGAGAGGTACGCCGAAAGTCCCGCCGCTCGCGTGGTGCCATAGCTCTCGCCGGCAATGAACGTCGGAGAGAGCCAGCGTTTTTGGCGCGTGACGTACAGCCGGATGAAGTCGGCGACCGCGGAGATGTCCTCGCGCAGGCCGAAGAACTGCTGCGGGTTTTCTCCCGGTGCCGGCCGGCTGTAGCCGGTGTTGACCGGATCGATGAAAACCAGATCTGTAGCCTCGAGCCAGGTGAAGGCGTTGTCGACCAGGCGGTACGGTGGCGCGGGCGCTTGACCTTCGTCGTCCTTCATCGCCAGACGCTTGGGCCCGACAGCCCCAACATGGAGCCAGACCGAAGCCGACCCGGGCCCGCCATTGAAGACGAAGGTGATCGGCCGCTTCGACGGATCCGGCTCATCGAGTTTCTCGTAGGCGACATGAAAGAAGTTGGCCTTCTCCTTGCCCGAGTCGTCCCGCGTCGTGAGATACCCGGCCGTGGCCCGATAGCGGAGAACCTGATCGCCGAGTCTAATTTCATGCTCCGTAACAGAGACTTTCTCGGTGACAGGCCGATCCGCAGGGCGCGACATGGGCGACGATGGCCGCGACGCTGGCACCGCGGCCATCGCGACAGGGAGGATGGCAAGCAGAAGAGCGGCAAACCATGATCGCGAGCCGGAGTGCCCCCGCCCGCATCTGACCGAAGTTGTGGGTAGAACGACAAACCACGAAAGTTGTTTCATGATGGATCCGATGAAAGAAAGTTGACATAGACATGCGTCAGTGCTTTAATTGTTTCAGTATGCAGTTCGCCCCGCGAAACGTTCGGCTTGAGTTGGTCCTTACCGGACTGCTTCTTGCGCGCGCGTGATCGCAGGGCTCCAATATCGGAGTTTACGCCCCTGCGGTCGATATCGCAGGGGTTTTTTGTTAGGTGAGTCGGGAGATAATGTCCCGATAAATAAACTGAGGAGCAGTCATGGAAACCGTACGCATCTTCGACACCACCCTCCGCGATGGCGAGCAGTCCCCCGGCGCCACGCTCAATCTCCCCGAAAAACTGGAGATCGCCCGGCTGCTCGAGTCGCTCGGCGTGGATGTCATCGAGGCCGGTTTCCCGATCTCCTCTGAAGGCGATTTCCAGTCGGTCAAAGCCATCTCCGAGATCGTCCAGAAAAGCATCGTCTGCGGCCTGGCCCGGGCCACGCCCAAGGACATCGACCGCGCCGGCGAGGCCATCCGCCCCGCCAAATATGGCCGAATCCATGTGTTCTGCGCCACCTCGAAGATCCATCGCGATCACAAGCTGCGTAAGGGCAAGGAGGAGATCATCCGCATCAGCGTCGAGGCCATCAAGCAGGCCACGGCATACACCAAGGATGTCGAGTTCTCGCCCGAAGACGCCAGCCGCACGGAGTTTGAGTTTCTCGAGGAAATCACCCAGGCGGCCATCGAAGCCGGTGCCACGACCATCAACCTGCCGGACACCGTGGGATATGCAACACCCAAAGGCTACGGCGAGATCTTTGCCCACCTGATTCGCAAGCTGCCGATCATCAAGGAACGCGGGATCATCCTCTCGTCACACTGCCACAACGACCTGGGCATGGCGGTCGCCAACAGCCTGTCGGCCGTCGAAAACGGCGCCCGGCAGGTGGAATGCACCATCAACGGCATCGGCGAGCGGGCGGGCAACGCGGCGCTCGAGGAAATCGTCATGGCGTTGCGCACGCGGGCTGACTTCTTCAAGATCGGCACACGCATTGACGCCACGAAAATCTTCCCAGCCAGCCGCATGGTCAGCAACCTCACCGGCCTGGTCGTGCAGCGTAACAAGGCCATCGTCGGCCAGAATGCCTTCGCCCACGAGTCCGGCATCCACCAGGACGGCGTGCTGAAATACCGCGAGACGTACGAGATCATGGACCCGACGACCGTCGGCATCCCCAAGAACTCGCTGGTCCTGGGCAAGCATTCCGGGCGCCACGCGTTCAAGGACCGCGTGCTGCAACTCGGCTACCAGCTCAGCGATGAGCAGATCGAGGCCGCGTTCGTGAAGTTCAAGGCGCTGGCTGACAAGAAGAAGGAAGTTTTCGACGAGGATCTCGAGGCGCTGATGGACGACCAGCTCAAGATCAGCCGCGGTGTGTTCGAACTGTGCGGCCTGCACGTCACGGCAGACTCAATCACCATGCCCGAGTCGCAGACCAGCGCCTCGGCCACCGTCACGCTGCGCGACACCAACGGCGAAATCCGCCAGGGCCTGGCCATCGGCGACGGCCCGGTCGACGCAATGTACTCGGCCATCCAGAAAATCACGCAGATTGAGAGCCGGTTGATTGACTACCGCATACGCGCGGTGACCAAGGGCAAGGAAGCCATGGGCGAAGTGCAGATCGAGCTCGATCACAGTGGCCAGCGAGTCCATGGACGCGGGCTGTCCACGGATATCCTCGAGGCCTCGGCACTGGCGTATCTCTCGGCCATCAATCGCCTGCGCAGCCTCGCCAACCGCGAGCGGCTGGTAACACAGCACACGGGCGTGTGAAGCCTGAACGCATCTGTAGCCGCGATGGTTTAATCGAGGCGAATCGCGCAACATGGCGTTAAATCGCGATTAGCGATCGCGGCTACAGAAGACAGCTATTCCCGCTTCGCATCCGGCACCGGCCGCGACGCGGGGGCTGTTACAGGAGCCGCCGCGGGAATGGGACTAGCCGCTGCCGGTGCTGGTTCGTTAAACGCCGGTGGGGCAACCGGTGGCGATGAGAGCACGATGAGCACGTCGTATAGTTCCTGGTCGGCCGGGCGCGTCGCAGGCGGCACGAGGACAGCGGCGCTGTCCAACTGGAGGACCGCCCGCTTCTCGGCCGGGTCGGTCTGCTTCTTGTACTTGTAGCGGTCGAACAGACCCGCATCCTGGTCAGCAATCACGACCGGAGACGGGCCGGCCACAGGCTGCGTTGCGGGTGCGTCAACCATGCCGGCAGCGGGTTTGGCCATCGGTCGCACCAGGAGACGCTCAGCAAGTTCCTGCTTCGTTTCAACGCCATCCAATGCCATCGCTTCCTTCTCGTGATCGACCCTGGCGAGTGGATCCGCGGTTTGTTGTTCACCAGCCGCTAGGCCACGCGGTGCGGCTGCGTCGCGCGGAAGGCTTCCGCGGAGCGTGGACGCCGTTGGCCCCGGGTGCAGTTCCCGCCCGGCCGGCCCCGCCTGAACCTGACCGGGCCCATCGAACACCATAGCCAGTTGCTCAACCTGTGAGGCCTTGAGCCCACGAGCCAGAATCGTACGGCTGTTGGCTTGGGCAAGCGTATTGGTATAGCCTTTGAACTGCCCGTTCTGTTCCGTTGTACTTGCACTCGCGAGGCCTTCTTGCTGAAGAGTCTCGGCCGGCAAATCGTCTTTGGACATCCGCCGGACAATCATGCCGCCGAACGAATTGGCTTCCTTCCGAGGAGCGCTCGGAGCGAGGGCCATCTGGCCACCGCCGTCTGGAGTGGGGCGCGGGGCTGGTGACACGACTGGCGCACGTCCCGCGACGCCACCACCGCCACCGCGGCCTCCGCCGACACCAGCCAGGCTCGATGCGTCAGCCTGCCCGGTACTCTTAAGTTCCTCCGCAATAGCCCGCGAGTATTCCTGAATCCTGGCCGGTTCGGTCAGTGAAACGACACGCGGGTAACTGCGACTGCGGAAGTTCTGGACCTCGGCGTCAGCGCCGACCGACCATTCAATGTCATTGTCAGCGAGGAATCGCAGCACCTGCCCGTTGGCCTGGTCAACATCCGGCGCGGCGACGGTCAAGATCACCTTCTCGGCATTCTGCGCTGATGGTCTCAGCGCCGGCGCCTCCACCTCGTGCAACTCCTGCACCCAGGTGGCTTTGTCGGCAGTACCTTTGGCAAGCACCGCAGGCGACATCGCCGTGTCCGGGGCCAAGCCAGTCTTGCGATCCTCGCCTGCACTCGTGAGATTCTTGGCGAGGCTTTGCGCTGGCTTGACTCCAGCGTCGTCGGACGATGGCGTGACGCTTGCCACCGGCGGCCGCCCGGGCAGGACGTGGTAGACTGCAACGACAAGCCCGATCATCAGCGCGACGGATGCGGCGACAGCCAAACCGGGTCCGCTGAAGAGGCGCAGGATAAATGACCGATCCTGACCAAGCGCCGGCTCGGCGAGCAATTGTTCCCGCTCAAGCAGCGTCAGCAGTTCTTCGGTAAGGTCGGCTGGCGCCTTGACACGAGGCAACGAGCCAAGAACCCGCTTATGGGTCGCCAACTCGCCCAGGAGCGCTTGGTGCGAAGGGTTGGCCGCCAGATACTTCTCTATCTCGGCGCGCTGCTCGGGCGGCAGGTCGCCATCAATGTAGGCAGCCAATTGAGCCTGAATGTCATCGTAGTTCTGGGACATAGCATCACGCGTCCGGGTCGCCCGGTTTCCATCATCGGCCGTTTCCGCCGAGATACTCCTGCAACTCGTCGCGCAGAGCAAGACGTGCACGGAACAGCCGGCTTTTCAGGGTTCCCATCGGAAGACCGAGAACCTCGGCCATCTCCTGGTAATCAAACCCTTCAATATCTCTCATGACCAGCACCGCGCGGTACTCTGCGTCGAGCCGGCCCAGAGCCGCGAGCACCTGCTCGTCGCGCTCACGGTTCTCGGCGGCCTGCGCCGGGTCGGGAACCGACTGCGATACGAGCCGCTCGAGCAGGCCCGCTGCCTGGTCATCTCCGGAGCCGCCAGACGATGGCACGGATAACGAGAACACCCGTTTCCGCTGGATTTTTCGCAACCGGCTGATCGCGAGATTCAGCGAGATGCGGAAGAGCCACGTATACGGCGATGCCTCGCCGCGGAAGCTGTCAAGGCTGGCCAAGCCGCGCATGAAAGCTTCCTGCGTGAGATCGCGCGCTTCTTCCCGATCACCGACCACTCGCAGGATGGCGTTGAACAGGCGGTCCTGATACACCAGCACGAGTTGGCCGTAGGCCGGGCGGTCTCCGGTCTGAGCCTTGTGGAGCAACTCCAACTCGCGATGGCGTGATGGTCCGGTTGTCTCCGGGCTATCCGTCTCGAGGTTGGCTCCTGACAGGCTCGACATATTGGTAGACGCCGACTGACGAAAAAGGTTCCCCGCAATTCTTGCCGCACTCACAGGTTCCCTATGACCAGGATGTACGAGCTACTATGCCGTCAATGGTATGGGACGTCAATCCACGGAAAACAACATGCGCGTAATCGCGATTGGTTGCGGCGGATCCAGAATCCCAAAAAAGAGCCCGCCTCCGTGGTGACGGAGGCGGGCCGACTGTTGGAAGGCGTGCTGATGAGCACAACCTGAGTATCAATGGAAGAACGGCAGAAGAATCGTGTCAAGATCGAGCTGGGGCTCGACGCCGTTGGTGCTCTTGCTGCCCGTGTTCGGGCTCTTCTGCTGCCAGATGTTGTTGGTCGACTGGGTGGCGGCATCGGTGTAGATGCAGTCCCGGTTCGCGCCGACGAAAGACGTCTGGGCCCATTCCACGTGGCCGTCATTGTACAGAACGTTCTGGCCGTCCTGTTCATGGTTTCGGCTGTTCACGCCGCGCTGAGCGCTCTGCGGGCTGGCGGAATCGAGCGACTGATTCGGCGTACCGTCGTTACGGTCACCCGCGATGGCAAAGTCGGCCGTCACGTTGGGCGACCACTTGTAACCCGCCATAATCGGGCTCACGCCACCGGCGGCAACCGTGTTGCTCGTCGGATACATGTTGGCGAACGAGTAAGAAACGTTCGTGGCGGAGGAGAAGTTGGACACGTCCTTGCTGGAGTGCGAGGTGCCGCTGTTTTCAGTGAAGGTGTCCTTCTCCTGATTTGAACTTGGGCAAACAAAGCATTCCTGATTCATGTCCGTGGTGCGAACCAGAAGGAACATCGCGGCCATGACGCTGTTGGTGCCAACGGGGCTGGCCCCGCCGGTGGTGGTCGGGAAAGGATTGGAGGCAATGGCGTTCTTGGCGCCGCCGGTGAAGAAAGTGGTGTCGGACGTGGCGTTGCCCGAACTGGCCGACGTGGTGGGGTTGTAATACGTCCTCGGGTACATCTTGTTATCGTTGGAATACAAGTTGAGCGCCTGGCCGATCTGACGCAGGTTCGAGGCACACTTCACGCGATTGGCACGTTCCTTGGCGGCGTTCAGCGCCGGCAGGAGGATAGAGATAAGCAGGGCAATGATACCGATCACGACGAGCAGCTCGACCAGAGTGAAACCCTGGGAGCGACGAGCAGTACGGTGCGTCATATTGGACGCTCCTTTCGTAATGCATCGCGGGCTGAGGCAGTCAAGCGTGATCGACGTGAATCAAATATAGAAATATGAATGATTGCGGTTAAGCGTCAACCCGAAGGCTGTTCGCCGTGCGTCGATACGTCTTCCACTTCTCCGCGATGGACCTCAGTTAGCCCTGACGAACATCGCCAAGGCATTATTTATCGGGTCGGCAACACTGCCAACACCATTCTCACTATCACATAGTATGCCGCAAGTCACATTACAGTTCAAGTATTAATCGCTTTTTATGAAGATTCACTCAGAAATCGTTGCTACTCGCTCGGGGTGTCGATGGTCAGGCGACGATGGCGAGGCGACAGGTGGATCCGCTTCAACATTGCCACGACGTTGGGTGGTACAAGCGGTACGAGCTTATCAACGCCCGCTCCGAGAGCCACGACCTGCCTGATCAGACTGCTCGAAGTCATCGCGTGCTGCTCACCGGTCATCACAAAAACCGTCTCGACACCCCCTACCGCCCGATTTGCCAGAGCCAGTTGGAACTCGTAACGCAGATCCGACGCGTCCCGAATGCCTCGCAAGATCACGTTGGCGCGTACCGACTGAACAAAATCCACCGTCAGGCCATCGTAGCGGGCCGCCCGTGCGCCCGGAATGTCCGCCAGCAGTTCCGAGATCATCGCCAGCCGTTCCTCAATCGTGAACATCTCCTGCTTTTCAGGATTCTGTCCAACCGCCACGATCAACTCGTCGAAGAGCGTCACACCCCGGCGGATTACATCCAGATGGCCATACGTGATGGGATCGAACTGGCCAGGGAATACGGCGATGCGTGGAGTGCGGCTGAAGGGCATATCTTCTCCTGCGACAGGGCGGGCCGCAGTCTCTCTGCGGCTGGTCTACGGGTTACGCATGCGGCCGAACCGATGCGCGGCCATCGCACGAAATCTTACCATTGCAGGGGCGATTGCGGTAGGATCCGTACCATGATGGAACGGATTCGCTCCAGCGACGGCGTCGTTTTCTATCGCTCTTCGCTGCTGGCGGCCGCCGGATCGCCCCATGCGTTCTCCACGCGGCTCGGCGGAGTCAGCGAGGCGCCATTCGACTCACTTAACCTCGGCAATCCCTCCGGACAATCGGTGCAGGACAGTCCGGATCACATCCGACAAAACTACCAGCGACTCCTGCAGGCCGCAGGATTTGATCGTCAGATCCTGACGCGCGTATCGCAGGTCCATGGCACGCACGTCATCGAAGCTACACGTGAAACGGCAGAACTGCCCGTTGTTGAAGCTGATGGGATCATCACCTCCGATAGCCAATGTGCGGTTAGTGTACGGGTTGCCGACTGCGTGCCTGTGTTGCTCGCCAGCCGGGACGGCCGACGCGTGGCGGCTGTGCATGCAGGTTGGCGCGGCGTCGTGGCAGGGGTTGTGCCACGGGCCGCGGAGCAGTTGTGCGGGACGGCGCATCTGGCCGGAGAACTACTGGCGGCAATAGGACCTTGTATAGGGTTGGATGCGTTCGAGGTTGGGCCGGAAGTACTGGAGCAGTTCGTGCGGACCTGGGGCAAGGAGGCTCCGATTCGTTCCACTGCCGGCGGCAAGGGTCTGGTTGATCTGCGTCAGACAGTGGCAATTCAGCTGCGGAGGTTCGGCGTGCCACCCGAACAGATCGACATCTCCGCATGCTGCACCTGGCGGGACTCTGAAGAATTCTATTCGCACCGCCGCGACCGGGGTCTGACGGGACGCCTGGCCGCGGTCATGGCACCGCATTCATAGCCCGTGGTACTCCCAGCGCGATGCAAACTAGTGTCTGCGTATGAGGATATAAGCGAAGATGACCATGGCATTAATGGTGGTCAGGATGGCGACTTTGCCCATCCAGTCCAGTGCGGTCTCGGGGAACAAGCTGCTGAGCCAGGCGACTGGACGCAAGAACAGCGAAACCCGAGATTCTCCGGATTCGGTTTTCTGCTTGGGGCGAGGTGCTGGTTCCTTGGCGGCCGCAGCCTCGGGGATTCTGGCCAGTTCCGTGGCGGCCAACACGTCGTTTTCGAGGGACGTGGTGACTTGGGCCGGAGTGGCGACTGCGGGGGCAGCCTGCAACTTTCCCACGGCAGGAACTTGCGGTTGTTCGATTGGTGCCGACTGGGCAAGCGTGGGCTTCGGCGGCACCGCAGTCGGCAAGGTCACCGGTGTGGGTACAACGACCGGTTCGGAGGGCGCGAGTGTCTCCTCGCTGAGCTGATTAAAGGGGACGTCAAGTTGCTGATCGAGATCCTGACCAGCGGGCGTGCCTGACGCCGCAGGAGGGGCGGGTGCCTCGGGTGCCTCGTCGTTGAGTTGATTAAAGAGGGCGTCGAGTTGCTGATTGAGATCCT
Source organism: Phycisphaerales bacterium (assembly GCA_025361735.1). Taxonomy (GTDB): domain Bacteria; phylum Planctomycetota; class Phycisphaerae; order Tepidisphaerales; family Tepidisphaeraceae; genus JANYKD01. Next base: position 20,099 of record JANYKD010000219.1, read on the forward strand.
GCTCGGCTGACTTGCCTGACGCCGCGGGTGCTGCAGGTGGAGCGGGTGTTGTTGATTTGGCAACCGCGACCTGAGGGACCGGATCGCTGCGGGGCGATTCGGCCTCGGCCAGCAGGCGATCAATCTCCTCGCCGGCAAGCTGCGAGAGAATCTCATCCGCATTGGGTCCGGACTCGGCCGCGGCAACTTCCAAGGGATCGGGAAGGGTCTTGGGGGCTTGTGACATATCGGCTCCTTCCGATATCGGCCGGTGACAGGCCGATGGTACAGTGACTCCGTCACTGACTGGCTGGGATTGTACCACGCCGCGGGCGCGGTGCCAATTGAAATGGAGGATTGTTGTCAGTTGCCAGGGCTCAGCGGCAGGAAGAGTGAAATCCCCATTGATCGATCGAAGGTAAAACCCCACGTGGCACATCGCCGCGTTTCGGGTAATTTAAGGGAACTTATGCCTCAGGCCCGTTGGCACGCACTGCTCGTTGTCGCTGTTACGTTGCTCGTTTATTGTCCGGCGGTGATGAATGAATTCGTGATGTGGGATGATAACGCGATCTTCCAGAATGCCCGTTACAACCCGGCCACGGTGCAGAAAATCGGCTGGTACTGGTATCACACTGAAGATTGGGAGTATCTCCCGCTGACGCGTACGCTCTGGGGGGCGCTGGCGCCGCTGGCCCGCGTGAGCGTGCCCGGCGAAATGGGAGCCACACTCAACGCATCCATCTACCACGCATGCAGCCTGTGCGTCCATGCCGGCGCCGCGTTGGCGGCTTACTGGCTGCTGCTTCAGATCGTGGGCCGGCCCTGGCCTGCAACGGCGGGGGCCTTGCTGTTCGCGCTGCATCCGGTGCAGGTGGAATCGGTGGCCTGGGCGTCGGGACTCAAAGACGTGCTGTTCGGCTGCTTCGCCATATTAGCGACAGCGTGTTATGTCCGCTGGACCAGGACCCGCGAGCGGGGCGGATGGGCGGCCATCTTCTATCTGCTGGGTATTGTCTGCCTGCTGGCCTCGATCTTCTCCAAGTCGACAGGCGTCGTCACCACGGGAGTGGCGGTGCTGGTGGGCTGGCAGGCGTGCCGCAGGCCACTGAAGACGGTGTTGGTTGAGCTGTCGCCGTGGCTGGCAATTTCGATCTGCTTCGGCGCTCTGGCCCGCTATTGGATGCCCACCTATGCCGGCGTACCCCTGTGGCAACGCCCGTTTGTCATGGGCGACGCCGCCGCGTTCTATCTGTACAAGCTGCTCTGGCCGGCATGGCTGGCCGTCGATTATGGCCGAATTCCAGGAGTGGTCATGAGCCACGGGTGGGGCTACGCCATCTGGGTCGCGCCCGTGGCACTGGCGGCCATTCTCTGGCGAATCCGCCGGGAACATCGACTACTCGCCGTCGGAGGCTTGTTGACGCTGGGGACGGCGTTGCCGACGCTGGGCATCACGCCACATCTGTTCCAGATTTACTCGACTACCGCGGATCACTATCTTTATCTGCCGATGCTCGGTGTTGCGCTGGCGGGGGCGGCGATCTGCATGCGTATGCCGGCACGAACCGGCGCACTGGTCGCTGCTGTTGTGCTGACGGCCTTGGGGCTCCGTAGCGCAATGCAGACATCGCATTGGCAGAACAACCACGACTTCTGGCGGCATGCGCTGGCGGTAAACCGGCAGAGCTTCGCAGCCCACACGGCACTTGCGGATATCGCCCTCGCGGCCGGACAACGGCAGGAGGCTCGCCGGCTGCTGCTTGAGGCATTTGCGATCAACCCGGACTTTTATCAGGCGAACCAGCGATTGACGGTGATGGATTTCGCGGCAGGAGACCTGGATGGAGCGACCGACCACTTCTATCGGGCGATGAAAATCGTCGAAGGGTGGCCACCCGGACATCAGATGGATCTGGGTGCGCAATATGAAGAGTTCGGGCGCGCGATGATGCAGGCGAATCGGCCGGGGCAGGCCGTGCGGGCCTACCAGGCATCATTGCGGCATCGGCCCGGCCATGCCTCCACACTCGCGGCGCTCAAGAAGGCAATGGCGGCGGCCGCGACGCGGCCGGCGAGTACGGATCCGGCCGGAAAATGATCTGCGGGATTCTGTAGCGCGTAGCCTGTTGGCGTAACGGACGGACTCGACGCATCGGCCCATTCTGGAGTTATCTGCAAGCTCGGTGGATCGAGGGCGGGCTTTTTGGCCAGATGTGCGAAGTGACACTTTGTCGCCGTGATTCATACCGACTGGCGGCAATGCACCGCACGCCGCGTGGTCTGCGGTTGGGCGCAGAATTGGAAGATTTACCTTGACACACGGGCGATTGCGCGGCAGAATTTGCGGAGTGGTTTGTCCGGTATTGCTGCCCCGACCGTTTATTGGTTTGGCCCGGAGCGATCCAGCATGCGGGGCGGAAGCGCCGCGGGGGATCACGTGGTCGATGGCGGGAAAGGGTCTGTTGCACACAGATTGATAGCGGAGGAAAGCACATGTCATTTGCGCCGAAATTCCACAAGCGTCCGGTTGTTCCACGCCACATCCGTCGTACTCGTGGCGGTCCTGCAACCCACCGGGCGGCGGCAGCTATCATCGAGCGATTGGAACTGAGGCTGTTCCTCGACGCGGCTGGAGCCGCCCGCGGCGCTTCGGTCATGCTTGAGGCATCGGCCGACCCGTCTACGGCGGAAATCCACGGAACCGTGTGGAACGACTTGGACGCAGATGGCGTGCGCGATGCCGGGGAACCCGGCTTGCCCAACTGGACAGTCTCCCTCGACCCGGGACACGGCCAATGCCCTTCGACGGTCACAGATGCGAGAGGCGGTTATGCGTTTACCGGCCTGGCGGCCGGCACCTACTGGGTGACCGAGGTGATGCAAAGTGACTGGCAACGGACATATCCAACTACCGTTGCGAATGACTTGATTGTCAACGGCGGGTTCGAAACGGGCACTTTTTCCGGCTGGACGCTCGATACTTCCGGCAAAGCTCCCGCGGCCAGCGGTTTCGTCATCAATGATGGCACCGTTGATCCCGCGTCTCCCGATGGCCCGCTACCGCCATTCGAGGGTGCCTACAGTGCGATGTCCGATCAATCCAGCGCCGCTACGTCAGTCCTGTATCAGGACGTCGCAATCCCCAGCGTCGGCCCCACGGTGCTCCGCTGGGTGGATCGGATTCGAAACCACGCCGATTCATTTCAGGACCCGAACCAGGAGTACCGGGTCGAAATCAGGGACACACAAAACAAAGTGTTGACCACCGTCTTCTCGACGAATCCCGGCGATGCATTGGAAACTGACTGGACCGCTCGCAGGGCCGATTTGTCCGACTTTGCCGGACAGACAGTACGAATTGCATTCGTTGAACAGGACTCGCTCTCGTTCTTCAATGTCCACATCGACGACGTGAGTGCGGGTATCGCGACTGGCACCAGCACGCCTTCAGTGACTCTCCACGCCGGCCAGGTGGCGACCGGCAGGGACTTCGGCAACGCAACAACGCTGCCAGACACAACCGCGCCTGCAGTCTCAGGGGTATTCGCAACTGTTTCCGATGGGACATACGGCCTGGGGGCGACGATACCGATCACGGTCAGTTTCAGTGAGGCCGTGACAGTCAACACCGCCGTCGGCGTTCCCACGCTGCAGCTGAACAGCGGCGGGATAGCCGCGTATGTGAGCGGAACTGGCAGCAATGTGTTGACATTCAACTACCCGGTCGGAGCACTACAGAATAGCTACGATCTGGACTACGGTTCGACGGGCTCGCTGGTGTTGAATGGCGCCACAATCCAGGACGCGGCGGGGAACAACGCTAGCCTCCTGCTCGCGGCGCCGGGAGCCGCCGGCTCTCTGGGGTGCGCGAAGAACATCGCGATCAGCACGCCAAGCATCGGCGCGCTGACAGACACACTCGACCCGGTCTATTCAGGCGTGCCGATCCTCCTCACGGTGGCCGATGTGCTGGGTCCTGTGACGACCATGAAGTTCTACCGCGAGAGCAACGGCACGCCCGGGCTTCAGGTGGGCCAGGATACCCTGCTCGGCACGGATACGAGCGGCTTTGATGGCTGGTCGTTGACGACGTCCCCCGCCGCAATGGCGGTGGGCACATATACCTATTACGCGGTCGCGACCGACAATCTTGGCAATCCGAGCAATACGGCACAAACCACCAACACGATCCGGCCGCCAAGTGTCGGCGCGCTGACGGACACCGCGGATCCTTCCTATTCCGGTGTACCCATCATCCTGACGGCGATCGATGTCCTGGGGCCCGTGACGAACGTGAAGTTCTTCCGCGAGAGCAATGGCACGCCGGGGCTTCAGGTGGGGCAGGATACGCTGGTCGGTTCAGATGGGAACGCCTCGGATGGCTGGTCGTGGGCGACCTCGCCCGCTGGAATGGCGGCCGGGACGTACACGTATTACGCTGTGGCGGCCGACGGCTTTGGCAATGCCAGCAGCGTCGTGCAGACCACGAACACGATCCGGCCACCGAGCCTCGGTTCGTTGGCGGACGCGGCGGACCCGGCTTATTCCGGCCAACCCGTGATCCTCACGGCGGTCGATGTTCTGGGGACGGTCGCGAACGTGAAGTTCTACCGCGAGAGCAACGGCACGCCCGGGCTTCAGGCGGGTCAGGATGCTCTGATCGGTTCAGATGGGAACGGCTCCGATGGCTGGTCGTGGGCGACCTCGCCCGGTGGCATGGCGACCGGGACATACACCTACTACGCGGTTGCGAGCGACAGCTTTGGCAATGCGAGCAACATCGCACAGACCACCAACACGATACGGCCACCGAGCATCGGTGCGCTGACGGATAATACGCAGACGACGGACCCGTCCTATTCGGGCGCGCCCTTGATTCTCACCGCGATCGATGTCATGGGACCGGTCGCCAGCGTGAGATTTTACCGCGAGAGCAATGGCGCACCGGGACTTCAGGTGGGGCAGGATACGTCGATCGGTTCAGATGGGAACGCCTCGGATGGCTGGTCGTGGGTGACCTCGGTCGCCGGAATGCCGGCCGGGACGTATACGTATTACGCTGTGGCGGCCGACGTCTTTGGCAATGCAAGCAACGCGGTACTGACCACCATCACGACCCTGCCACCAAGCATCGGTACGCTGACATCCGCTCCTGATCGGCCTTACGTGGACGAACCGATCACATTGACGATACAAGACGTGCTTGGAATGGCCTCGACAGCATCCTTCTACCGCGAGTCCAACGGCACACCGGGACTTCAGGTGAACTCGGATCTTCTGCTGGGGCGGACGTCGAGCAGCGGGAACGGCTGGTCGTGGACGGTTTCGACGCGCGGCCTGCCGGCCGGGGTCTACACGTATTATGCTGTTGCGACCAACGCCTTGGGCAACACCAGCAATACAATAGCAACAACCAGTACCATCGTGGTCAAACCAACCAGTACATCGCTCAGCATCGATTCGCTGACGGGCACCCCTGGGCAAGTGTATTCTGGCCAAACCATGTTCTTGACAGCGCAGGGCGTGCTGGGGTCCGTGACAGGAGTGAACTTCTACCGTGAAAGCAACGGCATCGTGGGACTTCAGGCGGACTCAGATGTGCAGATCGGGACAGATGGCTCTGGTTTGGATGGGTGGTCGCTTGCGGTGTCGACCGGTGCCCTGACGGCCGGAACCTATACGTATTATGCTGTGGCGACGGACAAGGCCAGCAACACCACCAGCGCCCCAGCTCAATGCACCAGCACGCTCCGGCCGCCGAGCATCGGTTCACTGACAACCACGACGGACCCGGCCTGGTCGGGTCTCCCCATAACATTGCTGGCGCAGGACGTACGGGGCACTGCGACCCGGGTGAACTTCTATCGCGAAACCAACGGCACGCCGGGACTTCAGCTGGGACAGGACACTCAGCTTGGGTCGGACACGACTAATCCTTAAGCAAGCGTAGTCTGTCAGATTCTTGCTCTGGCCATAAAAGAAAATACTCAAAACGCCTGTCTTTTCCGCATCGGCGGGGTCTGTGTAGTAGTCAAACACTCACAGCAAGGAGGCGTTTCGAGTGAACCATACTACACAACAAAAACTCTCCCGACGCAAGCGCCGAATCGAACGACGGCTGGCCAATCGCCGCTTTCGCAATCAGGCCGGCCGCGTGCTGGCCGCGTCCAACGTGGTCTACCAAGTGGCCGACCGGACCCTGGCACTGGGAGCGGGCGGCATCGGCGCCATCCACCTCATGGCCCGGAACATCGGCCTGCCCCAGCTCATCGACCAGTACATTCACGTCCTCAAGTTCCACCTGCCCTACCACGAGAGCGATCATGTGCTGAACATCGCTTACAACATCCTGGCCGGCGGGACCTGTCTTGAGGATCTGGAGCTGCGCCGCAACGACGAGGCCTATCTCAACGCCCTGGGTGCGATCCGCATCCCCGACCCCACCACGGCCGGCGACTTCTGCCGCCGGTTCCAGACCGACGAGCAGGTGCTGCTGCTCATGGAGACGTTCAACCAGGCGCGACTCGCGGTCTGGAAGCAGCAGCCGCAGGAGTTTTTCAAGCTGGCGGTCATTGATGCAGATGGCACCATCGCCCCCACCTATGGTGAATGCAAAGAGGGCATGAACATCTCCTACGATGGGCAGTGGGGCTATCACCCGTTGCTGGTCTCGCTGGCCAATACCAAGGAGCCGCTCTATCTGGTCAACCGTTCCGGCAACCGTCCCAGTCACGAACAGGCCGATGAGTACCTGGACAAGACCTTGGATCTCTGCCGCCTTGCCGGTTTCGAGCATGTCGTCTTCCGCGGCGACACGGACTTCATGCAGACCTGGAAGCTGGATGAGTGGCACAACAGCGGCTACGTGACGTTCTACTTCGGGGCCGACGCCCGCAAGCCCATGGTGGCCCGGGCCCAGGCGCTGGCGGAGTGCGACTGGCGGCGTCTGCAGCGCCCGGCCCGGTACGAGGTCCAGACGCAGGAACGGACCAAACCGGAGAACGTCAAAGAGCAGATCGTCCGGGAGAAGGAGTTCAAGAACCTGGTGCTGCAATGGGAGGATGTGGCCGAGTTCGAGCATCGGCCGGACTTGTGCAAGCAGAGCTTCCGAATGATCGTGTTGCGGAAATTGATCTCCGTGGAGAAGGGGCAGGCACGGCTCTATGACGAATACCGTTACTTCTTCTACATCACCAACGACCGCACCAGCACGGCCGAGGAAGTGGTGTTTTCCGCCAACGACCGCTGCGACCAGGAGAACCTGATCGCGCAGCTCAAGAATGGCGTGCGCTCGATGCGTAACCCGCTGGACAATCTGCATAGCAACTGGGCGTACATGGTCATGTCGAGCCTGGCCTGGACGCTCAAGGCCTGGTGCGGGCTGCTGCTGCCGGTGACGCCCGGCGCGCCGGCCGAGAAGCACCGGGAGCAGAAGCGGTCGATTCTGAAGATGGAGTTCAAGGGATTTGTAAACGCGCTGATTCAACTGCCCTGCCAGATTGTGCGGACGGGGCGGCGGATTGTCTACCGGCTGCTGGCCTGGAACCCCTGGGCGGCGTCGCTGCTGCGACTGGCCGAGGCCATGCGTCAGCCGTTGCAGTGCTGACGGGCAACATTTGATGTCAGGGTAAGGACGCCCTGATTCGCCGCGGCCGCCGAACGTGGGAGCAGAACAGAGACCAACACAAGACAATCGCAGGATGCCGCCCGACACGAGATCCGGCGCGGAAAGTTGTGGTACGTATCTATTGTGCTACATAATGAGCTAACAGACTACGCTTGTTTAAGGCCTAGGTGCGACGTATTCCCTCGTCGGCGAGGAGTCCGGCCGCCTCCGCGTCTATCCGCCGTATGTCGATAAGGCCAATGCCTCGCGTGTGATTATCCCGTTCGAGGTCGCCGGCCGGCGAATGGAAGCAATCGGAAGCCTGCGCAACGATGGATCCATGATGGTCTCCGTGCCGAAACGGGGACCGTGAAGCAGGAAGCCATGCACCGTTAGGATTTGCCACCGAAGAAACGTCGCCAAACGCTCCCTTGGGCCGGTTTCAGAACTGACGGTCGGAACAGATCGGTGTATGGATATACGCCAGCCGCTTTCAGTGTGTCGAAGATTTCCTGTTGCTTGCGTTGGCGACACGCGGCCATTTCGTCCGCTGTCACTCCGATACACAGCAGCAGTCCGGCATTCTCGCCGCGAAACTTGAAGCGGCTGTAATCCACAAAGAGGAACCCGGATATCGTCGAGCCTTCAGGTACCGCCGGCCCGATATCCATCGTGTGTCCCGGTTCGAGCACGGCATCGCAGGTATAGCGTGCCAGCCGGGAAATGAGGTTTGGCCCCCAGGTGTTGTCATCGCGATGAGCTATCATCAACTCGTATGTACCGAGCTGGTTCTTCTTTTGCGATTCTTCGCCAAGGAGTTCGCATGTCGCGGCGACCCGGCCGGGAACGTGGTTGTGAAAACATATGACATCCGCTTGTCCGCCGAGATGAAAGGGTATCAAGGCGTGCAGCACCATTCCATCCGTTTCGCCAAGGACGGAGGTCAGGGCGGATTGGCGGGCATCCCAGAGCGACTTCCATTCATTGTCAGGGTTATCAGAAGATGGCATTGCAGTGCTCCTCCGTAATCAGCGTGACCGGGTATTGGATAAATAGCGATCACAAAGATGCTTGAAAACGTACCACATCGTTCGGCTCGTGACAACCAATCATGCCACGGTCATGTCGCCGATCCAGCACAATATTCCCAACTGAATGAGATGTTTGAATTTGCCGTGTCAGCGGTTCGCTCCGAGTCGAACGATCGACGCGCGGGCCAACGCAACCGGAAAAGCGGCGTCGAGCCGCCGCAGTCCAAAGCTCCCGTCGCCCCGCCGGGGCGATGAGGGGGGATTTACCGGTTTCCACGAGTTGCGCTTCGCCCGCCTTGCGGCGGCTGCGCTGCACTCGTGGCTACAGTCCGCGGCCCCGCTGGGGCCGGGGCGCAGACTGATATTGCATATGAAAAAGAGGGAGGCCGGAATGATCCGGCCTCCCTTTGCTTACGTCTGTAGATGCGATGGCTCAGCGGCTCTCGATGATCTCCTCGCGGACGCTGCGGGGGACGGGGCTGTACTTCAGCGGTTCCATCACGCTGCTGGCGCGGCCGGTGGACATGGAGCGGAGTTCGGTGGTGTAGCCGAACATTTCGCTCAACGGAACCTCGGCCTCGACAATGCGGGTGTTGTCGCGCTGGTCGCCGCCGATGATCAGGCCGCGGCGGCGGTTGAGGTCGCCGGTGACGTTGCCGACGAACTCCTCGGGGACGGTCACAACCACCTTCATGATCGGCTCGAGAATCTGCAGGTCGGCATGCTTGCATGCTTCCTTGAAGGCCAGTGAGCCGGCCAGTTCGAAGGCGATCTGCGAACTGTCGACGGGGTGATAGGAGCCGTCGGTGAGAGTGACCTTGATGTTGACCATCGGGTAGTTGGCCAGCACGCCGGTCTTGGCCGCCTGGCGGACGCCGTACTCGACGGAGGGGATGTATTCCTTGGGGATGGTGCCGCCGAAGATCTTGTTCTCGAAGGCGATGCCGTCTTCCCAGCCGAGCTTCTTGAGGACTTCGGGCTCGACGCCGACGCCGTTGAAGGGGGCGATGGTGAGCGTGCAGTCGCCGAACTGGCCGCGGCCGCCGGTCTGCTTGACGTGCTTGCCGCGTGCGGAGGCGGTACCGAAAATGGTTTCCTTGTAGGCGACCTTGGGCTTGCCCACGAGCACCTCGACCTTGTGGTCGCGGGTGAGCTTGAGGCGAAGGATTTCCAGGTGGAGTTCGCCCATGCCGGCGATGATGGTCTGGCCGGTTTCTTCGTCGTAGTGGGCGAGGAAGGTCGGGTCTTCGCGGCGGAGCGTGGTCAGGGCCTCACCGAGTTTCTGTTTGTCGGCGGCCGTCTTTGGCTCGATGGACATGCTGATAACCGGCTCGGGGAAGGTCGGCCGCTCGAGGAGAATCGGGAACTCGTCCGTGCAGAGCGTGTCGCCGGTGATGGCTTCCTTGACGCCGATGCAGGCGACGATGTCGCCGGACTCGGCAACGTCGATGGGGTTGCGGTCGGCCGCGTGCATCTGGAACATGCGGGAGATGTTCTCGCGCTTGCCGCGGTTGGAGTTGAGCACGCGGCTGCCTTTTTCAAGCGTGCCGGAGTAGATGCGGACGTAGGTCAGATCGCCGTGCTGGTCGTTGACAATCTTGAAGACCAGCCCGCAGAAGGGCTCGCGGGGATCGGGCTTGCGCTCGAGGATCTTGGTGATGTCCTTCGGATCGGTGCCCACGGTCACGGGCTTGTCCATCGGCGAAGGGAGATAGTCGATGACGCCGTCGATGAGGCGCTGGACACCGACGTACTTCAGGGCGGACCCGCAGAACACGGGGTGAAGTTTGAAATCGCAGGTGGCCTTGCGGAGGCCCTTGCGGATTTCCTCTTCCGTCGGCTCGATTCCCTGGAGGTACTTGTCCATCAGGACGTCGTCGGTTTCGGAGACCTTCTCAATCATTTCGTGGCGCCAGTGGTTGTAGCGATCGAGTTCCTCGGGGGGGATGGGCGTTTCGACGGCGGTGCGGCCCTTGTCCTTCTCGTCATCCATTTTGTAGTAGATGGCGACGCCAAGGATCAGGTCGATGATGCCCTTGAACGTGTCTGCCTGGCCGATGGGGATTTGCACGGCGACGGCCGGGGCGCCGAGGCGTTCGCGGATGCTGTTAAAGCTGAACTCGAAGTCCGCGCCGATCTTGTCCATCTTGTTGATGAAGCACAGGCGGGGAACATTATACTTGGTGGCCTGGCGCCAGAC
>JANYKD010000221.1 GCA_025361735.1 Phycisphaerales bacterium
GTCCATGTCGTCGCCGCGGGCGATGCCCTGGCAGGAGCGGCACTCGCCGCAGGGGGTGGTGGTCGGGCCGGTGGCATTATCGCAGTTCAGGGCTTTGGCCAGGATGCGGGCCATGGAGGTCTTGCCCACGCCGCGGGTGCCGTTGAAGAGGTAGGCGTGGGAGATTCGCCCGGACTCGATCGCCCGCTTGAGGGTCCGCGCAACATGGTCCTGCCCCACGACCTCGTCAAAGGTCGCGGAACGATACCGCCTGGCCAGGACTGTGTAAGCCATACGAGCCCTTCAAATAGAACGGGGCGATTGTAGCGGCAGGGCGGGGGCAATCAATTCCGGTTCCGTCGATGGCCGGAACGGGTGTGCATGACGTTTTCGGCGGGAGCGATATTGGCCCTGACGGGGCCGAGGAAGCCAGCCCAGATATTTGCGTACTCGCATACCCTGGGTATTGGACAACAAATGACGTCCCGCCCTACAGGGCGGGGCGGTAGGGTTCGGCAAACACCCCAGGGTATGCGAGTACGCACACCCTGGGCTGACTTCTTTCGGCCCTTCAGGCCGCCGAACCGCCGCCCAAAGTGTCATGCACCCAGTTCCCCGACCCAGTGCTCCACTTCCTCCGGCGCAACGCCGGCGCTGCTGGCGACGAAACTTCGGGCCTTGTTCCACGCGCGCTTCCATGCCCGCCGCCGATCGGTGAAATGCTGTCGGAGCAGGAACATGGCCAGCAGGGTCTGCACGATCCGTTCGGTCTTTCCGGCGGCGGCCCGGCCAAGCAGGGCCTTGATCCGTTGCGTCAGATTCCGAATATCGCGGCTCGACTTCTGCAGCAGCGTGGCCAATGTCGCGGGCTTGCCGAACGCGCCGTCGGCGTCCTGCGTGCCGAGGAGTGAGAATAGGTCGTCGGCGGCAGGCGGCGGGCCGGCTACCGGGGTGGTCGGTGCGGACGCCGCGGAGGCGCAGACTTCCCCGACGCTGGCGTCATCGATCTCGCGGCACAGATCCAACAGGCCATCATCCATGGTGAGGTCTTGGGCCGCGATGCGACTCTTGGACCCGAATCCTGCGGCCAGGCTCTTGCTGAATCTGCGTAACATGCCGGGCACGCCGCGTGGCGGAGCCATTGCTGCCGGTGCCGGCATTGCCGGCGCGCATGCCATCGGCGCCATTCCGCCCGCCGCAACCGCGCCCCAGCCTCTGGCCAGCATCACCGGCACTCGGCGCAACGCCGGCCGTCCGTCGTTCCGCTCGGCCTCGCTGCGATGCTCCACGGCGATGAAACCCGTCGCGCCACAGAGGACGCCGTATTGCTTCGACAGCGCCACCAGTTGCGCTCGCTCCCGCATTTCCGCTTCGGCTGGGCGAGCCGGGTCCAGTTCATCCTCCAGCATCCGGATCATCGCCCGGGCCCAGAACGTCCCCAGCACCGCGTTGCCCTTTCGCGCCGGCGTTACGGCCACGGTCCACGACTTGGCGCCGCGCTGGGTATTGCAGCGGAGCGTCACTTGGTCGGGTACGCTCGCGCCGGTCACCCGGGCGAAGACTCGCACCGCATCGCCATCGAACACTGTCCCGATTATTCGCGGCGCCTGCTCGACGGTCGCGCCACCGTAGTCGATGGTCACATCGGTCACCGGTGGCGAGGCGATCCGCGAGAACGTCCGCAGAACCTTCTCCTCGATTCGCTCGTTGCCGCTGATGAACTCGGCCGCTCCGCCGCTGACCCGGGCCAGGCCCTTCACGAGTGACTGGCTGGCGGCCGAGCCGATGCCGAAGGTAAACAGCCGATTGTGTGCCTTCTTTCGCTTCGCCAGGGCGATCACGGCCGGCTCGTTGGTCACCTGTCCATCGGTCAGCAGCACGATATTCCGCACGGTCCCGACGACGGGCCGCCCGGCCAGGACGGCTTCAAGTGGCTCCATGAGCTCCGTTCCGCCCAGGTCCGCGCCGCAGCGCACATAGGCCAGCGCCTGCCGGAGCGTCGCCTCGCCATACACCAGGGGCTCGGCCGTGAGCATCTGAAATGAGCTTCCGAAGCGGCAGATGTTGAATACATCGCCGACGCGCATCGCCCGCAGGCAACACTGCAGCGCCGCCGACGCCTGGGCAATCGACTCGCCCTGCATCGACCCTGAGCAGTCGAGCACAAACACCGTTTCGCTCTTGGCCGGCTCGTCCATTCCTTCGTCGTCAAACTCCGGCACAAACGTGACCGCCAGGAACTTCTCCCCGGCCGTCCGCTCGACAGTGCCGCCGGTGTCCTCACCGGCGGAATTGGTCGGGATGTGTGTAGCGCCCGACACCGCCAGTGAGGACACTGGCGGCACTTGCTCGAAAATCGCCATCGGCGGCTGTTCCTTCGCCAGCTTCAGTTCCAGCACCACATCCCGATCCATCTCGGTCATTCCACCCGCGAAGCCTACGACCCAGTAATCACCCGTGCTCTTCCGGCAATCGATCTTGTGCGAGGGCGACTCGATCGCCGTCAGCGGCAACTGCACTTGGAGTTCCATCGTCAACCCGTACGGCGTCCAGGTCACATGTGGCGGGTTGAGTTCCTCGCCGGCGATCATCGCCTCCAGCGGATCCATGCCCGCCGTGGCCGCGTAGCGCGGGGCCAGAGTCGTGGGAAATGCCAGGCGGATCGCGCCGTCCACGGCCTCGAGGTCGAACACGTAGCTGAGTTTCACGGTGACGGCCTGCTTGGGCTTGAGGTTTCCCACGCGCACCGAGAACATGTCCGGCCGATGTTGCTCCACCATGTATGCCGCATCACCGTCGGCGATCGCATCCTCGTACTTCTCGATCGCCTTTTCCTTTTCCTCGACGACACCGGTGAGCACGCGATCGCCGCAGATGATCTCGAACCCGCACACGGCCGCATTCTCCGGCAGTGGAAACGTGTACACCGCCTCGATGGCCTTGGCCTCAAGGTTCACGAAGGTCTGCTCGGCCGTCATGTGCCCGGTCATGCCCGCGATCCGTCCGCGCAGGCGAACACCGCGTAAGGCAATCTGATCCGATTCGTGGGCGGTGCGAAGGGTAAAGGTCTCTGTCATGGTTCTTCTCCTTTGGGTTGGGTGGCAGGGACAAGCGTACTTGCCCATACCACTCAACTAACCAGCTGGCTGCGTGACGGCGTTCCAATTGCCCAAGCTCGCGCTAGCCGCGTTGAACTTGATCGCCTGTACCGTCCGGCCGCGTCAGGATCGCCGCCACCGCTTGTCGGATATTCAGTAGCTGGTCGACTGTCGGATTCATGTGCCTGGCGTCGAAGGACAACTCCAGTCCCTGGCCGATCCGCAGTCGCGTCCACAGTTCCACCTGCACTTCGCGTGACACACTCGGCGCCGGCAACCCGGCCGCGACCACGCCGGTTTCTCCCGCAAGTACCCGGCCGATCTGTTCGAGCGAATAGCCGGCAGCCTGGAGGCGTCCGATTTCCTTGAGCCGCTCAAGGTGCGACCCGTCGTAATGTCGCCCCCGGCCCACGCCCAATGGCACAGGCAGCAGTCTCTGTGAGACGTAGAACCGGATGGCGCGTCGGGTCAAACGCGCCGCAGTCGCTAATTCGCCAATGCTCATCCGTTCGTTCATAGCGACAGTATAATACGACAGTAACTGTCGCATTTCAAGCAAAAAAAACAGCGATGGCAGGTGAGAACGGCGTGCCCATCGTTTTGGGGAGTCCATCTGGACGGCGGCAGCCCAGCACATTCAGCTATCCGGGTTGCCCAGTCGGAGTCGCGTCGTGGTCAGGCGCAGTGGCCGCTCGCATCTCCGATTTGAGCAACCGAAAATAGCGGTAGAAATAGAAATTCAGGCCCAGCACGCCGACGCCGAACACGAGCATCGAAAAGTGTCGCGGCCCCGTCAGGTGCTTCTGGAAGAACAAGACCGCGATGGCAAAGGGAAGCAGTGAAATCGCCGACCAGATGACGATGTACCTGACGATGCCCCTGCGAATAGTCTTCAACTCATCCGGGGCCGGTTCATCAATGAAGATGCGGGGTGTGAGCATCATGCCGGCCCAGAAGGTGAACATCAGCAGTTGCACGGGACTGGGTTGATAGGGATAGACTCCGAGCAGAAACCACTCAATCATCAATCCCACACACCCGTAGAAGAAGAAGTAGGCGAGACGGGAGGCGTATCGCGTCTTGAAGGTGCGATCAAACAGTTTGCCGACCCCATATCCCAGGGCGAGGAACCAGACGTAGCGGAACATGGTGATCCAGAAGCCTCGCACCGACTGGTGCATCAGCAATTGGTTGGAGATTTCGCCAGGAAAGGCAGAGACGAGCAGCCCGACGAGGATGAACTTGATGACCTTGCCCATCGGCTTTCTCTTCTGCGGCAACGAGCCGCGGTCTGCTGCGATGACGTCTCCGGCCGTCCGATCTTCGCTGATATAGTAAGACAATAGTCCCCAAATAGATGCCACGCCCCCAGCGTTGGTGGGCGTGGCATGAATTCGCTCCGGGCCGCGATGATTTCAGTTCCTGTCGGCGGCGGTAAGTCCGCGGCTGTGGGTGGCCCGCGGCCTATTTCTTCGCCGAGGTCACTTCGACTTTCGTTGCGATCCGGTCGTCGCCCGAACGGGTGTAGCTGACGGCCGCCTTCATCTCGGCCTTGATGGCGGCTTCAAAGGTGGATTCCTTGCCGTCGAGCGTGATGACGGTCTTGTCGTTGACCGTGAACGTGAGCGGCCGCGCGGCCAGGTCGAGAACGAACGTCTTGGCTTTGGCGTCCACGGACTTGATCTTTCCGCTCTTGCTCTGCGGTGCTTCCTTGTCGGCGAGCATCTGCGGAGCGGCCTGTGTCGCCGCGGCCGGCGTTCGGAACTCCATGCCGGTCGTCAGGGCCTGGCTGCCCCAGGCACCGCTGACCAGAACCGTGCCAGCAAGCACTTTCACAAACGTCTGCTTCTTCATCGGATCTCCTCTATCGATTGGCCGGACCGTTACGCGGAAGCGGGTGCCCGTCACCCGCACTAACGCGTCGTCGGTCCGAACCGAAAACGTACCGTGTCCACTCTCAACCTCGCTGACAATCTCGCCCGTTTTGAGGTACACGACTTCGTCTCGCGGCGTGCCTTCGATCCCCACTTCGCTTCCCGATGTCATTGTCACCCGCGCGTACCCGCCCAGGGCGAGTTTCGCCTGGCCAATGGCGATCACCACGCGGCCCCGACCAATCGCTCCGCTGCCGGCCGCAGCGACCGTGCCGGTAATCTCGGGTTCCGGATAGCCGATCTCGGCCGGTTGTGTGCCGGGCATGGTCGTCTTGCTCAACTGCGGCCCGACGCGCCATGGCGCGAGATTCGCACGAATGATCCAAGTCCCGGCTGCCGCCAGGAGCAGTGCCGCCGCGATGCCGCCGATCCACCAGTGCAAATGCCGCCGGCCTGCCTGTTCGCTGGCGCGGCGTAGAATCCAGCCGCTCAGATCCGGTGGCCGCTCGCCGCCGAGAATCTCGGTCAGCATCCGGTCGATCAATTGGTCGTTCGGGTCAGGCAATGGCATCGGGAACCTCCTGCAAAGACCCGTCTGTGCGTCCGAGCCGCCGCAACACGCAATCGCCCAACACCGCACGGATTCGCCGGAGCAGCGACTTGACCCCGTCATCGCTCAATTGCAGGGCGGCGGCCATTTCCTCCCTCGATTTGTTCTGCTCGTATCGCAATCGCACCGCTTGCCGTCTTTGTTCGGGGAGAAGCTCAAGGCATTTTCGCAGTGCTTCCAGATAGTTAAAGCCATCGCCGCCGCGTAGGAAGTCGCGCGTCCAGACCACTTCGGCATCTTGGGCGTATTGAGCCAGCGCCTGCGCATCCGTCGTCGCGGGCTCGCTCCGTGTCCGGCGGCAATGCGCCAGCCACTTGTTCCGGCCGATGCCTCGAAGCCAGGCCGCTCGCCGCCCGCTGTCCCAGCCAACCGTGTCGGCCGGATGCTCGTAGGCCGCCAGGAAAGCCTCCTGGGTGAGGTCCTCCGCTGTTGGACCATCCGCGCCGAGATACCGCAGGTAGCGGTACAGCTCCCCCTGGTGTTCGCGGACGATGCTGT
This sequence comes from Phycisphaerales bacterium, assembly GCA_025361735.1. Lineage (GTDB taxonomy): Bacteria > Planctomycetota > Phycisphaerae > Tepidisphaerales > Tepidisphaeraceae > JANYKD01. Next base: position 6,060 of record JANYKD010000221.1, read on the forward strand.
CCAATTCCGTCAGTGTCATGAACGCACACTATAGAGTTGCGCCGGAGCCGACAAAGGGTGCGGGGAATCTGCGGGAATTACTTGTCGCGGTTGATTTCCGTAAGTTCCATCGGTCGAGTGACGCGCACGCTCCTATCATCCCGGTGAGGAATTACATGATTGCACCAACAACCCAGAAGACTCAGCCACGTCCTCTCCCCGTTGATCCCGGCGTTCGGATCGGCCATGTGCATCTGAAGGTCGCCGACCTTGAACGGGCGATCACGTTCTATCACGGCGTGCTGGGCTTCGAGGTGACCCAGCGGATGGGTCGCAGCGCGGCGTTTCTGTCGGCGGGCGGATATCACCACCACATCGGGCTCAATACGTGGGAAAGCGCCGGCGGCTCACCGCCTGCCGCGGGGACAACCGGGCTGTATCACGTTGCCATTGTGTACCCGACTCGGGCCGCGCTCGCCGATGCGCTGCGGCGGTTGACTGCTGCGGGCGTGCCACTTGAAGGCGCCAGTGACCATGGCGTCAGCGAGGCACTCTATCTGCATGACCCGGATGGCAATGGCGTCGAGCTGTATTGGGATCGGCCGATGGAGCAATGGCCGCGTACGCCCGATGGCGGGATCGCCATGTTCACGCGGGCGCTCGATCTCGACGAGTTGCTCGCGGAAGTGGCCGAATAGTGCAGCCGGCGAGAACGCGGCCCGGGCTCCACTGCGCCTAAACTGTGATCGCACGATTGACCGGTGACACGCACTTGGGCAGCGCCAATGAATTAGCGTTGCAAAGATGCACGCCGCAGACCCTCACCCCAGCCCTCTCCCGGAGTACCGGGCGAGGGAGTGTGCCGAAAGTGATTTGCTACAATTATTGCCTTGCAGCGCCTTATCCAGAGCCAGAACGGCAACGGCTCGCAGGTGGCTGTTCTCCAGGGACAGCACACGGCAAAGCTCCTTTCGAGCGGCGGCTCGATTACCGAGCCCGAGTTGTGAAATCGCCAGGAGATAGCGGCCATCAATCTGGTTGCGCCTGCCCAGGTCATCATCGAACACGAGCATGTTCGGCAGCGAGACTGCGAAGTAGTCGATCTTCGCCGGCGCGTTGAGCCGTTCGTTGCCCGCCTGGCGCAGTCGAGCGAGCAAGGTGCGAGCCTCGCTCTTCCGGCCGAGTTTCTGCATCGCCATTGCCTGGAACAGCCAAGCCTCGCCCGGCAATATCCTCTGATCGGCGGCCGCGACAAAGGCCTCTTTGGCCTGACGGGCATCGCCCATTTGTTCGTAGACGCAGCCGAGCAGCCAGTTCGCGAGCGCGTCCGGCGCGTAGGGCAACTTGCCCTCGCCGAGGTTGTCCGGATAGGTCTTGGCCGCTTCGAGATCGACAATCGCGGCATCAAGCTGCCCGTGGCTGAGGTGGCCGAGCGCCCGCAGAATGTGCGACATGACCCATTGCTCGGTGACTTTGCCCTCGCCGCCTTCCCAGGGGCTGAACCGGCGAGAACTGAGCAGGCTGATGGCCTGGTCGTGCCGGCCAAGCAGATTCAGCAGCGCGGCACGTTCGACGCAAAGATCGTCGCGCAGCTCGATCAGTTTTGGGAATTTGTCGAATCGTTTGAGTCTCGCCGCGGGCTCCACATTGGCACGCTTCTCAAGCTGGTCCAGTTCAAACAAGAGACGCGCGTCATTTGGATTGACCAACAGGGCTCGCGACATGGAGCGCCGGGCCTTATTGAGGTCGTGCTGGCGGTTGTGATAAGCCAGTGCCAGGTTGCGATGCACGATGGAGAATCGCCCGTCGAGCTTTCGCGACTTCTCCCATAGCTTGATCGCTTGCTCGTATTGCCGCTTGTCGTAGAGCAGGTTGCCGAGGTAGTAGGGGGCTTTGGCATCGGCTGGGCTGAGTTTCATCGCGCGCCGCAGAACGCCGATCGACTCCAGCCGGCTGGGGAAGCAATAGTCCGGTGATGCCTGTGCCGCCAGTTGCAGGTACTCCTGTTGCCATTGCGGTTTGCCGATTCGGCCGAAGATGTCGGCCAAGTGGTAGTAGATGAGAGGTGAGAATTCACCCTTGGACGCATCTCGTGAACGGGCCAATTCAAGTACGGCCAGCGTTCTCTCCGGCCTTCCAGCGGCGCGAACCGCCCGGTTCTCCAGGCCAGCGAGGACGCTGGCCCTACTTGCTGAGCCGCCGTCGCCGGCGGCGTTTGAGATCTGTGGCGGCGTGTTGCTGATGTGGACTTCAAGCAGATCAATGGCCTCCCCGTACATACCGGCGGCGGCGTAATCGAGCGCCAGATCCAGGAACGTGTCCGGCTGGTTGCGGGTGAATTTGAGGAAGAGTGACTCGGTGGATCTGCCGAGATAGCGCAACTCGTTCTGCGACAGGGCATCCAGCGGATCAATGGCGGCGGCGGCCATCGCGATCTTTGTGGCGTCTTGCGGTCGGCCAAGTCGTCGCAGACAGGCCGCCTTCAGCGCCAGCGCCTTGGTGTTCCGTGTTTCACGGGCCAGCGATTCGTCCAGGAAATCCGCGGCCGCCTGATGATTGCCGCGGCGTCCCTGGATCATTGCCAGGTGGAAAAACCCGGCCGCCTGCCAGGCATGGTTCCATGTCGCTTTGTGGAACGCGTCGAAAGCCTCATCGAGCCGTTTCTGCACCAGCAGCGCCAGGCCGAGGTTGTAGTGAGACTCACCATCGCGCGGATTCGGATTGCGCTGCGTCAGCGTGGCGATGGCGATGCGGAAATGGCGCTCGGCGGCCGTGAAATCACCGCGACGCAGCAGCAGAAGCCCCATGGCGTTGTTGGCCCGCGCGTCGCGCGGGTCGCGCCGCAGGGCCTCGGCGTAATAGGGATCGGGATCATACGTGGCGTGGCGGTACTGCTCGAGGTGCAGCCCGGTGAGATAGAGCTGCTCGTTGTTATCAATATCCTTCGGCTCCAGCGCGGCCCGCGCCGGCTCCAGGGTTGGCGCAGGCGCCGGCTTGCGCGGCCGGTATTGGATGAGCAACCGGTGTTCGCTGGTGTACACCGACAACTCAAGCTGGTGCGGACGGAATCGTCGGGGCAACTTCACGTTCGTCACCAGTGTCGTCTCGGGCGAACAGTCAGCGCGACGGACCAGCAGCGTCTGCTCGTCCGCCTTCAGCACAACCGACAGCCCGCTCATCGGAGACGTCGTATACAGCCCGATCTTCGCGTTATTCCCGGCCACCTCCAGATTCACGGCGGCGTCGAGATTCGCCATCTTCGCCGGCCCGATGTCGCGGAAGGGATACCAGAACTGTCGAAACGTCCGCGTCTCATACGGCGCCAGCCACGAGAAGTCCGGCTGATTGTCCGTATACACCCCGGCCATCAACTCAATGTACGGCCCATCCTCATCCGTCAGATTCCGATCCCACGCCCGCCCGAAATCACCGCTGCCCCAGGTCCATTGTTTCTTCCCCGGCGAGACGTGGTGGCTGGCGATGTGGATGATCCCTGCCCGCTTCTTGTGGTCGTAGCCGCCGAAGAAATCGTGCTGCGACCGGACCACCATGTACGACGTCGGCACCGGGATGTTTTTGTACCAGGCGATGTCCGTGCCGGGCGAATAGTCCACGAGGTAGTACGTTCCTTTGGCAATGGGAAACAGCGACATGTCGCGTTTGGCATGGTCGGCCACGAAATCCACATCGTCCGGGAAGAACGACTGATACTGTTCGTGTACATGCACGGCCGGATTGGCCCACCAGAGGAACGTCTGAGGAAAGGGCGTGCGATTGAAAAGCTGTCCGCGCACCTCCACATACGATTTGCCCGGATGCAGCGTGATGCCGGCCATGCCCTTGGTGCGATTGAGCGGCTCATGCTCGCCCACCCAGACGGTGCGCGAGCCGTCGGCGCTGTCGACCAGCCGATAGTCCACCGGCGAAAACGTCGATGGCCGGTGATGCTGCGGCCAGTTGAACTCGATCCCGCCGGAAATCCACGGCCCGCACAGCCCCACCAGTCGCGGCTTGATGACGCGGTTGCGGTAGATGAAGTCGTATTCGTTGGTCTTGTCCTGGCCGGTGTGGATGCGCCCGCCGAGTTCCGGCAGGACAAGCAGTTGCACGTATTCGTTCTCCAGGTGGACGCCCCGGTACGACCGCATCACCTTCTCATGCGAAACGCGATCGACAAACGGCACGGGGTAGACCCTTCCGCTGCTCCCCTGGTAGACGCGTTTCTCGAAGAACATCGGATTGAGATCCGCCGCCATGGCCGGATACGCCGGGAACTCGATCGGGGCTTCCCAGAGGCGGACGGAAGATGCGGGGGGTGTGACTCGTTTCATGAGGACGACGAATAATACGCCCGCTGTTTGCAATAACCGTCAGGTAAACGAATTGAAACACAGAGATCACAGAGACCGGTTTGGACACCAACGGCGATTCCGCGGATCAAAGCCGGATGGCTGAGAATGAAAGCAACTGAACGAGACGTACGGCTACTCATATTGCTTTCGAGAACCAAGCGCGTCTCTGTGATCTCTGTGTTTCATATCTGCACTTTCAGTGATGGCCGCGCGTGTCAATCCAACTTTAGTCCCTGTTCCTCATACACCTTCTTATAGTTCTCACGGTTGATGAGGATGCCGGATGTGTATTCCACCTTGGGTGGCTCGACGCCGTCCTTGATCCATTTGTACATGCGCTCGGCCGTCTCGTAGCCGTGGCGGCGCGGGCTGAGGAGCACTGACGCATAGAAGCCGCTTGCTTTCTCCTGGCGGAACTCGCCCAGCGCGGTGTCGCCGTTGATGCCGATGCCGATGATCGCGTCGGGCTTGAGGCCGCGGCCTTCCATTGCCCGGACACCGCCCAATACCACCGCGTCGTTCATCCCGGCCACCAGCCACTGCTTGATGCCCGGCTGCGTGGTCAGCAGGGCGTTGGTCGCCTGAAAAGCGGCAGGGGTGTCGCTGGCCTGATGCGACTGTTTGAAGATGCGATCCTTGGGGAAGCCGGCCGCCAGGAGTGTCTCCACGGCGCCCTCGGTGCGTTCCTTTGCCGTGTCGAGTTGCTCGAACGTCAGGACGGCCGCCCCGGTTTCTTCCGGCTTCCAGCCGCGCCGTTTCATTTCATCCAGCAGTGACGTGCCTACGAGTTTGCCGATGTTCCTCGCCGAGATGCCCATGTGATGCACGTCCATGAACTTGCCATCGGGGCCGACGAACTGGTCATCCACGGTCATCAGCTTCAGCTTGGCGCTGTCGGCCTTGAGCACGATGGCCGAGCCGAGTTTCACATTGGGCGTGCAGATCACGAAACCCTGCGCGCCCTGCGTGGCCAGGCTGTCGATGGCGGTCATCACGCGCTCGGCCGATGGCGCGGGAATCTTGAGGAGTTCGAAGCCATACTTGTCGGCCGCCATCTGGGCGAACTTCCATTCGTTCTGGAACCAGAGTTCCTCCGGCTGCTTCACGAGAAAGCCGATCTTTATCTTACCGCCGCTCGAACCGCTACCGCCGCTTCCGGCCGGCTTGCCCTTGTCGCAGCCGGCCAGCAGCATCGCGAATCCGAGCATCAATCCCACGAAATGCCTCATGGCGAATCTCCTCTGTCAGGGTTTGGGAACCAGCATCATTTCCGTAACGTGCAGATTAGGCCCGGAAACGGCCGAGCTTTCAAGGTCCAGCGAGCCGTCGGCCGCATCTGCTTTGCCGATCGGGATGGCGGCCCAGACGGCTTTGTCGTGTGTGCCCAGTGCATAGGATGTGGGGCCGAGCGTGATCTGCCCGGTTCGCTTCTGCGATCCGAAGTCGTGATAGCGCACGTACAGAGTTCCTTCGAATCCCTTGGGGCAGTCGATGACAATGTGCAGCCGGTTGGCATGCCAGGATGCGCCGTTCTCGTCGCGCCACGTTCCCTGGCCCTGGATGCGGTAGGCAAAACCGGTCGCTTGTTTCTCGACGACATCCAGATCGCTGTTCCACGGCACGTTCTTCTTCTGCACGGTGAGCTTGTCCGCCGCCTTTACATGCAGCACAGCTCTGTCGGCCGCCGGCGCGTCAACGATGGGCGCTGGCCGAACCAGCAGCGATTCCACCTGCTCAAAGCTCAGTTTCTCGCGGGCCGCGAAATTGCCCGAAGCCGCGTAGTCCAGCAGGCTGCGCCGAAGTTGCCGGGCCACGATTCGTCTATCGAGATCGCTGCTGATGTCGACGCTGCACACGAGCAGGTTGCCCCTGCCCACGCGCGCCTCGAACACCAGCCCAAGCCGGCGGTTGGTCACCCAGTCGTCGATCACCTGCACAATAGGCCGCAGCCCGGCCGGCAGTCCGTCCAGGACCAACGGCGGCCCACTGACGGTGAGTTCCCACCATTGGTAATTGCTGTGGTAGTCGGTCGGAAACGCTCTCAGAGCCGGGTGTTTCGGGTCGCAGAGGATCCCCAGCGTGAGCGGCGGCATGCCCTTCGTCCAGGCCGAGTTCCAGAACATCGAGGTGAACCCGGCGGCGATATTCCCGCGAATGCTGCCGCGGGCCGGGAGGAACAACACCGTCTTGCCTTCGTCCAGCGCCGTCCTAGTCCTTAAACAAGCGTAGTCTGTTAGCTCATTATGTAGCACAATAGATACGTACCACAACTTTCCGCGCCGGATCTCGTGTCGGGCGGCATCCTGCGATTGTCTTGTGTTGGTCTCTGTTCTGCTCCCACGTTCGGCG
>JANYKD010000222.1 GCA_025361735.1 Phycisphaerales bacterium
GCCCGTGGAGCACGGGCAAGCGTACTTGCCCATGCCACGCAGGAACTCTTCGAGAAGGCTGCTGAGCGAGTTCGTGGCACGTCTGCGGCAGGGACCAATCGCCGAGCGGTCCATCGCACGCCGACGGCGGCGGTTTCGGCGAAACCGCCCTGCCGTCGCTTGTTCAATTTCCGCCACTTGTGAATACCGCAAGGCACGCCGGCACCCCACGCTATCCTCATCACTCACGGAGATTCACCTGCATGCAGCACAACATCCAAAACCATCGGTCTTCTTCTCGTCGCGATCTTCTCAAATGCACGGGCACCCTCGCCAGCCTGATGCTCATGGGCAAGCTCGTCCCCGCGGTCTACGCGGCCGACGCGCCGGCCGCCGCCCGGATCGGGATCGGCGTCAACATGGAGTACGTCCGCCACGACGACAAGTCGTTCGAGTGGGGCGTCGAGAAGGCCGCCCAACTCGGCTACGAATACGTCGAGCCCATGGTCCACTGGGGCCGGGAACTGCTTTCTGAGGCCGGCTATTTCCACAGCGTCTCGCTGCTCGACGACCCCTACCGCGTCAAGCGGGCGTGCGAAAAGGCCGGGATCAAGCTCTCCGGGCTCTCCACGCACACACCGCTCTGCAAACCCGAGATCAGCACCGAGTGGCTTAAACAGGCGATCCGTTTCGCGGCCGAGTGCGGCGCGCCGGTCGTCAACACGGACGAAGGCCCCAAGCCCAAGTGGACCACGGAAGACCAGGACCACACGCTCATGACGTATGTGCTTACCGAGGCCGCAGCCGTGGCCGAGCCCAGGAAGATCGCCATCGGCATCGAGCCCCACCAGCAGTACAGCAAATCGCCCCAGGGCCTCAAGAAGATCTTGGACCTCGTGAAGAGCCCGGCCATCGGCATCAACTTCGACACCGGCAACAGCTATCTCGCCGGCCAGGATCCCTATGTCTGGCTCGAAAGCGTCCTGCCGAACCTGGTCCATCTCCACGCCAAGGACATCTCCGTCACCCAGAGCAGCGCCGAGCGCGGCAAGGTCACCGGCACGCCCGTCGGCTGCGCCTGCGGCAAGGGCGTCATCGACTGGAAGAAGATCGTCAAGCTCGCCCAGCGGGCTCCGCGGCCCATCGTCTTCTCCGTCGAATGTGGCACGATCGAGCAGGCCGAGTTCAGCGTCACGCATCTGAGAGAGGCATTGAAGGCGGTCTGAGGAACCGGGCAGAAGCAAACGCCCCGATCCCGGGTGTCACGGCTTGTCTACTGCCAGCCGTGCCTGCCCGACCACGAAGCACGGCTTGCAGTAGACAAGCCGTGGCACCCTGAAGATCGAAGCCCGGCAGCGGTTTGTCGTCCGGCCGTTAACTGAGGTCCATCCTATGAAATCCATTCTCGCACTCATCGCCCTGACTCTACTCCTGACCCTCACCGCCTCTGCTCAGGAAGCGAAGAAACTCCGCGTGCTCGTCACCGTCGGCGGCCACGCGTTCGAGCAGAAACCGTTCTACGAAATGCTCGACAAGCTACCGGGCGTTACTTACAAGAAGATCGACCTGCCCAAAGACGCCGGCCTCCTCAAGCCCGGTCTCGAAAAAGACTACGACGTCATCCTCATGTATGACATGGTCAAGGCCATCACCCCCGAGCAACAGCAGGCGTTCGTCGAGTTGCTCAAGACCGGTATCGGCGTGGTTTCCTGGCATCACAATCTGGCCGCCCATCCCGAGTGGGATGAGTTCCGAAAGATCATCGGCGGCAAGTACGCAAACAATGACATGACGATCGACGGCAAGCCGCAGAAGAAATCCAACTACACCGAAGGCATCGACTACAAGATCCACATCGCCGACGCCGACCACCCCATCACCAAAGGCCTTGCGGACTTCCAGGTCCACGATGAAGTCTACGGCAGCCGCTGGATCAGCCCCGACGCCAAGGTGCTGCTGACCACCGATTGCCCCAAGAGCGACGCGCCCCTGGCGTGGACCACCACCTACGGCAAGAGCAAGGTTTTCTACTTCCTGCCCGGCCATGGCCAGCAGGCCTGGACCAACCCCGTGTTCCAGGAGCTACTCGTTCGCGGCCTGCGCTGGACCACCGAGAAATAGTTGGCAACGGTAGGGCGGTTTCGCCGAAACCGCCGTGGGGCGCACCTGGACGGCTCGGCGAGCCGTCCCTACCCACGCTCACCTCGCCATGGTCGCCAGGAACAACGGCTACGCTCATCTCCTTCGTCGCCACATCGCCCGTTCGCTTGTTCCGGATACAATCCGCACATGCCACCGACCCCCGACAACGCGCTCAGCGGCAAACGCGTGCTGCTGGCGCTGGCTATTCTTGCGACCATCCTCGCCGGCTGGCTCTACTGGATCGCCGCTTCCGACACGCCGGCCGAATATCGCCGGTCAAAGCCCGGCGCCTCACTTGCGCCCGTGCGCGTAGCCGCCCTCGACATGCAGTGGCAACCCGCGACGGACCCGGCCACCCGCGACCTGCTCGCCGCCCGCCCTGATATCGTGCTCGTCCAGCACATCACTCGCGATGCACTCCTCCAACTCGCCCGCGCCGTGGATATGCACGCCCCGGAGCATTCCTTCTATTCCGAACTCGGCCTCGACGCCCGCACACCCGCCGGCTGCGGCATTCTCTCACGCCACGCCCTCTACCGTCACCGCGAACTGCGCGATGGTACACGCGACACCTTCGCCGTCGCCGCCGAGACGATCATCTCCGGCCGGCGTTTTCTTCTGGTATCCGCAAGCCTCGGCGGCGCCAACATGGCCGAACAGTCAGAGGTCCTCCGCAAATCCACGGGCCTGCTCCGCATCGGCCCTCTCATCTGCGCCGGCCAACTCGGCTCGACGCCGCCGCAAGGTCTGCGCACCGTCGCCGCAGCCGCGGGCCAAAGCGTCTACGCCTCTGAACATTGGCAGACACTCGCAAGCGGCGCCTCGGGAAACGTCACCTGGGTAGAAATCAGCGCGGCCGGGACGAAATGATCTTTCAAACGCGGATGCCGGCCCCATTTAGCGAGACTCGTCAGCGAACTCCGCGTCACTGATCGGCATCTCATGATTCGTGTCTGGACCTTTGTGTTTGCTCTGCCGTAAAGTATGCAATAGAAGATGATCGCGAGCCGGTGCTTATGCAAGATGCCTGTGGCCGAAAAGTTCGATACCTGCGGCTGTCGCTGACTCCAGCCTGTTCCATGCGCTGTGTGTATTGCCGTCCCGCGACCTATGTCGGGGGGACGGATGGACTGCTTTCGCCGGCCGAGATTCAGACGCTCGTCGGGCACCTTGTCAGCGCCCACGGCCTGACGAAGGTGCGTCTGACCGGCGGAGAGCCAACCACGCGCCCGGATCTGCTCGACATCGTGCGGCGGCTCCACTCGGGGCTCGGGCTGAGCGGCTTGGCAATGACCACCAACGGCCTGACGCTGGCGCGTGATGCGGCCGCTCTGGTTGATGCCGGGCTGACGCGCGTCAACGTCAGTCTCGATTCGCTGGATGCAGAGCGGTTCCGCGGCATCACCGGCGTCGACGGTCTGCGCCGGGTGCTGGCGGGAATCGACGTAGCACGCAAGGCGGGTCTGTCGCCGGTGAAGATCAACACCGTGGTGGTGCGCGGCGAGAATGTCGCGGAACTCGGCGGACTTGTGCAGTTCGCGGCCGGCGAGGGCCTGGAGATCCGCTTCATCGAGTTGATGCCCATGGGTCCACTGGCCGCCCAGTGGCAACACCGATATGTCCCCGAATCTGAAATGCGCCAGAGCATGCGCGACACGGTGCTTTCCTGGGAACCGCTGGTCTACGAGGGTGGCGCGGCCCGACGGTATCGCGCGCATCTGGCCAGTGGTTTCGCCACCGTGGGGTTCATCACCGCCATGAGCTGTAACTTCTGCGCCCATTGCGACCGCATCCGCATCGCTGCCGACGGGTCATACTATCCCTGCCTCATGGATAATCCGGCGGGCAATATCCTCCCGGCGATTCGTCCGGCCTTCGACCCGGCCGGACTCGATCGCATTCTCGCCGCCGGCTTGCGCTCCAAATCCGCTGAACACCCCGCGACAGGAGTTGCCGTGATGACTTCGTTGGGAGGTTGATCCGCATCCGGCGCGTGAATCCACACCAATATCTGGATAAGCTGACATTGATGCGTTCTTCAGAACTGACTGTCTTTCTGTTTGGCCAGCTCGCGGAAAAGGCGGGCACGCGGCAACTCCACGTAAGCCTTCCCGCGGGGAGTCAAACGTGCGCTGATCTCCGTAGAACGCTCGCCGCCGCCGAACCCCGGCTGGCGCCGCTGCTGCCCGCGTGCCGATTCGCGATCAATCAGGCGTTCGCTCGCGAAGATCGAGTTCTGCAGAACACGGACGAAATCGCTCTGATCGGCTTGGTCTCCGGAGGTTGACACGCCATGGTCGTCCAAGTTGACATCTGCGAGGGTCCTCTGCCGGCCGCACGGCCGCTGATCGCCGACGGCGCGGGTGCTCACCTTCTGTTTGAGGGCATCGTCCGGCCATTGGAAAACGAGCAACCCATCACAGAACTCCGCTACGAGGCGTACGAGCCGATGGCACAGTCGGTGATGACCCAGATTGCGGAGGAGCTTTTCCGGGCACACGAGCTTCTGGCGATTGGCGTGGAACATAGCCGCGGCCCGGTACAGGTCGGCCGGTGTTCCTTCCGTCTGCAAGTCGCCTCGCGTCACCGCAAGGAAGGCATCGCCGCCATGGATGCGTTCATCGACCGCCTGAAGCAGGATGTCCCAATCTGGAAGACGCCTGTCTTTGTCTCGACGCCACAACACGGAGGTGGCGCATGAACGCGACGTTTCAGTTCGACTCCCCTGCCGATGCCCTGGCAGCCCTGCTGGGACAGGTCTCGCCCGTCGGGATCGAAGTCGTGCCATGGTCTGACTCGATCGGCCGCGTTCTGGCCGAGCCGTTGATCGCCGACCGCGACAGCCCGCCGTGCGACGTCAGTTCCATGGACGGCTACGCCGTGCGTTTGAATGATCTGGCGCTGGCATCGCTCCCGGTCGCCGGCGAGATTGCCATCGGAACACCGCCCACGGATCTCCCGGAGGCGTCGGCCATGCGCGTCGTCACCGGGGCCGCGGTTCCTCGCGGCGCCGAAGCCATCATCGCGCGTGAGGACGTGCAGGAGACACCTGGCCGCATCCTCCTTCGTCCGACACAAACGGCTCCCGGAAAATACATCCGTCGACGCGGCGAGAATCTGCTGACCGGCCAACCGGCGCTGCACCGGGGTTCCGTGATCCATGCGCCCGCCGTGGCGGCCATGGCATCGTTCGGGGCGGCCCGCGTATCTGTCCATCGCAAGGTGCGTGTGGGCGTGATCGTCACCGGCGATGAGCTGCTCCCGATCGAAACAACGCCCCAGGCATGGCAGATTCGCGACGCCAATGGCCCGGCGTTACACACGCTGCTCGTGGCGTGTCCGTGTGTTGCCATCCAGGAGCGAACGCACGTACCGGATATCGCGGATCGATTGCAGGCGGAACTCGCCAGGATCCTGAACGACTGCGATCTGGTGCTCCTGACCGGTGGCGTGTCGATGGGAGATCGAGACTATGTGCCCTGGGCCGTTCAAGCCGCCGGCGCGCACATCGTGTTCCACAAGCTTCCGATCCGGCCAGGCAAACCAGTGCTCGGGGCTCTCGGCACCAGGGGCCAGGTAATCCTCGGTCTGCCCGGCAATCCCGTGTCCATTTTAACGACCGCCTGCCGCCTTGCGGGGCCGGTCGTGCGTTGTTTATCCGGTGCGAAGCGAGGCACAGACCATCGCGCGGTTGTGACCCTACAGAATCCCGATGGCCGCGACCTGCCTCTGTGGTGGTGGCGCCTGGTTCGCCTCACGGATACGGGTACCGCTGAGTTGCTGGGCAATCGCGGATCGGGCGATATTGTCGCGGCCGCGTGTAGCGATGGATTCGTGGAGATTCCGCCGGGACAATCAAGCGCAGGTCCGTGGCCATTCTATCGATGGGAGATCTGACACCATGAGTAGCGACGAAGCCCCAAGACTCTCGCATGTGGATGCCGCGGGCAAGCCCTGCATGGTGGATGTCGGCGGCAAATTGCCGACCGTGCGCCGCGCGGTCGCCGAGGGCCGCGTGCGCGTTTCCGCCGAACTGGAAAAACTCATCCTGGCCAATACGCTGGCCAAGGGTAATCTCCTCGACGTGGCGCGGCTCGCCGGCATCCAGGCGGCCAAGCGAACCGACGAACTGATCCCTCTTTGTCACAGCCTGCCGTTGGATCACATTCAGGTGCAGGCCTGGATCGAGTCGCCCCATGTCCGGCTGCGTGCCGAGGCGTCGACCTGCGCCCGGACCGGCGTGGAGATGGAGGCGCTCACCGCCGTCGCGGTCGCCGCCCTCACCGTGATCGACATGGGCAAGGCGGTGGACCGGGCCATGATCATCGAGCAAATACGTCTCGTCGAAAAAACCGGCGGCCGCCACGGCGATTTCCACGCACCCGCGATTGAATAGGAGCATGCAGTGGCCATTACCGTTGCCATCCTGACCGTCAGCGACCGGTGTTCCCATGGCGAAACCCAGGACACTTCCGGCCCGGCGCTGGCCGAGTTGATACAGCAACTATTCCCGTCCCAGGTTATTGCGATCGCCTGTGTGCCCGATGAGATCGAGCAGATACGCGGCCAGCTTCGTGCCTGGTCCACACAACCAGTGCCGCCCGATCTGCTCCTCACCACCGGTGGCACAGGGCTGGCCCCGCGTGATGTCACCCCAGAAGCCACCGCCGGTATTCTGGACCGTCGCCATCCGGGGTTGCTGGAGCTGGCCAGGCTTCGCTGCTATGCCAAGACACCGCGCGCGTTCCTCTCGCGCGGTGAGGCCGGCGTACTCAATCGGTCCCTGGTCATTAACCTCCCCGGCTCGCGGCGCGCAGCAACGGAATACTTACAGGCGTTGGCCGACATCCTCCCTCATGCGATCGCCACGATGCGCGGGGATGCTCACGACCACGGCCGAGCCGACTCCGGCGAGACTTGAGCCGGTGATGAGGGCGGTTGTTCGAATTTCATTCGTGCAACTCGGTTTCGAGTTTTGAATTTCCGGTACGGCCCTACTGCCGCCCATCGACTGCTTCGATCACCAGTCGCAATTCCTGGCCTGGTTTGAGGGAAACCGGCAGGCCCTCGAGCAATACCTCGGCCGTGTGAGTTGCTGAGGAACTGCCGGTTCGCACGGCGTACGATTGGCCGGGCTTGGCGGTGAACCACTCGGGGAACTGATTGATGCGCGGATAGTCCATCGGGAGCTTCATGTTGAGCTTGTGGCGTTGCTTATCCGGAACAAGCTTGCCTGCCCACGGCTTGTCAGAAGTCAGACTGACGTAGAGCTTGCCCCCCTCCTGCACCGCGCCAAAGCGGACGTCTTCCCGCCAGGGCTGCACGGTAAGCCCGGCCGTCTTCATCAGCGCATACATGATTGAGGTGCGGGCGAAGTTGCCGTCGCCGTGCCAGCCCTCGATCACGCCGTCAGCCTTCTGAATGTTCCACATCAGGCGGGTCTGTGAATCGATCCAATCGGCGGCCGTGGCAATGGGTTCGCGGTTACACAGGTTGATGGCGCCTTCGATCGAGTCGGCGAAACCATCGGCGGTCTTGTCCGCCCAGCAGGCCCCGACGTAGTTGCCCTTGAGATTGGATAGCGCCTTGCGGATCGCCTCGCGGTAACTCTCCGTCCCGTCGACGAGGTACATCGTATAGAAGCCGTCGTAGTCATATCCCCAGGTGTCGCAGAGCACATTGCCGTGCGCGCCGGTCCTGGGATTAATTGACGTGTAGAGCAAGCCGTGTTCGTTCCGGCCGATTTCGAGGATGCGGTCGAACATCTCATGCAGCGGCTTCTCATATGCCTTCTTCTTTTCGGGCATGGCGTGGGAGACGGCAACGTAAACTTCGGTAAGTCCGTTGATGACTTCGCAGCCGTGATCCATCAGGCCAAGGTGAGTCATGTCGCGCGTCGGGTGGTGGCTGCCGAGGAGGAAATAGTCGCTCAGGCGAATCGCCTGGTCGAGGTATTTGCGGTCGCCCGTGAACCAGTAGACGCGCGCGTTCGCCTGCAGCAGATCGCCGCAGACCTCGAAGTTGAGCGTGGGGATCCGGCCGTACGATGTGTCAATCGGCGCGTTCTTCCAGATGTCGTCGGTGATGCCGACCATACGCTGCGACCAGGGGCTCGCACCGAGCCACTCGGTGAGGGGAACGAGTCCGTCCTTCACATACTCCGAGGCGTCAAACATGATCGCGTCGAGGTCCAGCTTCTCACGCCGCCAGCCTTTCTTCGAAAACGAGTAGTCGTCCGGCAGCCGGTCGATGCGACTGGTCAGACGCTGCTCGGTGCGGAGCATCTCCAGCAGTCGGCCGTCTTTGAGCGGCCGGTCAGTGAGATCGGCCGTGAGCACCATGAATGGGTAATTGTCGGCGGCGGAATCCCGCCCATTCCAGTAATCACGGCTGTCCCCGAAATTTCGCGGGATCAGTCCCGAAACGGGATCGGCATGCGCCAGCCAGCCATCAACATACCGGCGGCAGCGATAAAGAGCTTCATTTGCCAATCGAGCATTCTTCTCGGCAAGTTGGAACAGCGATTCTGCCTTGGCGTCGGCGGGCGTGGAATTTGCCGGCGGAGCCTGATCCCAGATCTTGCGCATCTCCGCGAAGACCGGGCCGGCCGGAGCGGCAGGGAGCGTCTTAACCACGATGCGATACGCCGGCTCGGCCAGCGCGGGGCGGTTGGGATCACCGCCTGCCGCGGCAAGTCGCACCTCGCCCAGAAACGCCGCCGTTCCAAACGAGCGAGACAAGACAATATCATATCGTTCGCCTTTGACGTCCACGGGAAGCGGCACCGTCAACCACCGCCACCCCTTGTACCCGCCGGCCGAGAGGGGAACCTCCCGTCCATTAACCTTCAACGTGGCCGTACGCGTGTCGGACTTGGCGCCCCACAGCAGTTCCAGGGAATGGCCGGCTTTGGGCGCGACATCGATCTGGAACTCCACCGATTCGTTGCCCAGCCAGCGGTACTGTTTTCCCTCAAACGCTTCGGGGCCGTCACTGAATCGAACCCACGCAATCGCGGCGGCCCCGTCCACGGATTCCCGCAACTGATGCTCGGCAGCAACGGCCGCGAAGACCACTGCGGACACCACAACCGCAAACCTGCAGATGATGAATCGCATAACTCGGATTGTAACCGGGATCGCGTCAGGTCAGGAAGCACGCCGATCTGTTGATCGTAGTGCCGGTTTCAGCCCGAATCTTTCCCGATGCCTCAGATCACGCGCGATCCCGCCATCAGCACCGCCAGCAATCCCTTCTGGAAATGCAGCCGGTTCTCCGCCTGGGCGAAAACCATGGAGTTGGGGCTCTCGATGACCCCGTCGCTGATTTCATAACCGCGATACGCCGGAAGGCAGTGCAGCACAATCGCGTGCCTGGGGGCGGCGGCCATGAGTCGCTCATCCACCGCGAAACCCTGGAAGTCCATCAGCCGCTGGGCCTTCTCGGCCTCCTGGCCCATCGACACCCAGGTGTCGGTATATACCGCGTCGGCTTCACGGACTGCTTCAAGCGGGTCCTGCGTCATCACAAAATCCAGTTCGGGAACCTGGGCCATGATCCGATCCACATCGTCGGCCGGCAGGCGGTACGCGGATGGTGTCGCCAGGATAAACCGCAGGCCAAACCGGCCGCAGGCGGTCGCCAGCGACCGGGCTACGTTATTCGCATCGCCAATGAACGCCAGCGTACGGCCCTTCAACGTGCCAAAGTGCTCCTCAATGGTCATGAGGTCGGCCATCGCCTGACATGGGTGACTGAAATCGGTCAGCCCATTTATGACCGGTACCGTGGCGTACTTCGCCAGCTCGATCACCTTTGCGTGGGCGAACGTGCGGGCCATGATGCCGTCGCACATCCCCGAGAGAACCCGGGCGACATCTTTGGCAGGCTCGCGTTTGTCCAGGCCGACTTCCTCATCCCGGAGCATCATTGCCGAGCCGCCGAGGTGATTCATGGCTACGGTAAAGCTGACGCGCGTGCGCAGCGATGGCTTTTCAAATATCAACGCCAGCGTCTTGCCCACCAAAAGCGGCTCATTTCGGCCGGTGTCCTTGTGCTGTTTCTTGAGTCGGCGCGATACATCCAGGAGATACCGAAGCTCTTCGTAGGCACAGGCGGAAATGGAAATGAAATGTCTCATGGCCTGGGCTCCTGCCAGTTGGCCGTTGGGTTGCGATGCGTGGTTGTTAAAGGACGATCTCGGTGCCGACGCCGTCGGTCGTATAGATTTCCAGAAGCAGCGAGTGAGGGACGCGCCCATCGATGATGTGCGCCTTGGCACAGCCGCCGCGCAGGGCGTTGAAACAGGCTTCGACCTTCGGCAACATCCCCGAGGAAATTGCGCCGGTCTTGACCATCTCCTCGATCTGGGCCACGTTGAGGTGCGGCACCATGGTAGCCGGGTCCTTAGGGTCGCGGCGAATGCCGTGCGTGTCGGAAACCACCACAAGCTTCTCGGCCTTCATGGCCGCAGCGACCGCCCCGGCCGCGGTGTCCGCATTGACGTTGAGCTTGCCGCCGGCCGCGTCACGCGCAATCGTGGAGATCACGGGAATCGAGTCGGCCTGCACGAGGAGTTGCAGCAGGCGATAGTTGACCTGCTTGACCTCGCCGACCAGCCCGATATCGATGCGCCGTCCGTCTTCGCCCGTCAGGTGGGTCTTCTCACCAAACAGGACGTTGCTCGAGAGCGAATGCAATCCCATGGCCTCGCAGCCCGCGGCCTGGATGAAGTTGACGATAAACTTATTGATCTGGTTGCAGAGCACGTGCTCCGCGATCGCCAGGACGCGCTCGTCCGTATAGCGGCGTCCCTGCACCCACTGCGGCACCAGGCCGGCCGTTTCCATGGCGTGGTTGATCGCCTTGCCGCCGCCGTGGACGACGATCGGCTGCATGCCGACATAGTTCATGAAGACGACATCCGTGAGGATATCGGACAGCTTCTCCTCGTCATCCATGATCGAGCCGCCCACCTTGACCACCACGGTCTTGTTGTGGAATCGCTGGATGTAGCTCAGCGCTTCGACGAGTGACGATGCCTTGTTAATTGCAGATTCCATCGTGCAAAAAGCTCCTGACGCAAAGGGAAAGGGGCGTAGTCTATGAAGGCGGGGGCGGGGTGTCAAAAGGGAAGCAGGCTTGGAAAGCGCTGAATAGCACTTACAATCCGCAGGCGTTCGCTCAACCAAAGGAAGAAACATGCTTCGACTCTCTGCTTTCGCCGATGAGATCTCACCCAACCTTGATGAACAGATCCGCGTCTGCCGCGATTGCGGCGTCACGCACTTCGAACTCCGCGGGGTCTACGGCAAGAACGTCATGGACTTCGACGCCGGGTTACGGCAGGAGATCAAGACCAAACTCACCGACAACGGACTCGGCGTCATCAGCATCGGCAGCCCGATCGGCAAGGCAAAAATCAACGATTCGTGGGATGCGCACTTCGACCGCTTCAAACTGGCTGTCGAGCTCGCCGAGTATTTCGCGTCGCCGCTGATTCGCATTTTCTCCTACTACCCACCGGAGCCGACGCAGGATGTGCGTAAATACCGCGACGAAGTGCTGCGGCGGATGCGGGCGAAGGTGGAATACATCCGCAATCGGCCGATCACGCTCGTGCATGAGAACGAAAAGGACATCTACGGCGACAAGGGCATTCATTGCCTGGACCTGATGAAATCCGTCAACGACCCCAAGTTGCGCTGTGCGTTCGACTTCGCCAACTTCGTGCAGGTCGGCGAGGACCCGGCCGTGAACTGGCCGCTGCTCAAACCGTATACGACGCACATCCACATCAAGGATGCCGTGATGGGCACGGGCAATGTCGTGCTGACCGGCACGGGCGACGGTAAGATCGAACCCATCCTGGTGGATGCCTACAAGTCGGGCTATCGCGGTTTCCTGACCCTCGAGCCACACCTGCGCGTGGCCGGCCATTCCCACGGCGAAACCGGCCCGGATCTGTTCAAGGTGGCGGCCGACACGCTACGTGCGCTGTTGCATCGAAACGGAATTGAACTGGCCCGCGCCTGACAGAAGTAGGAGCAGGGACGCCGCATTTGAAATCTCAAATTTGAAATTCCAGATTTGAAATTCCGGATTTGAAATCTGAAATCTGAAATTCGAGATTTGAGATTCCAAATTCCAACTCCTCCCCATCCAGCCGCTCCACGAATCGTCACATGAATGACCAGCCCACCAAGCCCGTTTCCCATCCGGCGCATCGCGCGGCGTTCTCCGTGCGCGTGCGACTCTATCTCGTCGCCATGGGATTTCCGCTGGTGGCCGGGTTGATTCTCTACGGATGGCGCGCTGCAGCATCACTGGCCATACTCGCAGCGTGCGCCTGCTGGGCGGGAGCCTTGTGGCGCCGCATCGGTCCGCGTGGCGCGGCGCTCTCCACGCCTCACCTGCTGTGTCTCTCGCTCCTGCTCGGGCTCATGCTGCCACCACATCTGCTGGCCGGCATCGGATCGGTCGGCCGCCCGCCCGGCGACTGGCAACCCTGGGCGATCGTGCCGGCCGGAGCCATGCTGCTCGCCGCGGCCCTCTGGTCAATCGGCCATCGCGGCCTCAAGCGAATCCACCCGCTGCTCCTGACCTACCTCGTCCTGGCCGCCTTGTTCCACCAGGTCCTCATCCCCCACAGCATCCTGCATCGCCGCGACATCGTCACCGGCGACCTCGCCGATGTCTCGCCGGTGCTGAGCACATCCGAAGAACCGTGGTATCGCCAGCGCCAGTCCGGCAACGAGCACAGTTCCCTCTGGTTCGAATCCACCGCGGCCAGACGCCTTTCCGATTACACCAGTGCCCGTCAATCGCATGGAAGCTGGCCATCCCTGGAAGCTCTGATTCGCAGCGCCATGCCACCGCTCGAGGATATGGTCATCGGCGGCCATCCCGCCGCCGTCGGCCTGTCGTCCGCGATCGCAATCCTCGTCGGGGGTCTGTTCCTGATCTACCGGCGCGTCGTTCCCGCGGGTGTCCCGGTCGTGCTCATCCTCACCGCGTATCTCTGCTTCTTCGTCCTGCCGGTGCCCGTGGTGATGACGCCGCAAGGGCCCCTGTGGCGGCCACTGGTCGCGCCGCGCGCCCACGAGGACATCGCCACGGTGATCACCTTCGCCAACTACGAACTGATGGCCACCCCGCTCCTGTTCATCGCCTTCTTCCTCGCCCCGTTGAGCGGCATCTGCCCGCGCCAGCGCCCCGCCCGGACGCGCTATGCCTTTCTGCTCGGAATCCTCATTGCCGCGTCACAGATCTACGTGTCCGCATCCTTCGGCCCGTATCTCGCACTGGCAATCGTCAACCTGTTAAGCCCGACACTGGAGTCGACACAAGCTTAATGATGCCCAGAATGACATCGCCATGTATTGCCAGCGATGTGGAACTCAGCAACCCGACAAAGCTGCAACCTGTGGCCAGTGCGACACACCCCTGACCCGCAGGGTCCGCCTCCCCTGCCTCCGCCCGTTCCGCTCGACTATCAGAACCCCTACCACCATCCGCGCGATATCGGCCAGGACGCCGGCATGCGCCTGCTGCTTCCCGTCGGCCGATCCGGCTGGGCTATCGCGGCCGGTTACGCCGGGCTCTTTGCGATCGTCATTCTTCCCGCTCCACTTGCCGTCATTCTGGCCATCATCGCCATGGTGGACATGAAGCGCCACCCGGAGAAACACGGCATGGGCCGCGCCATCTTCGCCCTGATCACCGGCCTTCTCGGCACCGCCGGGCTCATTGTGCTGATCGTCACCAACACCCTTTAGTGCAGCCACGGCCCGCCACTCCGCGCAACAACCACGGCACTGATCCACACTATGACACGCCAAAACCCTCGTGGCACGAGCGTCTCGCCCGTGCGCTTGCTGCAGGTTCGTTCAGGTATCACGCGACACGTCGCGTTGCCAATACCGCAGTCCGCCCGCATATAACCACCTCAAGGCCACCAATCGCAAAGAAGAGAATCAGCGGCCACGACGCTTCGAACGCCACGCCAACGCCCGCTGCCACGAGAAGGAAAGCCAGCACCGCATTGCCGGCCAACAACGTCGACGCCCGCAGTTGCCGCGCCAGCAGTGATTGCCAGCAGACGGTGGCCAAACTCAATCCCCAGACGATTCCAAGTTCCCACCTCAGCGCCACACCCCAATTATCCAGGTATCTCAACACATGAATCACGAACCCTTCGATCCCAGCCGCAGGCAGAAGATACGGTGCAATTGTCCCTTTGTGACTGCCGTTATCCCCGCATGGAACAATCTCAAACCAAACGCTCCAAGCCGCAAGCAGCAACAGGATCCAGAGTCTCGCAAACGCCCCGATCCACCAGAGCGCGTCCATCTTCCGAGAGGACCCGCGCCAGCCCAACATTATCAAGAGCGGCACCACAACCACCGCCCAGACCGACAACAAAGCACGCGGAATACGGGAATATCGTTGATCCCCTTCGATATTGAGAATGATGAGCGGCAGGAGCAATGAACACGCGGCCATGGCGCACCCGCTCGCCACATACATGGCTCCCGCTCCAGCCGCCAAATATCTCCAGCCTGGTCGCGCCGCCGCGTTGCTGCCGTTGTCGCTCGTCTCACGCTCGTTCGCTTGTATTGCCGCCTGCTTGAGCCGCCTTGCCACGTCAAAGAACATTGCAAAAGTCATTACGCCGGCGCATGCCAACGCCACCACAAAGACACTGCCGTCCAATCCCTGTGCAGGCGTTGCGAACGCGAATGACATATGCGATCGACTGCCCACAACCGCACCGAGTTCCATCGCTGTCACGGTCGCCAAACCGGCGGCAATAGTCCGCCATCGCTCCGTGGTCGGTTGTGGAAGCCTTCTCCACACACCGTTCAGCGCCAACGTCAGGAGGGTGCCAGTGGGAACCCACAACACAGCATCCACGACCCATATCTCCGTGGTCCGCACCCCCAGCCTCATCCAACACCGGGCCACCGCCCATATAACAATAAGTAGCCCGAACCCTCGAAGACAATGCCGCGGGAGGTTGCTTGCGCTAGGACGCGTCGGCTCGGGACAGCCCAGCCACCAGAGTCCAAGTCCCAGGAGCATACCCGATGTGCTGACCATTGCCGTGGCACTGAACCCAAGGAGGACTTGGGGCCATTTCGTCAACCCGGCGAGGACGCTCGCCATCTGTTCCCCCAATCGCCTCGGCGGCAGCGCCGCCAGGCACGCTGCCACCATCAATATCACCGCCGCCCACATGACCAACGCTGCCCCTCGCGCCATGTTCGCCACCCACGCCGGGTCACTCTCGCTCAGCGGTCCCTCACTCAATGACCACTCAATCGATGCACCACACTCGGGACACTGCCCGTCTTCTTTGAGACCGCGTAACCAGTACCCGCATCCGATGCATCTCGCCTCGCCTTCGATTACACCGTCGGTCATTTCCGCCCTATCCTTCCAGATTCGCGTACTGTGAATCAATCACCCTGCAGCGCAATTAGTCTACCATCTGTTGGCCGATTCGGAATAGCGATGTAAGCAGCGGAAAGCCGGTTGGGCACAGTCAACCCTTTTCCGGCCCCAGCAGTACCACTCTCAATGAAACGCCTTTTCCTCCTCATGCTCGGTCTCTGTTCGTCCGCCCTCGCCGCACCTCCGCGCACGCCGCTCGATCCCGTGGGCAAGATCCACATTGCCATCGGCGTTCCGAATACCGTTGATCCCCTCAAGACCATCGTTGAGGCCGAGGGCGTCTTCTCGCCGGGGTCGGCCAGCTACGGCATCTACACGGCGGTCTACGATGGCAAGAACCTCATCGCGCCTACCATGCCCGGCGTGAAGGTCGATCGCGGCCTCACGCCCGAGGGCTATCTCATCCCCTGGACGCTGTGGTCGGCCGGCCCGATCCGGGTCCGCTCCGAACTCTGCTCTGGTCGGGTGGGTCCGCGAGCCACTGCGGACGCGACATCGCTCATTGTCACCACGCAGCGCAACACCCTGACCAACACCAGCGCGGATCCGCAGTCACTCTCATTCTTTCTGATCCTCCGCGCCCTTGGGCCGGCCGGCGGCAAGGTCACCGACATCAAGGCAGCCGACAACGTGATCTCGGCCGACAATCATCCCGCCGTCATCGCCGCGACGGCGCCCAGTGCGCGCGGCGCGGCGGCCGCCGATGCGCTCGTGCCACTTCTCCTCTCGGCCAAACTCCCCGATACCGCGACCGCACACTGCGACCAGGGCCTCGCCTCAGCCGCCCTGCGCTACGACCTCACCCTCCAGCCCAATCAGTCGGTGACGCTCTCCTTCTTCTTTCCTGTGCTCCCAGGCCGCCGGGCGGCCTCGCACCGGTGGGACGGGAAGAACCCCTGGGCACAACTCGACGACGCGCTCCCCAACGCCACAGGCCAACTCCAACCCGAACCGCCGCTCACGTTCTACAAATCGCTCAACGCCGACGATCTCTTCAAACAGGCCGAGTCCGACTGGAAGAGCCTTACCGGCCGCGTCACGCTGAAAACGCCGGACCCGCGCTGGGGGCAATCGCTCCGGGCCATCACCGGCCACCTCATGATGTGCATGAATGACAACGCGCCTGATGTTGCGGTCATCAACTACAACGTCTTTAACCGCGACGGCATGTACGCCGCCAACGCCTTCCAGAAAGTCGGCCGCTTCGATCTCTCGGCCGCCGCCATCGACTATTTCCTCTCACATCCCTTCAACGGCCGGGTGCAGCCGGAGGCCGACAACCCCGGCCAGATCCTCTGGATCATGGGCCAGCACTACCGCTTCTCCGGCGACAACACCTGGCTCGCCCGTGTCTACCCATCGCTTCAGAAGCTAACCGCCCTGGTTCGCTACTATCGCACGACGCCCGGGACGCACTGGGTGCGGGCCGACTCGCTCGATTTCGGCGATGCCGTGCCCATTGAGAAGCGGAAGGAACTCAAGCCGGGAGCCTGCGACGGCTTCCATCCAGAGTACACCGAAGCCTACGACATTGCCGGCCTGCGTCAGGCCGCCTTTCTCGCTCAATCCTCCGACCATCCCGATGATGCGAAAGCCTGGTCCGCCCTCGCCGACGACTGCTTCAAGCAGTACATCCTCCGATTCGAGAAGACTCTCTCGAATGGCTACGGCTCCTATTCCGTCCTTTGGCCGTGCGCGCTGTATCCCTTCGACACCGGGCCCGCCTTCGACCAGTTCAGTTCCGTCGGCCCGCAGAAGCCCACCAACTGGCGATACTTCCCGCTCGCCAAAGCCCATCAGGGCCTGCTGGCGGGCAACCGCGCCGCCGGCCACGAGACGCTGGACATCCATCTCAATCACGAACAAATGCACGGATGGAACGCCTTTGACGAAGGCGGCAAATCCGGGGCCGGCGGCTGGCGCCACCTCAACACCACCTGGAACGGAGACGTCGCCATGCCTCATGGCTGGGCCATCGCCGAACTCGCCCTGCTGTTGCGCGATTGCCTGCTCCACGAAGACGGCGATCGCCTGATCCTCTTTCCCGGCGTCCCTGACATGTGGTATACCCATCCCGCAGGCATTGAAATCGCGAATCTCCCGACCGCCTTCGGTCCGATTAGATTGTCGTACAAATGCGAAGCCAACGCCGCCACGCTCCGCCTTGATGGCGCCGTCCCACCGGGCGGCTACGTCCTGAGACTGCCTTCTAAAACGAACGCAGTTGTGAAACTCGACAATGCCGAACTCAAACCCATTTCCGCCGGCAGCTTCGCCATTCCCAAGGAGGCCAAGGAGCTCCATCTCCAGTTCCCACGTTGACTCTGCTGCCAGCTATCAACTATCCACCATCAACTATGCAAAAACGCCCCGTCGGTTGGAAGGGGGGACAAGGTACCGACGGGGCGCAGAAAGACTGGTTTGAGCTGATGCTATGTGTGCCTTGTTGATGCCCTTTCTACCTGTTGAGCCCTGGCGACTTGAACCGCATGTGTAATACCCCGATATTTGTCACCCGGCAAGAACTTTCTCGTGAATCCAGGAGCCGCGCCGTGCAGCGTTCACAACCAACCCTGTTTCTTTGTGAATCTGGGCAGAATAGACAATTTCTACCGATCGTCCGTCTTTTGGCGCGTTCGAAAGCGCCCAATGAACGCATCGCGCAGGACGTCCGCCTTTCCTTTCTGTTTCGGCGACTAACACCATGAGCAACACCCTCGATTACGCCACGCCCATCCCCAAGTCGCGCGCCCCGCTGGCGGTCGCGATGCTCATCCTCTGCTGCCTTCTCTGGGGTTGGTCTTTTCCGACCATGCAGATCGTCTCGCGCGCCTTTGATTCCCATACCCATCCGCGGAATCCACTGGACCTGCTCGCCTCTCGCGCGCTCTTCAACGGCTTGCGCTTTGGCCTGGCGGGACTTCTCTATTTCCTGCTCACATTACGCCATCATCACAGTTTTTCCCGTGCGGACATCCTCGGCGGCGGCGCTGTCGGCGCCACCTTCGGTGTCGCCATGCTCTTGCAGATACTCGGCCTCACCTGGGCGTTGCCCTCCGTGTCCGGCTTCCTTACAGCTCTCGCGGTGGTCTTTGCGCCACTCGCGCAGGCTCTGGTCCTGCGCCGTGCCGTCGGACCGGCCGTCTGGCTCGCGGTCGGTGTGGCGTTTCTCGGAATGGTGTTGTTTTCCTGGCCCAACCCGGCGGCCAACGCCGCCCACACGCTGGCGACAACACCGCCGCTGCCGCTCTTCGGCGAGTTCCTGACCGTGCTCGCGTCAATGATCTTCACCGCGCAGATCCTGTCCGTGGACCACTTCGGACAAGCTGCACATCCCGTGCGGCTGACCAGCGTCATGTTCCTCACGACCTCGCTGATCAGCCTCCTCGTCGCCGGAGTTCTTTCCCGTGGCACCATGTTCCGGCCAGCACTTCTGGTCGGGCTTGCCGGCGATCACACCGTCTGGTGGACGTTGGGTACCCTCGTGCTGTTCAGTTCGGTTGCGGCGATGCACCTGATGAACACATTTCAGCCCCGCGTCTCCCCTGCCATCGCCAGCGTCGTCTACTGCTGCGAACCCCTTTTCGCCACGCTCTTCTCACTGGCGTTCGGCGCCGAGAACCTCACCGTGCTCACCATCCTTGGCGGTGCCGCGGTGTTGGCTGCTGTATTGATTGTGGCGATCAAGCCGGCAAATCCTACCGCCCCACGTTGACCTGCACGTGGCCGTTGGGGAAGCTGAAACTCCCACCCCACTGAACCGAGCCGCCGCTCATGTACGACCGACCCATCGTATTGAAACTGGCGTTATTCCCGACATTTATCGAATGCCAGCCGTGGCCAAAGCCCCGGCCGTAAAACGACCCGCCCCAGCCGGCTCCATAGAAATTGCCCAGCGGGAAATAGGTCGGATACGAGTAATAGTCCGTGCTGCTCCGCCGCCCGTAGATCACATTGTCCCGCGCCCACTTCACCTCGGGATCTTCGACTTCCCACGGCCAGGGCGCTGCGTCCACCGCCGCGCCGGCCTTCACGGCGGGTACGGGCTGCTCGAGCTTTTTCGCAAAAGCCCCTACAGGGTCGGCCTTGGCTTCCTGGACTCCGATCGCCTCCAGGCTCAATCGCTTAAATCGCGAGGCAAACTGGTCTTCCAGCCCGAACACATCACGCAGCGAACCGGTTAACTTAGTGGCTCCGACAATCTTGCCGGATTTCACTTCCAGCACCTGCCCCATGAGGCGCACGTCGACACCGGCGACCTGGCACGAGCCAAACACCACCAGCTCGGCGCGGGCCTTCTGTCCGGCCTCGCGGGCGTGATCCGGATCGCTGGTGGCGGCCGCGTCCTTCGTCGCCACGATCACCAGCCGGCTGCTCCGGCCCATCTCGTTAACCATGTTCTGGCGCAGCGCTTCCGGCAGCCAGTTGGCCGTTGCAGGGCCCGCCAGTTCCATCGGCAGCAACAGCACGCGCACCTCGGCTACCCCATCTGCGCGGCAGACCAGTCCAGCCAATAGGAACACGATAGAGATTACGATCGATTTCATGGCCGTACCTCCGGCTCCTCCTATTATACGCTATCGGACGACAAGAGCCGTCATGTGAAATGGACCGATAATGTTCAGGGGTGGCCATTCTGTCGGGAGCGGCCGTTGCCATGGGACCGCCGCTTCGGCCGTGCGGAAGCACGGCCCTCCCGGATTCACTTAATCCTTCAGTTCGTGGATCTTCATGTTGCGGAACCAGACCTCGTCACCGTGGTCTTGGAGGATGATGTGGCCTTTGGCCGGGTTGGCGAAGGCGGCGTTGCTCTTGAACTTACTCTTGGCGACGGCCTCTTTCCAGACATCGGAGCCATATTCCACTTCGACGGTCTTGGTGCCATTGAGCCAGTGCTCGATGTGATTTCCCTTGATCAGGATCTTCGACTGGTTCCACTCGCCGACAGGCTTGGGCTTGGCGTCCTTGGCGGCAATCACGTCATACAGCGACGCGACCGCATGCTTGCCCTGGTTGTCCGCCTTGCCGTCCTGATCGATCACCTGATACTCGATCCCCAGGGCGCTGCTCTGGCCGGTCTTTTCCTGCACGCGATATTTCAGGCCGCTGTTGGCGTTCGGCGCGACCTTCCAGTCGAAGAGCAACTCGAAATTGTCGTACTGCTCGTTCGTGGTGAGATCCCCGCCGCCGCCTTTGGGCAGGTGATGCAGGGCATCCTGGTCGATGTTCCAGCCCTTGGGCATTTCCTTGGCGCCGAGCGTATGCCAGCCTGCGCTCGTGCCGTCGAACATCAGTTTCCAGCCGGCCTGCTTTTCCGTATCAGTGAGAGTATTCACGGCCGGCTCAGCCGCCCGGACGACTCCGCAGATCAGTAACACAACGCCGATGAGAGTACCGCTTTTCATGATCGTTACTACGTCTGGTACCGGGTGAATGTTGTGATGCCCGTAAACAAGAACCGCGAAGTTCAACCACGCTCCCGGCCATCGCGCGTAGACCTATCTGGGAACCCCGGCCATTTTGCCGGGTTCGCCACCAGTCACTTCCGGGAGCCATATAGATGCCGCGTACACTCGCCATCGTTCTTTGCCTCACACTCGCCGCAATTCAGGTTCGGGCGGCCGACGAGCCGCCGGCCATCTCCATCATCGCCAATCCGCAGGCCGCTTCGCCGGCGTCTTTCGGGCTGGAGAAGATCGCGGCCGCCCTTCGGGGCAAGAATATCCCCTTCGAGAAATCAGATTCGCCGCAAGTTGCCCGAGGCAAACTGCTCCTCGTCGCCGGGCTGTCGAGCGGCACAGGCACCGCGGCCGAACTGCTCAAATCCGCGAACATCCCCGCGCCCGGAACGCCCGAGTCGCTCGTCGTCCGCAATACTACCCTGGCCGGCAAGCCCACACTGCTCATCGCCGGCTCGGACGATCGCGGGCTCATGTACGCTGAACTCGATCTCGCTGAGCGCATCACCTGGGGCACCGATGCGGCCAAGCCATTCGAGCATATGCGGGACATCTCCGAGTCGCCTGCCGCGCCGGAGCGGGCCATCTCGATCTACACCATGAACCGGGCCTATTGGGAATCGCGCTTCTACGACGACGCCTACTGGGATCGCTATCTCGATACGCTCGCCGC
>JANYKD010000224.1 GCA_025361735.1 Phycisphaerales bacterium
AAAACAGTGATTTTGGCCGAACAATCGCATCATTATGCGATTTTAGTTTCAGCGCGAAAAAAGTGGCGCAAAACGCTGGGAAATCAGAGGAATTGTGCGCTTTCAAGGCCAAGACAGTTTGCGGCGTAGCATGCCACCCTATCGACCAGCCGGGATGCTATGCGGGCTGCATGTGTGCGTGCCGCCACCCGGATCGCATCACACGGGTTCCGCTTCGCGCGCGGATGTGGATTCCAACGACATCGAGAAGTTCGGGCTGTTCGCCGTTGATTCGTCGGTGCCGGAGCAGAGTCCGTGCAGTTCGCAGATCTTGCGGTAATGGTGGCCGCAGACGGCCAGGCGCACGGCCATGGGGAGCAGCGCGGGGCGATGGAGGAGTGTCCAGCCGAGGAGGCTCCAGTATTCGATGCGCTCGGGGCCGACGACACCCAGTTGATAGACCGAGTGCAGGAACGCGCGGACACGCGTCCAATCGAGCGGCGAGCGGCAGGCGGGCGTGCCGAAATTCTTGAGGAAGGTCTTGCACCGGCGGTAGTAGGGGCCGGGTGAATAGATGCGATCGAGCACCCAGCGGTAACCGTTGCGCAGGGTATCCAGACCCATGCGTGGCGCGATGTTGGTCGAACCGTCGGTGTTGTCGCCGGAGGAAGCCCCGATCAACCGGCCTTCGCTGCGGAGCCGATTGGCGAGCTGCGTGCCGGGTGGCGCGTGAAGCAGGCCGACCATCGCGGTCACGATGCCGCTCTCCTGGATGAAATCCACCTGCTGCTGGAAAGTGGCCGGCGTGTCGTGGTCGAAACCAAGAATGAATCCGGCCTGCACTTCCAGGCCGGCGGCTTGCAGGCGTTTGACATCGGCGATCAGGTCGCGGTTGCGGTTCTGGCTCTTGCCGCATTCTTCGAGACTGGATGCGTCGGACGATTCGATGCCGACGAAGATGGCATCGAAGCCGGCGTCGACCATGTCTTTGGTGAGTTTTTCGTCGTCGGCGAGATTGATGGAGGCCTGGGTATTGAAGGTGGTCGGGCCGCGGGTCTTCTGCCAGGCGTTCAGGGCGGGAAGAAGGTCGTTCTTGAGCGACGGGCGGTGGCCGATGAGGTTGTCGTCGACGAAGAAGATGGTGCCGTGCCAGCCGGCATCGCGCATGGCCTGGAGTTCGGTGGTGATCTGCTCGCCGGTCTTGGTGCGCGGGCGGCGGCCGAAGAGGGCGGTGACGTTGCAGAATTCGCAATCGTAGGGACAGCCGCGCGAGAACTGGATGGCGCCGGAGTGATACTTGGTCATGTCGGCCAGGTGCCAGAGCGGCACGGGCGACGTGTGCATGTCGGCGAATTCGCGCGTGCGGTAGACGCGCTTGGCGGTGCCCTTGGCAAAGTCGGCCAGGAACGGCGGCAAGGTCAGTTCGGCTTCATTGAGCACGCAATGATCGACTTCCTGAAACAGCGCATATTCCCCTGTGAAGAGTGGCCCGCCGGCGACGACCGTTTTGCCGGCCGCCTTGCAGCGGGCGATGATCTGCCGGGCGGAGTCGCGCTGCACGGCCATGCCGCTGATGAAGATGAGGTCGGCCCAGGCGAGATCGGGGTCAGTGAGCGGAACGAGGTTGATGTCGACGAGCTTCTTCTCCCATTCCGTGGGCAGCATGGCGGCGACGGTGAGAAGCCCCAGCGGCGGCGAGAGGGCCTTCTTGTGGACCAGTCGCAGCGCATGCTTATAGCTCCAGAAGGTATCTGGGAACTCGGGATAGATGAGCAGAACTCGCACCGACTCCAATCGTTAGGTGATCTATTATACGGGGCTGGGGATTCTTGAGATACGACAAAATGGGTACGATTTCAAAAATTCGCGGGCGCATGCGTCTTTGGGGAATTTCAGTGCGACGTTTCAATAAGGCGATCGAGGGTTCGGCGCGCGGCGCCGGAGTCGATCGCGGCGGCCGCGGCGAGGAGTCCGGCCGGCAGATCGGGGCAGTGACCGGTGATGACCAGGCCGGCGGCGGCGTTGAGCAGTGCGATATCGCGCATGGGCGAATGCCGGCCGTCGACGACATGGCGGATGGCGTCGGTTGCCTCGTCGACGCTGTGGATGCGCAGGTCCTCCAGCCGGGCCAGGGGCAGGCCGAGCGTAGTGGGGTCGAGCTGCCAGGTGTGGACCTGGCCGTCGCGCAGTTCGCTGACCTGTGTGGGGCCGAGCGTGGAGAGTTCGTCGAGGCCGTCCAAGGCGTGGACGATCCAGGCGCGGACACTGCCGAGTTCGTGGAGGACGGCCGCAAGCTTGGCGGTGAGTTCCGGACGAAAGACGCCGAGGAGTTGATGTTTGGCGCGGCCGGGGTTGGTGAGCGGACCGAGCAGGTTGAAGATGGTGGGGATGCCCAGGGCGGTGCGGGCCGGGGCGACATGTTTCATGGCGGGGTGGTGGTTCCGCGCAAAGGCAAAGCAGATGCCGGTCTTTTCGAGGCAGGCCTGAAGCTGGGGGACGGGGAGTTCCAGGCGCAGCCCGAGCTTCTCGAGCACGTCGGCCGATCCGGATTTGCCGCTGGCGGAGCGGTTGCCATGTTTGACGACACGAACGCCCGCGGCGGCGACGATGAGAGCGGCGGCGGTGGAGATGTTGAATGTCCCCTTTACGTCACCGCCGGTGCCGCAGGTGTCCAGCACGGGGGTCGACAGATCAACGGGGATGGCGACGGATTTGTCGCGCATGACCGAGGCGGCCGAGGCGAGTTCGTCAACGGTGGCGCCCTTGGCGGCCAGGCCGACAAGCAGGCCGCCAATCTGGGCTTCGGTCGCCTGGCCGGACATGATGATGTTGAACGCATCGGCGGCTTCGGCGCGCGTCAGGTCTTCGCAGGCGCAGAGCTTAAGGAGGTGTTCGCGAAGATTCGTCGAGTTCATGGGGTTATTGTTCTGGAAGGATCGCAGCGGAGCAAGACGTCATTCCATAATGCTCGCGCCGGCGGCGGCGCTGGTCACGAATGCCGTCGGTACGCGGTTGAACCGGTCCTTGTAGATCGGTCCCACGGTATCGATGACGGCTTCAATGGCGCGCGGCTGGACGAGGGCGACGATGCAACCGCCGAATCCGCCGCCGGTCATGCGGGCGCCGTACACGCCCTTGACCTTCATCGTCTCCTCGACCAGGCAGTCGAGTTCCTCGCAACTGACCTGATAGTCGCGGCGCAGCGACTCATGCGACTGGAGCATGAGCCGCCCGACCGGATCGTACTGTTTCTTGCCGAGCAGGTCGGCCGCCTCCTGGGTGCGACGGTTCTCGCTGACAACATGCCGGCAGCGGTGATAGACCACGTCGCCCAGCATCGACTTGCTCTCATCCACCTGATCGAGATTGACATCGCGCAGAGCCCGGATGCCGTCGCCGTAGCGGGTCTTGAATTTCGCCACGCCCTCGGCGCATTCGCGGCGGCGATCGGCGTACTTGCTGCCCGTGAGCTCGTGCTTCACTTCGCTGTTGATGATGACCACGCGGACGTCGTGCGCATCAATCGGAAAGAAATCCTTGGACAGATCGCGGCAGTCCAGGAGCATCGCGTGGCCGGCCTTGGAACTGATGACGGCCGTCTGGTCCATGATCCCGCAGGGCATTCCGGCGTACTGGTGCTCGGCCCACTGGCAGATGGCGGCAAGGCGCTGCATGTCGATGTCGAGGCCGCCGACGGCGAGGAAGCAGCAGGCGGTGGCGACTTCGATGGCGGCCGATGACGACAGGCCGCCGCCCATGGGCAGGGTGTTGATGAGCAGGGCGTCGAACCCACTGAGGGGGATGCCGGTGGCCAGCAGCCCGGCGGTGACGCCGCGGCAATAGTTGGCCCATTTGGGGTTCCCGGGCACGATCTTGTCGTTGAGCGACCACTGTGCGAACTGGCCTGGGAAGAGCGTGCTGGCGATACGCACGATGCCGTCCTCGCGAGCCCGGCAGACGGCCCAGACCTGCGGCTCGATAGCCATCGGGAGGACGAATCCATCGTTGTAGTCGGTGTGCTCGCCGATGAGATTCACGCGCCCCGGCGCGCGGACAACGCGCAGGCTGTCGGAGAGCTTGAAGACGCGGGCGAACTCGGCCCTGACGGCGTCGATGGTGATCTGCTGGTCCATGGGAGATAAGGGTAAAGGAAAAGGGGAAAAGGTAAAAGGAGTTAACGAGAACGTTAACGATACCGGCGTTGTGCGATCTGTCGGGGTGCTGCTGTGGGCTTGGGTCGTCTCAGTCCGTCGCTTTCAGGTGAACCTCGGAAATCTGAAACACGGACGCCGCCGCGGGCTTGTCGGTGCCGGGTTTGGCGAAGGTCCTGGAAGGCACGCCACGGTAGGGGCCGGTGCGGAAACTCAACCGGCCGAACTGCGGGGCGGGTTGGGCGATGGTTGCTTTATCGATCACCATTCTGCCGTCGAGGAAGATTGTGTACTGTTTGGCGGAGGCGCTGGCGACCACCTGGAAGTTGTGCCAGGCATCTTTGGCCAGCGGGCCGATCTTGTGATCGGCGGCGGTGAGGATTCCGTCGGGGGCAATGGACAAGGTGATCGGTCGGACGGGGCCGGCTGGGGAGAGAAGTTCGATTTCGAGGGGGGCGGCTCCGGATTCCTGGATGCGGAGTTTGAATGTGAGCGTGATGGTCCGCTCGGGAGCGAAACAACGGACGGCGCGGGCGTAGTCATACGGGTCGCGGTCTTCGAGTTGCATGCACTTGCCGCCGTTGCCGTCGACTATACGAACGGGAGCCCAGCGTGGGGAGTAGATGTTCCAGCCAGGAATCGCCGAACCGGCTGAGGCGAAGGTCTCGTCGAGGTTCGCGGGCAACGTGCCGTGCATCGGCACCGGGACGCGGCTGACCCAGATATCTTCCTTGGCCGCGCTGTAGGCGACGAGGAACGCATCTTTCGGCTGTGGCGAACTGTCGGACGCCCACTCGCTGATGCCGCGCATGTATTGCAGGCCGACGCCTTTGGCCTTGCCATCGTAGCGTTGCATCGGCAGTTCGGCTTGCAGAACACGCATGTTGCTGAAGGTGATGCCGTCGTCGGAGTCGACGGCTACGAGCGGAAAACGCGTGTCACGCGTGGGGTTGTAGATCAGTGCATAACGGCCATCCGGCGTGCGCTGGCCCCAGACTTTGGCCGAACCGGCGACGAGAGTCGGCGGCTGCACGGGCAGGGACCAGGTCTTGCCTTGGTCGGTGGAGGTGGTGGCCCAGCCCATCTTGCTGACGCACACAAGCGTGCCATCCTTGCGGTGGAAGAAGCAGTTCGCCTTGCCGAAGACCCAGAACGAACCCTGGGTTTCCGGCAGTTTTCCGCCGGGCCAGTTCTTTGGATCGTGCCATTTGATGCGGCGCTCGGGCGCTACGAGGTTACCGTAGTCCTGTTGTTCCAGGAACACCGAGTTGTCCAGTAACGCCTTGCACGCGTCGACAAAGTCGCGGTCGTTGCTGGTGGTGTAGAGCGGCGGCATGTTCGAGGGTGGTGTGGCCGCGGGTATCAGAGTCTGGATGGGGCCGAGCGTGTGGTCCAGCTTGATCTCACGGACGATGAGCGGGCCTTTGAGCCGTTCGGTGATCTCCTTGTCGAGCATTCCGGCGATGGCGAGCATCCGGCCATTGGGAGCGCGGAAGAAATACATACGCAGCGCTGTCGAGATTCCTTCCGGGAACAATTCGGCCGGGGCGGACCAGATTACGCCGTCGGTGGAGGTGGCGTACATCTGACGCGAGGGCCGCTCGTCTTCGTTCTGGAGCGTGGAGTTCCACGCGAGATAATAGCGGCCGGCAAAGTAGCCGAGGTCAACATGGTGGTTGAAGGTGAATCCCTTGCCATCGGCCTGCTCCCTGGCATCGCGCGAGGCGCGGAAGACCTGGACGTTGCACACGCCGGGCAGTATCGGCAGGCCGCCATCGGGCAGCAGGGGGTTAACGGTCTTCTGTTCGGGGCCGATCACGATGATCGGGCTGGCGGCTGGTTGGGCCAGTGCGAGCGGGGCGAGAAGCAACAGGGCAAGCGCTTTCATACGGGCGACTCCTTCAAGTGGCAATACCGCGCGGAAGGGAAAAGGTAAAAGGCAAAAGGGAGAAGAAATCCAACGTGCAAAATGAGAAGTGCAAAATGAAGCACGAGGGACCAGCGTGCGAAAGCCGCATGGCAACTATGACGCACTGCGAGCGTACCACCGTGCAGAGGCGTACGAACAGGAGAGCGGAATGCGAGATGTGTCAGGTCGTGCTGTGGTGGTGATACAGGTGGTGTTGCTGGCGTGCACGCTGACGGCCGCGCCAGCCGAGTTGAAGCCGCTGGCGGCGGAACTGACGTCGCTCAGGCTGGCCATCGACGATCTGGCCCGCAGCTTTCCCGCGCAATACGACAAGGGCGGCGGCTATCGCAAACGGTTGGCACAACTCGAAACAGCCGGCGGAACCGGGCCGGAGTTTGCCCAGCAAGTTGCACAACTTCGCCGCGAGGCGCTTCTGGCCAATCCGCTGCTGGATTTCGACCGTCTGCTGCTGGTCAAGCGGGATGAGAAGAAGCTGGCGCTCCCGCAGAACTGGGAAAGCAACAGCACGCTGCCTCGTAGCGGGATTGACAACGCGATCATGGTGCTGAGCAATTTGCGCGGCGAGACGAAGCTCGATCTGCTGCATCAGCCGCCGGCCGGGAAATACGCCGGCGATCTGGCCCTGCACTTCGACGCGGGGCGGTTCACGTTCTCATCGATCGGAGTCAACGGCCGCTGGGGCGTGTTTGAGATGAACGTCGCCGGCGGCGTTCCGCGCCAGTTGCCGCTCATTCCCGACGCCGATGTGGACAACTACACGTCCTGCTACCTGGCCGATGACAGCATCATCTTCACGTCGTCCGCCCCCTTTATCGGCGTGCCGTGTGTGCGTGGCAGTTCGCACGTCACGCATTTGTATCGCTATTGGCCGGAGAACGGGAAGATCCGGCGGCTGACGTTTGATCAGGAGCACGACTGGTGCCCCACGCTCATGCCGGATGGCCGGTTGCTTTACCTCCGCTGGGAATACTCGGACCTGCCGCACTATGTGGCCCGCATGCTCTTCACGATGAACCCCGACGGCACCAACCAGCGCGAGTTCTACGGCAGTGGTTCGTACTGGCCGAACTCATTCTTCTACGCCAAACCGATGCCGGGAAACCCCGGCAAAGTCGTTGGCATCGTGGGCGGACATCATGGGGTGCCGCGGATGGGCGAGCTGGTCATCATCGAGCCGCCGCGCGCCAATTTCGAGGCCGATGGCGTGGTGCAGCGGATTCCGGGCTACGGCAAAAAGGTTGAGCCGGTCATTCTCGACAACCTCGTGGACAATTCCTGGCCGAAGTTCCTGCATCCGGTCCCGCTGAACGAGAAGTACATCATTGTCTCCGCCAAGACAACGCCGACGTCGCACTGGGGGATCTATCTCGTCGACATCTTCGACAACATGACGCTTCTCAAGGAACTGCCCGGCTACGCCCTGCTCGAACCGGTTCCGCTGCAGAAGGCCCCGCGTCCGCCGGCCATCCCTGATCGCGTCAAAGAAGGTGAGAAGACGGCGTGGATGCAGATCACCGACGTCTACCAGGGACCGGGGCTCCGGGGTGTCCCGCGCGGCACGATCAAGAGACTTCGGCTCTTTACCTACAATTTCTCCTATCACAGCATGGGCGGTCAATGGGACCGCGTGGGCATCGACGGCCCATGGGACATCAAACGCATCATCGGCACGGTGCCGGTGGAACCGGACGGTTCGGCGTATTTCCAGGTGCCGGCCAACCAGCCGATCTCGATCCAGCCGCTCGATGAAAAAGGCCGGGCGGTGGCCCTGATGCGCAGTTGGACGACCGCCATGCCCGGGGAGGTGCAGTCGTGCGTCGGCTGCCATGAGAAGAAGAACCAACCCGCTTCCGCCGGTACGGTGCTGGCGATGCGCAAGCCGCCGGCAACGATCGAGCCCTTCTACGGCCCGATGCGCGGGTTCGCGTTTGACCGCGAAGTGCAGCCCGTGCTCGATCGGCACTGCGTCTCCTGTCACGACGGCCAGGCCCGCGCGGATGCGCGCACTGTCCCCGATTTCCGCCGTGGGCCGCTGGTGTATGCAGGGGAAAAGGAAGTGCGGTTTCCGCCGGCCTACGTGGCCCTCAAGGCTTACGTGCGCAATCCGACTGCGGAAAACGACATGCACATGCTGATGCCATACGAGTTCCACGCGTCGACGACCGAACTCGTGCAGTTGCTCGAGGCCGGCCACCACGGCGTGCAGCTCGACGCCGAATCGTGGGAACGCCTGAACACCTGGATCGACCTTAACACGCCCGCCTGGGGCACCTGGAAGGAAATGCTCGCCGACGACCAGAGCACCAAATCAAAATCCGCCAATCGCATGGGCAACCAGCGTGAGCGACGTCGCGAACTGACGCTCCGCTACGCCGGCATCGACGACGACACCGAAGCCGTCTACCCGGCTCCCGACTGGAAGTCATTGCCCGTGCCGGTCGAGCCGCCCAAGGCGAACTCGCCCGCGCCCACGTGCGAAGGCTGGCCGTTTGACGCCGCCGAAGCGCGCCGCCGCCAACAGCAGTCCGGCCCCGCCACGTTCGCGCTTGATCTGGGTAACGGCATCGCCATGACCATGGCACGCATCCCGGCCGGGCGTTTTGTGGCCGGCGGTTCGGTTGCCCCAGCGCGTGTTGTCGAGATCCCGCGCAATTTCTGGATGGCGACGTGCGAGGTGACCAACGAACAGTACGCGCGCTTTGATCCGACCCACGACAGTCGCATCGAACACGGCGATTTCCTGCAATTCAGCGTCAAGCAACGCGGCCAGCCGGTGAGCGATCCGAAACAGCCCGTCTGCCGGGTGTCCTGGGATGACGCCCAGGCGTTCTGCCGCTGGCTTGCCGAGAAGACCGGCCGCCGCGTGGCGCTGCCCACGGGCGATGCATGGGAGTACGCCTGTCGTGCGGGCGCAGCCACGCCCATGTCCTACGGCGCCATCGACATCGATTTCTCCCGTCAGGCGAATCTTGCCGACGTGAACCTGCGCAGTCCCGTGGGTTATCGCAGCAAGACCGTGCCCGAATGGCGGCCGGCGATCACCACGGTTAACGATGGTTACTGGGTCTCGGCTCCCGTCGGCACCTATGAGTCCAACGCCTGGGGCCTGCACGACATGCACGGCAATGTGTGGGAATGGATGGCCGACAAAGCCCCCGACGGCTCGCGTCGTCTGGTCCGTGGCGGGTCATGGTACGTCCGCCCGCACCGCGCCACGGCCGATTCCACGCTGGCTTACCAACCATGGCAGCAGGTCTACGATGTGGGATTCCGAGTGATGGTCGAGGAATAACTAACGTTGCCAATTTGAAGATTAAGGTCCATTTCGACGACCCTGAACATGGTTGGATTGGCTTGTGCATCCAGGCTGGCGAACAGTTGCATCGGGACTTTATGTCGTATGTGCCATATCCTTTGTTCCATTCTTATGGTGTACCTCTCGTCGCCTTCATTCCTATAACGGATCCATCCGACTTGGCCACAACCAGCACATCACCCAGCCAGGCCATCGTCGAAATGTCATCGTCCAGCAAGCACTGGTTTTCCAGTGTGCCATCAGTGGTGAACAGTTGCAGCGTGCCGCCCCAGTAGGCTACGGCGACGTGTGCGGGATGGTTCTGCACCAGCTTGACGATGCGATCACTGAGGAGTTTCGGGCCAATCGGCGGGCCGAGTTTCACGGGTTTGGGCGCAATGCGGGTGAGAGCTTTCGTGTCGGCGATGTCCGCTCTGGCCGTGATCGCACCGGCCGGGTTGAGCGAGAATGTCGAGCCATCGAGCGTGTCGGCTTTGAGCACATTGCCTTCCGCACGCAATGCCACGGCGATGTCGGGCAGCACTGTCCGCCAGGCGATCTGCGGTTCAGGCGTAGCCAGTGCAGATGCGGCCGGCGTGATCGTGGACAACACCGGCGGGCGAAGGGGCATGAGCGGATCGAGGGCGGCGCACGATTCATAGAGTGTGCCGACGGCTTCGGACATGCCCTTCTCGTCGTAGGCAATCAGCGTGATCGACTCAGCGCCGTAGCTGACGGCATCGCGTTGCCAAGCCAGCATGCCGCGGACGCAGCCGGGGAAATCGAGCTTGTCGACCTTGTAGGGGAGGAAACGCTGGTCGGCGATGAATGTGATGAGTGCGTTATCCTCGGGATTGCCCAGGAGAATGCACGGGCCGTCGACGGCGAAGCCGGTGTGGCCGGGCTTGGCGTCGGCGGCCTTGAAGCGGCCGAAATCAAGGCCCACCCAGGTGCGGGCTTCTTCGTCGGTGATGCGGCGAGGCTTGTTCGCGTCGGCTGCCGTGATGATACGGCAGCGAACGCCCCAGGGTTTGACGACGCCTGCGAGACGCTCGGCGGCGGGTTGGTCGAAAGGGCTGGAACCGACAATGAGCGTCAGGTCCTGATGGGTGCGGAAGAAGCGGAACAAGTTATCGCGCTCATTGGTGAAAGAAACGGCGCGCTCGACCACGCCGGCCAGGGCACCGCACACGGGCGGCGGGGCGTAGTCGAAGGTGATCGCGTCTTTCGTTCCGGCGAGCATGTCGCTGGCGGAGATGGTCCACTTTCCGGCCGGGTCGTTCGCGGCCAGCGGCATGGAGAAGCGCACGACGCCGCGGTCGGTGGCGCGGTATCCCTCGAAGCGGATCACGCCCAGCGGATCGGTGACACGCAGGAACACCGGAGCCGAGCCAGCGAGGATGCGGTGCGACGTGTCGAGCAGGGCAGCCGAGAAATCCAGCCGCACCGGCGATTCACGCAGGGTGTAGTCGCGCTGCACCGACGCCGTCTGAAGCTGGATGCCGCCGATCGGGCGGGCGGTGCGGGCAAAGGCTCGCATCTGGCCGGGGCCGAAACGCACATCGGCCGCCAACGTTTTGCCAGCCGGCTTGAACTCGGTGGCGATTCCACCGCGTACGGCGTCGTAGATCGGGCGGCCGCCATCGGCGACGGTCAGCCTGCCCGTCGCGGCCTTGAACGAGTTGGTTTTTCCTTCGGCCTCATTCCAGGTGATGTTGAGCGCGAAGAGGTACTCGATGTCGCCCAAGGCTTCACGGTTCGTGAAGATGCTGGTGGAGTCGGCATCCAGCGCGGGCAGCACGCCGAGCGCGCCCAGACGATCCCGGAGGACCTTGGCCACGGGCTCGGACGCCTTGAGGTAGTAGTTGAAGTTCTCCGTGCGGGCGATCTCGGCTTTTTTGTTGTCTTTGTGGAGTTTCGCCAGATGAGCGGCCGCATCGGTGCTGAGCGCGGCACCGAGGCGCTGGGCTCCGCGGGCATGGTAGCGGGAATCATCGCTGACCAGCACGATGCCGCCGGCCGCGATCCAGCTTTCCAGCGCATCGCTCACCTTTGCATCGAGGTCGTCAATCCCCGGCAGGATCAGCACCTTGTGGTGAGCGGCCACCGTGCCGTCGAGAATATCCTCCTCGACGACGGGCATGATCGGCAGGTGCGCCATCTGCGCGGCGACATAGAGTTGCAGGGTCTTGTCCCGGTTGTGTCCGCCGCCTTCGTAGGCGGCCTTGTTGATCGTGGCCGGGTTCTGCATGTCGCGCACTTCGGCGGCCAGGTTGTGCGAGAGCGACCAGAGCATCGCCACTGGCGGCCGCGTGACGGGCATGGTGGTGAAGATCGTTCCCAGGCGCGAGGCGAGCTTGTGTGATTCGACGACGCCGTCGGCCATCGCGGGGATGGATGACGGATTGTGGAGAGTCGCATCCGGCGGCTTGGCGAGGCCTTGCAGGTTGGTCATGAAGGACATGTATTGCTCGGCGCGATACTGATTGGACGGCATGTTGCTCGCCCACGAGGGCAGATACCAATTGGGCTTGGCCAGGTTTCGAGCCCGGCCCATCACGAAGGTCCAATGCGGGTTGAAGAGCAGGGGGCCCCAATCGCTGTAGCCGCCGTGGCCGGAGATCACCGGGAGCGAGCGGTCCGCGTTGAAGTAGTATCCATCGGCATAGGCCGAGAAGCCGTAGACGGTCTGTGTGACCGAGAGAAAATCGGGACGCACCTGCGATACCCCAAACGCGGAGTATTTCCAGGCCGCATCGAGGAACGACTCCTTCCAGCGGTTCATGAAATACCACTCCTCAACCGCGGCCGCATCGTCGAGTTTCACTTGATCGTACTGCAGTGCGGGGCGGTTGAAAGCGGCCGAGTAGGAGCGATCGGCCGAGGGGAGATTGAAGGGAACCATCACACCGGTGTCCTTGTGCTTCCACCAGGTCAGCCCTGGCTCGTCGTAGAAATGCACGCCCAGTGCGTTTGGGTATCGCCGGGCGGAGAAGGCTTCGCGGGCGACGCGTGCTGCACCGCCGACGACGACGTAGGAGTCGGACCAATCGCATTCCTGTCGCAGGTCCATCTGGTGGCCGCCGGACATGGTGCAGTTGCGCATGAAGTCGACATGGCCGCGGATCATGGCATCGGCGCCGAAGCCGCCGTAGGCCCAGTAGTTGAGGTTGATGCCCAGGGAATTCTCGCCGAGGAGTGTCTGCTCGGCACCTTTGGCGCGCGAACCCCAGTCGATGATCTTGAAGGTGGAGCGTCGCAGATGCGGGTGGACCTCGATGTTGGTTTGGGCATTCACCCCGTCGCAACTGACCTCGATGCCGTAACCCCCCGGCCGGAGCAGCCAGCCGTTCAGTCGCAGGTGCTCGGTGGTACGCGCATCTGCGCCGGCCAGCGGCACCGCGCCGACGGGAATGGACAGATCGGCCGCGGAGCCGTCAGGTCCCGCCAGATGCACGCGCAGCGGACCGGCCGCCAGCGGCTTGGTATCGGAGCGCACGACGGCCAGCTCGATCGATTCGTTGGTTTGATATGCCACACGGCCCAGCGGCAACAAGAGCTTCATCTCGGCCGCATGGAGTGGAGCGGCGACGGCCAGTGCGATAAATGATTGAGTAAGTGCGCGAAAGGAATGATTCTGCATGCACATCGCTACGCCGCTGGGGCGACCACGTTGCAGGATGCGCGTCAACCAACGACAGGGCTGTTTTGGCTTTGGAAAGCGATCCGAGTGAATGCCAAGAGAGACTGGCGGTGTATAACCGCTTCGACGTCCCTGGTCTCTTGAGCTTCCGAACGCTTGAATACCTCTTACGCCGCCGGTCGCGGATCGAACTCGACCGCGACCCGATAACCAAGGGCGCTCGGTTCGCAGCGAACGACGTGCCCGTAAGCCGACCAGTTAGGCATGCCGGTTCGCGGGTCGAAATGCACGGCGATCTGTTCCCCTTCGGCCACGGGCTGGTCGGTCAGGGCGCAGAGGCCGCCGACGGAAACATCCTTGACGTGGAGCTTCAGGCTGGGCTGGCGACAGGCCGGGATGGTGTGGTCAAGCCGTTTGGCATTGGCCTGGACATGCGATCGTGCCCGGCCGAAGATGCGGCGGTCGGATGCCTCAAACTCGATTTCCTCGTGGGACTGAGCAAGTGCCAACATAGTCTCCGTCTCCTGTCCAAGCCCGTCACGCACCCCGGACCATACGCGTCGACGGGACAACCTTTAAGGATGTATCGGTCGGATACCGGAGGACGCTTTACCTATTTTCGCATAAACCCGGCGATTTCCAGGCGAACGCCGGTCTGTGGGGTGGGATGGGGGGGCACGGCGCCGTCGCGGGTGGGACAAACGCACGTGGTCTGTTCCATGTGTAATACGTGTCAGATAGTGTGCGGACTAGATCCGCCGCGCGGCTGCCGCATCAAGCATACGGCGGACAATTTCGATCAACTTGTCATGTGGAAAGGGCTTGACCAGCAACTCCGCGTGCTCCAGATCCACACCGCGATGCGAGAGTTCGTCAGTGCCGTAGCCGGAGACGAACAACACCGGAATTGCCGGTTGCCGGCTCCGCACCTGTTTGGCAAGCCCTCGCCGCTCAGACCCGGCATAACCACGTCGGTAATCAGCATGTCGATGCGGGTGTCGTCGCGTCGGGCGGCGTCCAGCGCCTGGCGGGCGTCGCCGGTCGCGATCACCGTGTAACCGCATTCCCGCAGGCAGTTGGTCACCAGCCAGCGGATCGGTTCCTCGTCTTCGACGACCAGTACCGTTTCCGTCCCGCGTGACGCCGCGGCGCCTGGGCGGTCACCGGCTTCCGCGACAGTGGGGCACTCGGCTTTGGCGACGGCGGAGACACGCGGGAAATGCAGAACGAACGCGGTCCCCTTGCCCAGTTCGCTGTCCACGGTGATGAAGCCGCCGCTTTGGCGGACGAAGCCGTACACCATTGGCAGCCCCAGCCCGGTTCCCTTGCCCCGCTCTTTGGTCGTGAAGAATGGCTCAAACAGCCTCGCCTGTGTGGCCTGGTCCATGCCGGCGCCGGTATCGCGCACGGTCACGCGCACATACGCTCCGGGCTTGGCATCAGCCAGCATCGCGGCGGATCGCTCGTCCATCTCGACACCGGCCGTGTTAATGGCCAGCTTCCCGCCATGGGGCATCGCATCCTGGGCGTTGGCGGCCAGGTTCATCATGGCATGTTCGAATTGTGTCGGGGCGATGTCCACCATGAGACCGGGTCCGCTGACGGTTGTCGAAATCACGATGTCCTCGCCGACCAGACGGCCCATCGGTCCGGCGAGATCCGCCACCACCCTGCCCAGGTTCACCACGCTCGGCTGGAGCATGTCCTTCCTGCTGAAGGCGAGCAATTGTCCCGTCAACTGCGCCCCGCGCTGGGCCGCCTTGAGGATTTCCCCGACCAGATGTTCCTTGTCGTCCTTGATCAGCGACAGGCGCAAGAGCATTTCACTGTAGCCTTTGACCACCGTGAGCTGGTTGCGGAAGTCGTGGGCGATGCCGCCGGCGAGCCGCCCGATCGCCTCCATTTTCTGTCCCTGCAGCAATTGGGCTTCGAGCCGCCTGCGCTCGGTGATATCCTCGGCGCACAGCAGCACCATGCGATCACCGCCCACGCTCAGGAGCGTCGTGGAGATGAGCAGGACGACCTC
Organism: Phycisphaerales bacterium; assembly: GCA_025361735.1. GTDB lineage: Bacteria > Planctomycetota > Phycisphaerae > Tepidisphaerales > Tepidisphaeraceae > JANYKD01. The sequence continues at coordinate 15,025 of JANYKD010000224.1, forward strand.
TTGAGCCGCCTCGCCGCACGCAACTCTCAGTGTCGCCTCCACCTGTGAATGAGTCTCGCCCGTCTCAAAGGTGTCCATCACCGTGCGCCGCACCACACAGCCGTTGCACGCCGGGCCGAAACCGCAGCCACCGGCTTTGTTCAAGGAATTCACGCAGCGCAACGCATCGCCGCCGCGCCTGCCGATGACGTCGGCCGAATTGCCGCCAGCAAGCCTCAAGGCCATCCGGTTGGCCTTGCGCACGATCCGATCGCCGTCTGCCAGCAGCATCGCCACCGGGGCATTCTCGAAGATCGTGTCTAGTCCTTAAACAAGCGTAGTCTGTTAGCTCATTATGTAGCACAATAGATACGTACCACAACTTTCCGCGCCGGATCTCGTGTCGGGCGGCATCCTGCGATTGTCTTGTGTTGGTCTCTGTTCTGCTCCCACGTTCGGCG
>JANYKD010000232.1 GCA_025361735.1 Phycisphaerales bacterium
GTTGAGGCCCGGATGCTGAATCCGAACCGCCTGCATAATCTGTCGCCAGATCGAGGGGTCGAGCGGAACCGGCTCGGTTGTTCGGCGGGCCGCCGGTTCCCGCGCTGCGGGTGTATGCGTAGATAGCATAGTGTCCTTCATGAGCACGATCGGTACAAAACCAAAGCCGGCTCCATGTACTGGCCAAGGAGGACGCCCTGATTACGCCCGGGCGGAGCACTCTCTCATCATCATCATCTCAAACGCTACTGCGGCGGATATTGTCCGCCGGATTATGTGTACTATAACTTACGCAGTCGGTCGCGGGATTTTTCACCGTATCGTATCGTTGCGCTGCTTCAGGCATACTCACTCATCCCACAACCCTTTTCACCATACTGACTTTTTTGGCCGCGCCAACAAAATTCCGGCGGCCCAACCAACATTCGTCAGTCATTCTATTACGTCGTTTGCGAATCAGAAGCAAGGCCTTGATTTCTTGCCGCTGGTTATTCCGCGCCGTCATGCGTGGAGGACGCCATGCCGAGTTCCGCCATGACCATTTGCAGATCGTGCCATACCTGTCCGCGCACTTGTGGAGTGTAAACACGCAATATATACGAGGGGTGCCAGGTGGGCATCACCTTGATGCCGCGGAAGCTGTGCCACTGTCCACGCATGCTCGACATCGTCTGCTTCTTCTTCAGAACGGCCTTGGTGGCCGTCAACCCCAGCAGCACGATCGCCCGCGGCCGGATCACTTCGATCTGTCGCAGCAGGTAGGGGAGGCAGGTCTCCATTTCATCGTCTGCCGGCACGCGATTGTCTGGCGGGCGGCATTTGACAACATTGCCGATGTAGACCTGCTCCCGCTTCAGGCCCATGGCGGCGATCATGTCGTTGAGCTTCTGCCCCGCCCGGCCGACAAACGGCCGGCCCTGGGCATCTTCATCGGCGCCGGGGCCTTCGCCGATGAACATCAGTTTCGCGCCCAGATCCCCTTCTCCGAACACCGTGTTGGTCCGCTTCTCGTGCAGCCGGCAGCGCGTGCAGCCGACAATGTGCGTCGTGTTGAGTTCGTTCAACACCCGCAGCTTTTCCTCAAGTGAAAGGATCGCCGAAGTGAAGGGGCTGTCGTCGGGAATGGTCATTTCTGCTTCCTTGGCCACCGGGGTTGGTGCGATCACGGCGGGTCTCGTTGCAGTTGCGATTGGCGCCGGCCGCGCAGGGGCAGCCCGTGTGGCTAAGGACCGGACGGCCACAGGCGCGGTGGCCGTCGGAAGTGACGGTTCGGGGCAGGCAAGGACGACCGGCTCGCTGGAAAGCCCCATCGCCTTCTCGCTCGCCAGCCACAGCTTCAGTCGTTGTCGGATTGCATCAGACATAGCGAGGGAATCGTATTGACTGCGCGTGGAACCTGCAAAGGCCCGTTTGAACTCAGTTTTCTCCCCGACGCTGCTGGCCGATCCGCCGATCGCCGGATAACCTTGCAGTAGGATGGTGTGACCGCATGGCCCATCGAAACTCAAATCTGATCCGCAAGGCCAAGCCGCTTCGGAAGCAGCCCACGGATTTCTCATTCGTCGGGGTTGTCTACACCGCCCTGATGCTGTTCATGGGTCTGGCGGCCATCCACTCGCAGGCGAACCTGCTTTTCGCCGTATTCGGAATCCTCATTGGCGTGCTCGTGGTTTCATGGGTTGTTTCGCGGATCGTGCTCAGGAAACTGGAGATTCGCCGGATTCTGCCGGAGACGTTCACCGTCGGCCAGCAAAGCAGCGTGCAATACGAATTCGAGAACCGCAAACGGTTCTGGCCCAGCTTCTCCGCGACGCTGTTCGAGATCACCTCGGCCGAGGTGTTTTCCCGTCAGCCGCTGACCTACCTGTTGCATGTGGCGGCCGGTCAGCGGGCGATGGTGTCGGCCCAGGTGATTCCGGTTCATCGCGGCCTGTATCACCTGGATCGGTTTCAGGTGGCGACCAGTTTTCCCTTCGGATTCATCCGTCGGGCATCCGACCGGCGGCTGTCGGACGGCGTTCTGGTTCTGCCTGCACTTGGCGTCGTCGACCGGCGACTGCTGTCGATGTGCGTCTCGGCCGAGTCCAGCGGCTCGCGGATGAAACCCCGGCGGGGTGGTACTGATGAGTTCTACGGGGTCAAGGAATTCCGTCGGGGCGAGAATCCGCGGTTCATCTATTGGAAGCGGTCGGCCCGCACCGGCACGCTCGTGTCCAAGGAACTGACCCACGTTTCGCCGCCGCGGTTGCAGATATTCCTCGATACCTGCCTCCCGGCCGGCCGTCGGACACTGGCGGGCCATGCCGCGGTCGAGCGAGCCATCGCCATGGCCGCCTCGCTGATCGCCTGCACGATCGAGGAGGGGCTTGCGGTCGGGCTCCACGCCTGGGCTTCAGAACCGCTGACCATCCAGCCCAGCCGCGGCAAGCGGCACGCCCGTGATCTGCTGGCCGCCCTGGCGAAACTTCCGCTCAACACGCAGTTCGATTCGAGCCGGTTGATCGGCTCGGCCGCCCATCTGCTGCACCGCGATGTTACAGGCGTGCTGATCACGCCCTCCTCAGACCTCGCGTCCGCCTGTGTGCCTTCGCGCACGACATGGGTGGTGATCCCCTCCGATTCGCCGCAGGGGCGGCAGTGGTTCACGTTTGGGCCGGAAACGGATTTTGAAGCGGCGATTCCGCTCGACCAATTGACGAGCCTGGAGCAGGCAACCTGAGGTGATGGCCATGTACGATTCCCGCCACTTCATGCCGTCGCTTTACCTGGTCCTCGCGATCGGGCTGTCGGGTTTCGCTCTGGCGGCCGATGCTCCGGGAATCTGGCTGTTCTCGATGATCGCCGGTTCGCTCAACGCCTGGCTGGTGTTCTCGGGGCGCTTCAAACCGCTGCCGCGGTGGCTTTCCAGCGTCGCTTCCGTCATGTCGCTTCTCATTGTGGCAATGCTGGCGTTTGGCGACTCAGGCCAGCCGCGAACCATCCTCGTGCATATCGGCGAGTTCCTCGTCCTCATCGAAGGAGTCAAGCTCTATGAGATGCGCGGCAACCGCGACTACGCCCAGCTTGTCGTCGTGTCGGTGTTGCTGATGGTCGCCGCATCGGTCATGACGGCCAGTTTCCTGTTTGGCCTGTTGTTCGCCATCTATCTCCTTTTCGCATTCTATTGCTGTCTGCTGCTGCATTTGAAGGTCGAGACCGACCACGCCCGCGAATCGTTCGCGATACCGGCGGAGAAACTCTCGCCGCTGACACTCAGGCAGGATCAGCGGTTTCTCCTGCGGTCGATGCGCCGCGTCACGGCGCTGGTGGCGGTGTTTGCGGGCGTCGCGGGCGCCGTGGTGTTTGTCTGCTTCCCACGCGGGCCTGGCGGAGGTGTTCTCTCCCAACTCCAGCTCAAGAGCGACGCAGCCATGGTCGGGTTCTCGGACAAGGTTTCCTTTGAGCAGATCCGGCGAATCCAGCAGAGCGAAGGCACCGTGGCCCATGTCAGGGTCTGGCGCGGCGGCAAGCCGGTTGAGGGTACGACGGCTCTTTACTTTCGCGGCGTCACCTTCGATATCTACGGAGTTGATCCGGATCGTCCCAGGCCCCGGCCGGAGTGGAGCCGCTCCAGGCACCGGGACGAGTCCTACGACGTCTACGAGGGCAGCACTCCGCCGGGTGTTTTGCTGCCGGCCGGCGCCGAGCGGTGGCAGCAGCAGGTGATGATGGAACCGAGCGCGTCGCGCTATCTGTTTGCGCTGCCGGGGGTAATGTCTTATATGGGCGACAATGCGCATGTCATCGCGATCAAACCGTCGCGGACGATCAAGCTACGTTATCAGCCGCGTGACGACACCATCCAGCTTGACCCGCCGTCCCAGTTGGCGCAGCCGCTTGAATACGACATTATTTGTACCAATGGCCCACAAGCGGAGGATGGTACGGAGAAAGCCCTGAAAGCGTTCAAATCGACATCGGATCCGAATGTGCTGGAGCCGATTCGCCGTTACGCCGTCGCCAACGCGCTGATCCCGGATATCACAGCGCCTGGCCAGGGGGCGATTCCCCCGGCGGAATACGAGGAAATCGCCAGGCGGGTCGAACATCACCTCAGGACGCAGTTTCGCTACACGCTGGATCTGCGGGATTCCCGCCGCGAATTCGCGGGGCTCGATCCCGTGGTGGCTTTTCTGACGCGCGTGAAGAAGGGCCACTGCGAGTATTTCGCGTCGGCCATGACGCTGATCTGCCAGAGCACGGGAATCCCCGCCCGGTACGTCGCCGGCTTCCGTGTCGATGGCGACTCCTACAACCCCGTGGGCGGCTATTACCTTGTCAAGGAGTCACAGGCACATGCCTGGGTTGAGGTACTCACGCCCAGGGGATGGGTGACGTTCGACCCGACGTCGGGCCGCGAGGCCGTGCCCTCGCGGGCGTCACTCTGGCAGGTGATGCGTGATGTTATTGACTACATAGAGTATCAGTGGGCGGCGCATGTCGTCACCTATGACAATAAGGACCGCGACAGGATCTTTCAGTGGTTCAACGATGTTGGCACGATACTGATGAACCGCTTCTACGGCCTGCCGGACGGGGTGAAATTCCTGAGGAACGTTCGCGACCTCGCCTTTATCAGGAATCCCGTCGCCCGAATGCTGGTGTTCCGTTTCATGCTGTTCCTGACCAGTTTCGGTGCCCTGTCGCTGTTTGGACTGGTGTTCTATTCCATCTACCGGCGGCGGCAACTTCGCCGTCGCGCGGTCAGGATCGGCCTTGAAGGCCTGCCGCCCGGCCGGCAGGTGATTCTGGCCAAGGAGCTCGAATTCTATGACCGCCTGGTCCGTCTGCTGGACCATCGCGGTTTCCGCCGCCCACCCACGCTGACCCCGCGGGAGTATGCCGCCTCGCTGGTGTTCCTCCCCGCGGCCGCCTATCGGGGCATATGCCGTCTGACCGAGATGCTCTACCGGATACGCTTTGGCGAGGTCACGCTATCCACCGCCCGCCGCCGGCACCTGCTCGCGGCGGTTGAGCGGCTTGAGGAGGCCTTGCCGCAAGCAGAACGACGTTAGACCGTTCACGTCAGCTCCGCAAAGAAGTCATTCCCCTTGTCATCCACGATGATGAACGCTGGGAAATCCACGACTTCGATCTTCCGGATGGCTTCCATGCCCATGTCCTCGAAGTCGACGAGTTCCACCTTCTTGATGTTCGATTGGGCGAGGATCGCGGCCGGGCCGCCGATGGAGCCGAGGTAGAAACCACCGTATTTCTTGCAGGCATCCGTGACGGCCTTGGAGCGGTTGCCCTTGGCCATCATCACCAGCGACGCGCCGTGCGACTGGAAGAGGTCCACAAATGAATCCATGCGGCCGGCGGTGGTCGGGCCAAAGGAACCCGACGCCATGCCCGTGGGCGTTTTGGCCGGGCCGGCGTAGTAGATGGGGTGGTCCTTGAAATACTGCGGCATGGGCTTGCCCTGGTCGAGCATCTGTTTGAGCCGGGCGTGAGCAGCATCCCGAGCCACGATCAGCGTGCCGGTCAGTTCCAGTCGCGTCTTCACGGGGAACCTGGAGAGGATCTGCCGGACGCGGTCCATGCCGATGCTCAGGTCGATCTTCACCGGCGGGGCCAGCTTGGGCGCTTCGGCCGGGAGGAATTTCTCGGGGTGGAACTCGAGCTGTTCGAGCAAGATGCCGTCTTTGGTGATCTTGCCTTTCGCCTGCCGGTCGGCCGAGCAGGAGACGCCAATACCGATGGGGCACGAGGCGGCGTGGCGCGGCAGGCGGACGACGCGGACATCATGGGCGTAGTATTTACCACCGAACTGGGCGCCGATGTGGCTGTCCTGGGCCAGCTTGAGGATCTTCGCTTCCCATGCCGAGTCGCGGAACGCCCGGCCGCCGGGAGAACCGGTGGTCGGCAAATGGTCGAGATATCCGCACGACAGCAGTTTCACCGTCTTGAGTGTCATCTCCGCCGATGTGCCGCCGATGACGATGGCGAGGTGGTAGGGGGGGCACGCGGCCGTGCCGATTTCCTTGAGCTTGGACTGGATGAACTTCGTCAGGTCGGCCTCGTTGAGCACGGCCGGGGTTTGTTGGTAGAGGTAAGACTTGTTCGCCGACCCGCCGCCCTTGGCGATGAAGAGGAATTCGTACTCATCCCCGGCGTCGGCGAGGATATCGATCTGGGCCGGGAGGTTGGTGGCCGTGTTCTTCTCCTTAAACATCTCCAGCGGGGCGATTTGCGAGTAGCGCAGATTTCGTTGTTGATACGTATCGAATATGCCCCGTGAGATGGCCTCGGCATCGTCGGACGCGGTGAGGACATTCTGCCCCTTGTGGGCCAGAACGATCGCAGTGCCCGTGTCCTGGCAGCTTGGGAGTTGGCCAGCCGAGGAGACGACGGCGTTCTGAAGCTGGGTATAGATGACGAAGCGGTCGTTGTCCGATGCCTCCGGATCCTTCAGTTCCTCCGCCAGCTTTTTCAGATGCGGTTCGCGGAAGAAGAACTGGATATCAGCAAACGCCGCCGCCGCCAGCAGTTGCAGTGCCTCGCGGTCGACTTGCAGGAACTTGCGCCCGCCAAGCTCGACCTCGCGCACATGCTCGCGCGAGAGCAGGCGATACGGAGTGGAGTCGTGTGCAATCTGGAACGTCGGTTCGTAAGCGAAGTCGGCCATGGGTGTCCTTGTTGTCAGTCAGCAACGCTAAATTACCGGAAGGGACCGGTGGTGGGAAGCACGCGGACAGAATGGCGAAACTCGAAATTCGAATGACGAATTGGACTCGAAGGATGAATCGGACGTGGACTCGCCCAACGGCAATCGCGCCTGCTCCGTTCTCAACATCAGGCGTCCCGCCGGCGCGCCAAACACAAACGGCGGCCAATTCTTTGGGGCCCAACTATTCGTATCACAAGGGTACGCAATGAAAGCCAAGTGTAATATTGAGATGGCATTCACCATGGCGATTTGATATCGTGTTCTGTGCGGCTTGGGTTTTTGGGAACTGGTGCGGGGCCGGTGGAGCGCGCCGGCCACGCATGAGGAGGATTGTCCATGAAACGTGCATGGATTATGGCGGTGGTCGGCGCAGTGGTTGGCGTCAGTCAGGTGGCAGAGGGTGGTCTTTACTGGATCGAGAGCGTGCATGCCGGTCATCCCACGGAAAGTCTCTGGCGTGCTGAGCTTGATGGCAGCGGGGCGCGGGAACTGATCACCGATCTGCGCATCAGCGACAGCAGCAAGTGCTGGGGAATGGCCGTGGATGGCGATCAATTGTACTGGTCGGATATCGGCCCGTGGGTGTACACGGATGGCGTCCCGTATCCGCCGCATGTGACGATCATGCAAGTCGGCCTGGACGGCACGGGCATGCGACCGGCGACTGACGTGCCGCCCAAGGTGGCGTGTGAGCTTGTTCAGGCGGGCGCATTCGATGAGCAGGGATACCGGTACTTCTATCTCGACAACCGCCCCGTTGGCGGCGGGGAACCGACATCCGGGCACATCGTGCGCTCTCCGGGTAATTCTTACAAGGAGCTGATTGCCACGCCGGTGTTCTTTCCGCACCCCGACATTGCGCTGGACCTGACTGCACGGAAGATCTACTGGGCCGGCGGGTGGGACACGGAGGGCGCGGGGGTCATCCAGCGGGCCAATCTTGACGGTTCGGACGTACAGACGCTCGTGGACGGCGTCACGCTGGACATTGCCGACAACGGGATCGGGCTGTGCCTGGATATCCCGGCCGGCAAGATGTACTGGAACAACTCGCGCGCCGGAATGATCCAGCGAGCCAACCTCGATGGCACCGATGTCGAGCCGGTCATCACGGGTATCTACCCGCGAGCCGGCCTGGCCTTGGATCTGGGTGACCGGCCGCTCCCGGAATGGGCGATGCACATTGATGCCGTCACGTTGCTGCCGGAACCGGGGACAGGACTCATCATCATGCTGGTGGCCGGCGGCGCAAGCCTGCGCCGGCGCCGAACCGAGCCCAAGACGGGAACGCCCTGACGACAACGGTGGTCTTACCAGGCGAGCGGAGCGATGTGCGCGCGATCGTCGCAGTACGCGCGGTGCCGACTCTCGCCGTCCTTACGCTTTCTCCGCAACGGGTTCGTTGGGATGGATCACCTGAACCGGGATCTCCGGCGGCAGGAGCGACTCCAGCTTGTTCTGGAACGAACCCTTGATGAGCTGGTGCAGCACACCGCGGCGGGACGAGCCGATGAGGATGGCTTCGACGCCGTTCATGGCGGCCGCTTCGGCGATGAGTTCGGGGCCGTTGTCGCCAACGTCGTACATGGGAATGATGGGCACGCCATATTGGTGGCCGCGGGCAAGAAAATCAGCATAGAGACTCTGCGCGGCCACATCGGTTTCGAGAGTGAGGCGTTTGCCGGTGGCGAAGCTCAGGTTCACTTCGCGCACGAAGCAGACCACCAGCGAGGCGCCGGTCTCACGGCACTTCTCGAAGGCGGCGGTGGCCAGGCGGTCGGAACCGGCGGTGGCCAGCAGGTATCGGCGGCGGGCAAGCGCGGCCGGGGTGAGTTGCTCAACGATGGCCTGCTGCAGGAGTGACGGCTTGGGGCGACGCGATGCGCCCAGGCGCGTGAACTGGCGGAAAGTCAGGCCGACCGCCAGCACGATGGAGACGAAAATCAGGGCGTGGAGCTTGGTGAAGGCGAGTGTGATCCAGATGGCCAGGAGAACAACGCCAAGCCCGGCCATGCTCCACTTGCGATACCAGCCGCGCAGCCGCGGGTGGAAGGCGCACAGCGAGCAGTTGATGGCGACAGCCCCCACGATGCCGATGGCATAGAGATGCGAGAGGGTTTCCAGATCGTGCGCGAACAGGAGCACGGCCGCGGGCACGGCCGTCGCCAGGATGCCGCCGATGGAAGGAGCGCCAAATCCGTTGAGGCGTTGCAGGGAGGCCGGCAATTCGCCGTCGCGAGACATGACGTAGACGATGGACATGAGCCCGTTGATGGCGGTGTTGGTCGCGGACAGGAGCAGTACCCCGCCGACCAGGCGAACGGCGAGCTCGCCCCAATGGCCGACGTAATGTCCGGTGAGAAAGGCGAGCATGTCTTCTTTGTGGCCATCGCGCGACAGCGGGAAGACGTTGCACATGATTATGGCAAGGATGATGTTGAACGCGGCCACTTCGATGGCGACGACGGCGATGGCTTTCTTGCTGGTGCCGTAGACGGGCTTCTTCATGATGCCCGTGAGGTTGGCGATGGCCTCGACGCCGGAGAGGGCCAGGACAATGCCGACGAAAGCCTGCCACATATGGCCGGGGGCTTGGAGAGGATTGCCGAGATTCAGCGACGACCACTTCACGCCCGGCACGGCAAAGACCACGACCAGGAGGGTGATGGCGATCATTCCGGCGGCCGCGAAAACAGCGAATCCGGAGGAGTGCTTGGGCCCGAGCTGGTTGAGCAGACCGATGAGGATGATGGCGACGATAGCCCAGAGCCCGGGCGAGCCCCAGGCCCAGAGTGGCTGGGGCTGCGTCTGCCGGTGCAGTTCGCGGACGGCCTTCTGATACTCGATGTCTGCGGAAAGCGCCAGCAGTCGATCTCGCTGGCGGTGGGTCATGTCACCGTCGAAGATCAATTGTTTCGTGCCGGGCTGATAGCGAATGGGAATGTCCGTGGGGAGCTTGATGTCGGACGGGAAGGTCGTCAACTCGGCCGCGGTGCCTTCGTCCGAATGCTTGATGACAATCTGTGGTCCGGCATCCTGCTGGTCGATCTGGGCGGTCTTGTGGTGTCCGAGCCCGAAGTAGTGGAAGGCATCGAGCGCGGAGAGCGACGCGGTGACGGTGTAGTCCGCGAAGAGCAGTAAAGCGCCCACGACGCCGAGAAGAGGGCTCCGTTGCCGGGCGGCGGTGTAGACACCGCCGCCGTCGGGGTAGATGCGACAAATCTGCGAATATGCCCAGGCGACCGCCAGGATGAGCAGGCTCATGGCACAGATCAGGTAGAACGAGGTGCGGCCGGCGACGAGAAAAGCCAGGCCGAGGACGTAGAGGCGTGAAGTGCCCCAGTCTCCGAAGAGAAGCCCGGCCGCCTGGAACCAGTTGATGTTCCGGGGGCGTTCACTCGACAAGAGAGCCAGCGCGGGCGGCAAAGAGGTGTTGTGGTGTTCCATGAGGCAACAAAGACCCGAAGTTCGGCCGATCAAGCCGCGGTGGTTGAGGTAACATTACACGGCGATGAAGGCGGGAGCAAGGCGCGAGAGACGGGTTGTTGCCAGACGGGCGGCGATTCAGTCGTGGCATTGGGATTGTCTATGGACGTGGTGCTTCGTCGCGCGGCGGGCGAGTGCCGCCGGGAGCGCCAGGGCCGCCGGGGCCGCGGCGGAATTCGGGGATCCTGCCGACGGATTGGCCGGCCAGTTGGGCGGTGATTGAGTCGATGCGTTTGGCAACGATCTCGCGGATGTCGGGCTTGTTTGCACCGCCCGGCCCAAAGCGCATGCTGCGACGCCAGTCGCCTACCCCGGCGGCGCTCTCCTGGGCGATGGGTTCGCGGCAGGCGATCTCGATCTTCTTCAGGTTCTCGTCGATGACCTTCAGGCTCATGGGGCCGGAGATAATGGCGGCGAGGTGTTTGCGGTAGGCCTGGTCGTACTCGGGGATGGCAAGCACGCGTTCGATAAGGCGGTTGCCGCCGACATGCGGGTGTTTGATGCTGAGATCCGACTGCACGTCCGGCCCGCCCGCCATCATGAACGCGCCGAAGGCTTCGTTGAGGTCCCAGGGGATGTACACGAACTTGTGGGTCTGCGGATTGAGATACAGGTAGTAGTTGTGGCCCATCGCGAAGAGGCTGTCCATGTTGGCGCCGGCACCGTTAATGGCGATAAAACGGAGGAACCCATCGACATCAAGGAAGTCGGCGATCTGGCGGCGGAAGTCGGCGTCGTCGGACTGGTTGACCAGTCTGGCGAAGGCAATGAAACGCTGCGCATCTTCAGGGGAGACATCGCCTTTGGCGCCAATGCGGGGAAGGTAGGCGTCCCAATCATCGCCAAAGTACGGCAGGCCGCGGAAACCCTCGGGTTTGAGCAGCATGCCCTTGGCCGAGCCGAAGTGCGATTTCAGGAAGGGTTTGGCGACATCTTCGACGGCCGTATAGACGCCGATGTAGCGGTGGTCCATTTGGCCGGGGACCGTGAGAAACATCTTCACGTATGCGGTACGCGAAGCAGGTACGCCCGCGGCCCGAAAGAGCTCATATGCGAGCGCTTCGCGCGCCTGGCTGGGGTCCATGGTGTTGTTGCTGAGGCTGAGTTGGGTCAGGCCAAGAAAATGCTGGCCGGGTTTGAAGTGGTTGAAGTCGAGCTTGAGCGGGCGTTTCAGATTGCCGACGGAGGCGCGATAAGAGGAATTGCCCTTGAAGCGAATGCCGACGCCTTCGAGCCTTTGTGATTGATACTCGAATGTGGCAGGAACCCACGGAAATTCCATTTTCACAGGCCCGCCGGGACCAGGGGCTGCGGGCCGGTCCTGAAGCCCTGGATTAGCCGGGCGTGAGGCCGGCCGGGCGGTCAGTAGGCCGAAGGGTCGCTGGGGTTCGATGGGTTGCATGGCCTGCCACTGATCCGGCAGGACGGTGATGTGGAATTCGGCGACATTGGCAAGGCCGAAGAATGTGTCGGCGCTGGGTTGGGTTGTGGGTCGTGTCTGAGCATGGCCGGACCAGCCAAGCGACAGGACCAGGATAAGAGCCAAGGTTGATTTCGCCACTGCGGACCTCCGAGTACGGGCGCCCTGGAATCTGTGCAACCAGGTGGGTTTCGGCTTATAGGAAACCCAACACTGGCCGCTGGCCGTCCTTCCCGCCGCATTTTCACGTTTCGCGGGGCGATCGTCCGATAAAGACAAAGGCGCAGACTCTGCGTGTGCGCCAGGAGATAGTGTAAACGTGGTCAAGAATAACAATACCGCCGGGTCGGCGGCCGCGGTCATTTTGAACTGGACGACGCTTCGCATCGTGCTGGCGCTGCTCGTGGTGGCGGCCGGGGGCGTTGGGTATTGGAAATTGCAGAAGCATGTCGACCAGACGCTGGCCTTCCCGACGAATCCGTCGCGCGTGATTCTCAAGAACGTGCCGGAGTGGATGACCGACCAGACGTCGGATGCCATTGCCCGGTCAATTGCGCCCAAGGTGCAGCGGTCGGCGCTGGATGCCCAGTTCCTTCGCGACATCGCCGACGTGCTGGCGGCCAATCCCTGGGTGAAGAAGGTCAACCGCGTGCGGCGGCTGTACGGGGAATCGGCTGGGGATACCATTGAGATTGAGTGCGAATACCGCGTGCCATCAGCCTTCGTTCATTGTCGGGATAAATACATCCTGGTCGATGCCGACGCATACCGCCTGCCGGAGAAGTTCCCGGTTAAGGATGGCCATCCGCGGATGATGTTCACCGAGGACGGCCGGTTGGCGCTGCGGATCATTGACGGCGTCGTTGGGGCGGCGCCGCAGCCCGGGAAGAAGTGGGAAGGCGAGGATCTGGCGGCGGGACTGGACATGACTCGCCTGCTGTTCAGTCAGCGCTGCGCCGAGGCGATTGAGAAGATCAACGTCGGCAACTTCAAGGGCCGGATCAAGTCGCGCGAAGCCCAGATCGTACTGGTGACGAAGGACAATACGCAGATTCGCTGGGGCGAAGCGCCGCGGCAGAGTTTCTATGCCGAACTGAAGCCCGTTCAGAAACTGGAGCGGTTGAACAAGATCGTCGAGCGTTATGGGCGAGTCGATGCGAACCATTCCTGGCTGGATATCCGGCTGGACAAGATCCTTTTTCCGGCGGAAGAGACCGTGGCGGCGGTGCACGGGCAGTAGATTGGGGTTTCGTAGTTTGGCACGCGGGGTATCCAGTCAAACGCGGTGTGCAGATCCTGCCTACATTCCAGACGGCGTCGGGGAACGCGATTGGGAAGCAGGCTGGTGCCGATAATCGTGCCGGCGGGGGGTTCTAAGCCGAACATTTCAACAGGGACAGTATGGCCGCGCTCACAGAGACGGGCAGGATTGAGTGCTGCGCGGGTCCCGATATCAGGGTCATATCCGCAAGAATCGGGCAGTTATTTTGCAACTGCTTCTTACGGTGCTTGGGATTACAGCCGATTCCGATTCATGACGAGGTGAATGCATTCTTGTCTGGCAGCAGACCCGCATGAAAAATCGCGGATTGTTGCTGCAACCTCTGACAGCCGCAATCAGGCGGCCGGTTGCGTGAAAGCGTTTGACGGAAAAGGCGACCCATGTGCAGATTGACCCAATTGACGGAACAACTCGCAGCGGCAGTCGTAAGCGCCGACATCAATGACCCTCATTCGCTTGCTGGGATACACACCCAGTTCGAGGAACTCAGCAGCCTCGCGAAGGAACTCAAGGAGCAGGGGAACCGGGGCGCCAGCACCATCTGCACCACCGCGACGGATGCCGGACAGATTCTCGCTAAGATCATTCTGCGCGAAACAACAGATGCGACAAAATCGCTCGAACAGGTAAGCCAGGCCGTGTCGCAGCTTCAGGAAATGGCTCGACGGGCCACGGAGTATGGGGACGATGTGGATCCGACTGCCGCGGAGGAACTCACGGCTCGTCCAGAAGCTCAATTGCCCGAGACCACACCTGAAGCGGTCGCGGGCGGTGGCGACGCTGAAGCGCCGGATCCGGGCACGAGCATCATCAATGCAGACGATGCCCCGCTGGTCGCGGAGTTCATCGGCGAGGCCCGGGCGCATATCGAATCGGCCGAGGCGGGCGTGTTGCAGGTTGAAGAGCATCCGGATGACCTCGAGGCCATCAACGCGATATTTCGGGCGTTTCACACGATCAAAGGCGTTGCCGGATTCCTCAATCTCAAGCAAATTGGATCCCTGTCGCACGCCGCGGAGAACGTGCTGGATCTGGCGCGCAAGGGCGAATTGAAACTGGTCGGCAAGACAGTGGATGTGATCCTCGCGTCCATCGACCTCATGAAGACGCTGATCACGGGCCTCGAACGGGCGATGAAGGAGGGAACGCCGATCGCGCCGAACATGCAGTTGTCCGGGCTGCTGGAACAACTACATGCGTGTGCGGCCGGCGAAAAAGTGGGAGAAACTCAAGTAGCGGAGGCGACGGCGGCCGTTGGCCAGGACGCGGCGGCGAGCCCCGCGGCGGCCACACCGGCGGCAGGTTCAGGTGGTTCATCGTCGGGCGAGACCAGTGTGAAGGTGGCGACCGATCGCCTGGACAGCCTGATCAACATGGTCGGTGAACTGGTGATCGCCGAGTCGATGGTTCATCAGGACATCATCGCGGCGGTGGGTAATGACCAGCGCCTCGCGAGAAACGTATCGCATCTGGGCAAGATCACACGGTCGTTGCAGGGCCTGTCGATGTCGATGCGGATGGTGCCGATCCATGGCGTGTTCCAGAAGATGGCCAGGCTGGTGCGCGACCTGGGCCGCAAGGCCTGCAAGGAAATTGAGTTTTCAATAACCGGCGGTGAAACGGAACTGGACCGCAATGTGGTTGAGGCCATCGGTGATCCACTGGTGCATATGGTGCGCAACTCGGTGGATCACGGTATCGAGCCCCCGGACATCCGCGTAAAGGCGGGCAAACCGCGGGCGGGGCGGGTCGAGCTCAAGGCGTACCACCAGGGCGGGAGCATCGTCATTCAGATCAGCGACGACGGGCGGGGCCTGAACAAGCAAAAGCTGCTGAAGAAGGCGATCGAGAACGGCATCGTGAAGGAAGGACAGGAACTGACCGAGCAGGAGATCTTCGCACTGATCTTCCACGCCGGGCTGTCAACTGCGGACAAGATCACGGATATTTCGGGCCGGGGCGTGGGCATGGATGTCGTCAGGAGGAATATCGAGGCCCTGCGCGGGCGAATCGATATTTCCTCGACGGAAGGCCAGGGATCGACGTTCACCATCAAGCTGCCACTGACGCTGGCCGTCATCGACGGGCTGGTGATCAAGGTCGGCAAGGAACGCTACATTCTGCCGCTGACCAGTATCGAACAGAGCCTGCGGCCGACGGAGCAGCAGATATCGACGCTGCAGGGCCGCGGCGAGATGTGCATGATGCGAGGCAGTCTGCTGCCGCTGTTCCGGCTGCACCGGCTGTTTGAAGTGCAGCCCAAGCACGAAAATCCGACCGATGCGCTGGTCGTGATCGTGCAGGACAATCACCGCCGGTGTTGTCTGCTGGTGGATGAGATCATCGGCCAGCAGCAGGTGGTGATCAAATCGCTGGGCGAGGTCATCGGAAGAATCAAAGGCGTGTCGGGCGGCGCCATCCTTGGGGATGGCAGCATCAGCCTGATACTGGACGTTCCGGGGCTGATCAACGCTGCCACGGACAAGTAGACCCGTACCCTATTGTTTTCAAGGAGACGTAGCATGAGCACCGCAACACTCGAAGCGCCGACTGGATCGAAGACCAACAAGGGCGGCAAGTATTTGACCTTCGCGCTGGGCAGGGAGGAATACGGGCTGGAGATCCTCAAGGTTCGCGAGATCATCGGCTATATGGACATCACGGCGGTCCCGCGGACTCCGTCGTACGTCAAAGGCGTGATCAACCTGCGCGGGCAGGTCATCGCGGTCATCGATCTGCGGTCCAAGTTCGGCATGGAGACGGCCGAGCGGACCGAGCAGACCTGCGTGATCGTGGTGGAGATCCGCCAGGGCGGCCGGAAGCTGTCGACCGGGATCATTGTGGACCATGTGTCGGAAGTGCTGGACATCGCCGGCGAGAAGATCGAGGAGCCGCCCACGTTTGGAGCGTCGGTGGACACGGACTTCATCCTCGGCATGGGCAAGATCGGGGATTCGGTCAAGATCCTGCTGGATATCGATCGCGTGCTGGGCGAGGAAGAGATCGCCATGCTGGCGGAGACCGCGCAGAGCGGAAAGTGACCGGGCGAGGGTTCGCTCGAGCGTGAATTCAGGAGATGCGACATGTTCCTCAATGACTCTGATTGCGTGACTGAACACGATTTCCAGCGGATCAGCGAGATCGTCCACAAGCACTGCGGGATCAACCTGCACGACGGCAAGAAGGAACTGGTGCGTGCGCGGATCGCCAAGCGCCTGCGCGTCAGCGGGTTGCGGACGGCGGCGGAGTACCTGGACCACGTGTTTGCCGATCCGACCGGCAAGGAATTCACGTGCTTCATCGATTCGCTCAGCACGAATCTGACCAGCTTCTTCCGTGAGATCGGGCATTTCGATTACCTTACGGGGACGCACCTGCCGGCGATGCTGGCAAGGAAACGCAAGCAGGGCGCCAGCCGGATTCGGGTCTGGAGCGCCGGCTGCAGCACCGGCGAGGAGCCGTACTCGCTGGCGCTCACCCTCCTGCATGCCACGGGAGACGCCGCCGGTTGGGACATCAAGCTGCTGGCGACGGACATCTCCACCCAGGTGCTGTCGACAGCCAAGGCCGGGATCTACGACAAATCGCGCGTCGATTCGGTGCCGCCGGCGCTCAAGGCCAAGTATCTGACGCCCGTGCGAACGGGTGACAAGTCCGCCTCCCAGGTGATTCCCGCGGTGCGCAACCTGATTCAGTTCGCGTACCTGAACCTGATGGAGGAGTGGCCGTTCAGCGGTCCCTTCGACTTCATCTTCTGCCGCAATGTGATGATCTATTTCGAC
>JANYKD010000240.1 GCA_025361735.1 Phycisphaerales bacterium
CACGGGCAAGAGTACTTGCCCATGCCACCCCAGGCATCGCGTTACCGACAACCGAGAAATCAGTCCTGCATCGCTCCGTTCTCGCCGGCGCCCTCTGTTTTCTCGCCATCCGCGTCTACGCCTGTTCCAGCGAACCCACTGGCCCATCGACATTCCTTGAGAATGATCGCGCCGTCCTGCGCGCCCCCAATCTCGAATTTGCCCGCGAGATCAACCGGCTCTTTCCCGACGCGCCGCTGGACGCGTATCTCCGCGCGATACCGGCCGAGGATCCCGTCAGGCAGAGCCGCGATGTCGATGTGGAAGAACTCGACGAGGCTCTGCACACCCTCAAGCTGCCCGTCGCCAGGTCGCAGGCAATTCGCAAAGCATACGCCGAGCTTCGCGACAAACTCGCCGCTCATTCGGCCGGCAGCTACGCTGAATCCGACTGGACTTCGGTTTCCCTGGCCGCGCTGGCGGGCAAGGCAAACCGCGTCAGGCGGAGCGACCCAACCGAGCCGCTCACTGGCCGGCTGTCCATCCCGGCCGGATTGCCCGATGAGTTCGCCGACTACATCACCGGCGTCGTCGCCTGGCATCGCGGCCAGACGATCATGGCCAACCTCGCCTGGCAGCATCTGCTTGCCCGACCCGCCGAAGCACGCCAGCATCGCTCCGTCTGGGCGGCTTTCATGCTTGGCAAATCCTCGCTCTACGACGACCCCGCGAAGGCCATCACCTGGTTCCGCAAGTGCCGCGAACTGGCGGCCGCCGGGTTCGCCGACCGTCTTGGTCTGGCGTCCAGCTCGCTTGGCTGGCAGGCTCGCGCCGAGCTTCACCAGCTCCATTTCGAACAGGCGGTCGAGCTCTATTTCGCCCACGCCGGCAGCGGCGACGACACGGCCATCAACTCTCTATCCCACATCGCTGCGCATATCGTCAATCATCGGACCGATCTGTTGCCACGGCTCGTCCGGCACGCGACCACCCGCAAGATTCTGCTCGCCTGGTGCATCTCCAGCCGGGCCCGCTGGGGCCGGGATGATCGCGATCCCGCGGACGCCGACGACAAACAGCTCGAACCGTTCCTGGCCGCCATCGAAGCCGGGCAGCTCGGCAACATCGAAGGCGCTGAGCGCCTTGCCTGGTTTGCCTATCAGACCGGCCGCTTCGACAAGGCCGAGCGCTGGCTAGCGCGTGCCCCGGCCGACGACCCGCTCACGCCATGGCTGGCCGCCAAGCTCGCCCTGCGAAAGGGCAGGATCGACGACGCCATTCCGCTGCTGCGTCGGGCGGCTGATCTGTTCACTCCCGACGAAGAATGGGAATCCGACGCGCCGACTGGAACCTGGGCTTCGGGGGAACTGAGCAAGCTTACGCCGCGCCGCGAGGTCGTCGGCGAACTGGCCGCCGCCCTCATCGCCAAGAAGCAGTACATCGAGGCTCTGCGCCTGCAGTTGGCGGAGGGAATCCGCGATGATGCGGCGTACGTCATGGAGTGCGTCCTCACGGTTGAGGAACTGCAGAGTTTCATCGAGCGCGAGTATCCGCACGCCTCGCCCCCTGAACCGGCCGTCGACAAGACCGCCGAAGCCGACGCCGGCGAGGAGCATGCCGAACCCGTTACCGAATTTGTCCGCCGCACCTATGGCCGGCGGCTGGCACGGCTGGGCCGGATCGACGAGGCCCGGCCATGGCTCGATCCGGGCCTCGGTTCGTTCGCGACGTGCTATCTCGACGCGATGAAGCTCGCCCGCGATACCAGCCTCTCGAACACCGATCGGTCGGCCGCTCTGTGGGATGCCGCCCAGGCGCTGGCCGGGTCGACGCTGACGGAGCTGCGGCACGACGGCGGCTATTATGTGCTCTATGATCGCGACGACACGCTGCTGCAAATCCGGCGAGAGAACGCCGGACTCACTGTCCTCCCACCGTCGGCCGACGAACGCGCCCGCCTGCGGCAGCTCCCGGACCAATATGATCGGGTTCGATTTCGCCTGTATCTGGCGACCGATCTCGCCTGGGAAGCCGCGGAGCTATCGCCCGACGAGTCCGACGCAACGGCCGATATTCTCTACACCGCCGGCCGGTGGTTGCCCACCTGCGAGAACCAGCGCGCCGATGGCTTCTTCAAGGCGCTGGTCCGTCGCTGCTCGACAACGCGGCTGGGTGCCGAGGCCGCCGCGATGAACTGGTTCCCGCCCGAAGGCACAACCGGCGCGGCGCACCCCGGTTTCCGCGCGGCCGACCGCTACGCGGGCATGCTGCGCGGCCTGATGGCCGTGGCGCGTGACAACAAGGTTTACCTGTCGTCCGCGGCCGGCGTGGCGTTGCTGCTGGCGGCGTTTGTTGTGCGTTCCCGGCGAGCCGGTGCGGTGCTGGCTGATCGGTAGGTGGGGAATTCCGGCAACAACGTCAGCAACATGGTTCACGAGGGTACCAGCCAGAGCATCGACGCCACCAATCCGACCGGCGGCCTGCACATCGAATTCACGGTTACATCCGACACGACCCACAGGGTCGGGATCACCGACATCACCACCGGGAACGCCGTTTTGTTCGCCGAGGCCGTTTCACGTGTCAACCCAGGTCATTGACGCAGGCAAGTTTGCTGGTGTACCATCCCACCACCTGTGAACTTCGTGGGAACTCGCAGCGCCTTGGCGAATTCATGAAATAGACCAGGCGGGTTCTTCTGCAGGAAGTAATGACCTTTCAGAAGCGGACGATGGGCTTCCCTGCATTTCCAGCGTTTGTTGCCTCTGCGCCATCCCATGCGTTTCCGCGGAATCAGATTTCCCATGAGTCTTTTGTTCAGGAGATTCTCGCCGTGCCAAGCAAACTTACGATCTTGAGCGTTGCGATCATTCTGATTTCCGTGATTGCCGGATGCGCCAACAACCGCGCGAGCACGGCCGCGGATGGTCAGGCGGCCTTTTCGTCATTGCAGCAGGCGGTGGCCGCGGCGGGGAAAAACGTCGAGCCGAGCCTGGTCATGGTCAAAGTGGAAAGGAGTTCCCTGGGAACAGGCACACGCAGCGGCGGAGTGGTCAACGCCGGCGTCGGAGCCTCACCCAGCTACTGCGGCGTGATCGTGACGGCTGCCGGGCACGTCCTCGTTCAAGGCATTATCAAGGCGGATGAGGAAGTTCGAATCACCGTACTGGTCGGCGAGAATGAGTTTGTGGCGCGCGTGCTCAAGGCCGATGAAACGCTGGGAATGACCGTCATCAAGCTCAAATCGGACGAGAGTTTTGTCCCGCTGGACATTGGCAAGGGCGCCGAGATGGCGACTGGCGAATGGGGCGTGGCGCTTCGCCCCACCGATGAAGCGTTGAACTATCAGATCATGTCCATACCGTCAGTCTGCTTCGGTGAAGTCGCCGGCCGCTATCGGCGCTATTTGCTCAATCCCGCGATGGGAGGCGGATCGTTGCTGGTGAATCTTTCGGGACAGGTCGTTGGCCTGTCGGATCGGACGGGCGTGGTGGCGATGTTCGATCTCCATGACGACCTGCAGCGTTTCATGGCCGAAGCAACAGGCGCCGGTGCAGCCGACGAGGACAAAAAGAAGACCGGCTGGTTCGGCGCCGCGCTGGAGCCGGTCAACAAGGACTACGCGAAACTCAAGAGCCTGCCCTCGAGCGCCCTGCAGGTTGTCCATGCCGCCAAACGCAGCCCCGCGGCAGCCGCCGGCGTTCGCGATGGCGATCTGATCGTTGCCGTCAACGGCAAGCCGATTCCCTTCAGTGGAATCCGTTCCCTCGATTACTTCTTCAAGGCCCTGCATCCGCGTGTCGGGGACCCGTTCACCCTCACCGTGCTGCGGAATAATGAACGCATCGAACTCAAAGGAGCCTTCACGAAGCAGCCCGAACGCACCACACTTCAGGCCGAGGATCTTGGTGTCACCGTATCGGAAATAACCGATGGGGATGTGTTCTCCCAGAATCTCTCCACGGACTCCGGCGTGCTGGTGACGGAAGTCAAACGCGGCAGTCCCGCCGCCAACAGCGGTTCCATGAGCCAGACGCTGATCTCGTCCAGGGACATCATCGTCGAACTTGCCGGGCAGCCCACACCCACGGTTGCCCAGTTCGGTAAAGCGCTTGAGACCCTTCGCCGCGATCGTCCGCCGGTCGTCCTCGTCAAATACCGCCGGGGTCTGTTGACGGGCTATGCCGGGCTCAATCTTGCCCTTGGCCAGAAAGGCAATGGAGAAAAACCATGAAGAGCTTCTTCAATTTCACTCTCATACTGCTCCTGGCGGGTCTGGCCCGGGCGCAGCCGGCGCCAACCGGCTCGGAAGACATTCCCGATGACATTGTGAAGAAAGTGGATCCGGCCGTCGTCGCCATCCAGCACGAGTCCGCCGGCGGCAGCGGGTTTGTCATCACGCCCGATGGCTACATTCTGACCAATGGGCACGTTGTCCGCGGAAACGACGACGAAGACCCCACGCAGACCGCCAGGTCCATCACCGTCATCCTCAACGATGAACAGAAGTTTCCGGCCAAAGTCATCGGCTTCTCACTGGATCCGGACGTCGCACTGATCAAGATCGAGCCCGGCCATCGCCTCCAAACCGTGGAGTTCGCCGACTCGCGCAAAGTCCAGGTCGGTCAGCGCTGCTTCGCCGTCGGCATGCCGCTCGGGCTGAAACGAACGTTCACGCGCGGCATCCTCAGCAACATCGAGCGCACGGACCTCGGCACCGAAACGAAAGTGTTCCAGACCGATGCCGCCATCAATCCGGGCAATAGCGGCGGACCGCTTTTCGATCACAACGGCCGCGTGCTGGGCCTCAATACCTACGCTCAGCGCGGTGCCAACAACCTGGGCTTCACCCTTCCCATCCATGTGGCGCTGGTGCTCAGGGATCATTTCCTGTCGCACGGACGATTCGTACGCGCGGACCTGCCTACCTACGTCACTTCCGAAATCTACTCCGAGCTTGCCCAGGCGCTCGGTGTGGAGAAGGGCATTTTGATCTCCTCGGTGATTCCCGGCTCGTCGGCCTTCAAGGCTGGACTGCGCGAGGGCGACATCATCATCGAAACCGACGGCCACCCCTGCTCTGCCCGCACGCATGCCGAACTCCTGGATTACGAGTGGGAACTGGCCACGCGGAATCCCGGTGGCGATGTCTCCTTCACCCTGCTGCGCGGGCCTGCCGGCGACAGAAAGCGCGTCAGCGTGACAGCGAAGCTCGAGGCCCAGGAACTCATGCCCAGGTGGGGACTTCACGCGGGCGAAATCATCGAACACCGCTATGACGCACTGGGCCTCGGCGTTCGCCAGATTGTCACCTACAGCCGCATTCTCAACGCGTTGTCCGATGTCAAAGGCGTCCTCGTCAGCACCGCCAGCAAGGTCGGCCCCGCCGGCCGCGCGGGTTTGAGGGAAACCGACATTATCACCCACATTGCCGGCCACCCCACGCCGGACGTCGCCAGCTTTCAGCACGAGTTGGAAGATCAGTTGACCCGCCGCATCAAGGCCATCGAATTCACGATCGCGCGCGGCAAGGGAACCTACTCCACCGCGCTGGCGCCCTACTATGCCTTGAGCGGCACGAAGGTCGCTCTCATTGTCCCGCCAAGAGACGCCGAATATGTCGAACTCATGCGGCGGGAACTCATCGCCAGCGGAGCCTCACTCAGCATCTCCGCCCCCAACGCCTCGCTCCTGGTGTCCGACTTCGACATCATCCTGCTGGCCGGCGGCGCCGGCGCTCGCGAGTTGTGGACGAACCCCGAGGCTCTGCGCCTGGTGAAAGAGGCCGTGGCCGCGAAGAAGATCACCGCCGCCGTCGGCGTTTCCGTGATCGTCCTGGCCAACGCCATCCCCGACATCGCCGGCAAGAAACTCACCACGACCAAGGACCTGTCGGCCGAAGCGATCAAGACCAGGGCCAACTACACCGGCAAGGACGTCGAAACCGATGGCGAGATCATCACCACCACCGGCTTCGACCGCGCCGCGGTCCGCGCTTTCCTGAAAGCCATCTATCAGGCCGCGGAAAAGAAAACCTGAGCGAACGCTTCGCAGCCTCACTGAACAGGCTTCTTCTTCTTTGCCATGGTGTCGCTGACGAATCGTGGGATGGCGAGTGACTGCTGGATGTCCAGTCTATTTCTCCATTTGGAATAATCACCCTGAGCCGCAGGTCGATGCAGATCGGACTAAAATGTCCGCCTTTGATGGCGGATGCTGTTTACGGGGCTGCGTGTGTAGAGATCGCGGGTTGGTGCGAATGACATGTCGTAATCAACGCTGTGCAAAGAATGCAGCGGAGGCGGATCGCCTTATGAATTCCTCCGGAGTTGCCGATAGACCGTTGGACAGGTTGCTCGGTTTCTTTTTCAAGGAGTTTGCCATGTCAATTTCCAGTATCGGATCGAGTCCCGTGCAGGTGTATACACCCCCCAGGGCTCCCGCTCAGGCGGCGCCCAAGGCCTGCAAGGATGCCGATGGAGACCGGGATGGCACCACCAGCACGCAGGCGGCCGCCTACGCCAGTGGATCGACCATCGATGTGACAGGGTGATGCCTGTCGCGAACAGACTGACTGATCACGGACACCGGCGCTGGCCGGTGTCTGTGTTTGTATTGAGAGATCGCGTATCCAGGCTGGCGTTATGGGACCCAGGCGCTCCGCGTCCGCCGGAGCGGACCCTACGGTGGTCGACCCGGTGGTGTCATCCCTTGGTCGCCGCGATGGCGTAGAAGGGACGCCCTTCGTGGCGGTATTTTCGCTCGAAGTTGGTGCCAACATACTCGCCGTCCGCGGCCGAGCCGGGGCGGTTGTAGTCCACGACCTTCAGCCCGGAATTGCGGATGACCGGCTCGATCTGCTCGAAGTAGCCGGCATGGTCGGTGACGATCTGGATCCGGCCGGCGGGCGCCAGGATGCGGTGGATGACGGGGACGAACTTCTCCTGGATGAGCCGGCGCTTGTGGTGTCGCTTCTTGGGCCAGGGGTCGGGGAAATAGATGTGCAGCACCGATAGACTGGCGTCGGGGACGAACTCGCCGAGAAAATAGCCGGCCTCGGCGCGGACGGTGCGGACGTTCAGGCAGCCGTTGCGGCGGAGGCGGTCGCTGGCATAGCGCCAGTAGAAGCGGGCGTATTCCAGGCCGAAGAAGTTGATCTCGGGGCGGAGCTTGGCCTGTTCGACGAGGAACGTGCCTTTGCCGAAGCCGATTTCAAGCTCGACGGGGTTGGAATTTCCGAACAGCTCGGTCCAGTTGATGGGCCGGACGAGTTTGTCGACATCGAGGCCGACGGGTTCGACGATGAGTTCGCGGTTCGCCTGCATTGGGCGGGCATGATAGCGGAAAGCCAGCGGGGCCGCATTGCTGCGGCCCCGTTGGAGTTGCGTTTCATCTTCACTGACCTGTTGGTCAGATCAGCTTCTCATCGCCGGGCTGGGCGACGTGGGGCGCCGGCATCTTGGCGTCCATCGACAGTTCCTTGGGGAAGATGTCGAGCTTGGAGTTGTAGGCCTGATCCCAACTGATCTTCTTGCCGGTGTAGCAGGACATGCGGCCCATGACGGCCGTGAGCGTGCTCTCGGCAACCTGCTTGGCTTCGTTGATCGGCTTGCCGCTGGTGATCGCGGTGAGCAGGTCCGCGTGCTCCTGCTGGTAGCCGCTGCGCTTGTTGGCGAAGCCCTTCTGCTTGCCGTCGAAGGGCTTGACCCAGCCGCCGGGGTTGGATGTGCCCTTGGTGCCGATGGCGAATTCCGAGACGTTCTCGGTCGATTGAGGCCAGTGGCGGCAGAAGGAGAGAGCCCGGCCGCCGTTGGCGAACTCGTACTCGATGCCAAAATGGTCCCAGATCTCGCCGGGGATCTGGCCTTCCTTGTCGCGGCACTGGCGTCCGCCCAGGCCATAGGCGCTGATGGGATGGGACTTCATGACCCAGTTCATGACGTCGAGGTTATGCACGTGCTGTTCGCAGATCTGGTCGCCGCAGAGCCAGACATAGTGATACCAGTTGCGGAGTTGGGCTTCCATGTCGGTCTGGCCGGGCTGGCGCTTGTTGAACCAGATGCCGCCGCCGTTCCAGTAGACACTCATGTGCAGGACGTCGCCAATCTCGCCGTCATGGATGCACTTGATGGTGTCGATGTAGTTGGTCTCGTGGCGGCGCTGGGTGCCGGCGACCACGCAGAGCTTCTTGTCTTCGGAAACCTTGGCCGCATCGAAGACGATCCGCAGGGCGGTGGGGTCGGTGCCGACGGGCTTTTCCATGAACACATGCTTGCCGGCCGCGACGGCGGCGGCGAAGTGCATGGGACGGAATCCCGGCGGGGTGGCGAGGATCACGCAGTCGACGCCGGCGTCAAGAACGCCCTTGTAGGCATCGAAACCAGTGAAGACCTTTTCCTTGGGGAGGTTGAACTTCTTGGCTACGCCACTGACGCGATCGGGGAACATATCGCCGGCGGCGACGATCTGGGCCTTGACGCCGGCAAAACCGGCGCCCGCCATGTGGTCGCCGGCCGCGCCGCTGCCGCGGCCGCCGCAACCGATCACGCCCGTGCGGATGACGTCGCTGCCGGCCGCGTGGGCGTAGTTTGTGCCCATGGCCACGAGACTGGCGGCCGTGACGGCGCCGGACGTCTTGATGAACCCTCGTCGAGAAACATTGGATTGATCCATAGCTCGGTCCTTTCGATTGCTGCCACAGACGCGGAATCGCGCCGCCAGCGGTCTATTGTGCAAGTGCCCCACCGCATTCACCGCGTTCGAGCGACACGCGACATCACGGAAAACCGGCCGACACAGCCGGCAGGGGACTCGTTCATCTTGTTTGTACGCGCGCGGTGGAACGTTGTTGTTCGAGGTTACTCGTCACGTACCAGCCGGAACCCGGCAAACGGCGCATCGGACATCCACCACTTGCTCTTGGGGTCCTGCGGGTCGCGCTGCTGCCAGTCGGGCGTCCAGGGGTCGCGGAATTTGGTGCTGACCTTGGCCGCCGTGTCCTTGAACGATCCGCCCTTGACGAGCTTCACGTCTTCCTCTTCCGAAAGGACGAATTCGCCGACGTTGCCGAGCATGTCGTAGAGGCCCCACTTGCTGGGCTTCTTCTTGCCGACGGGCTGGGTCTTTTCGTTGGAATTCTCGGCCGTCCAGGCGATCTCATCGAGCTGCTCCTTGGTGAGCTTCTCGATGGGGGCGCCGCCACAACGGGCGGCATATTCCCACTCGGCCTCGGTCGGCAGGCGATACTTCTTGCCGGTCTTCTTGTTCAACCAGTTGATGTAGTGAATGACGCCCTCGTACGCCATGGAAATGGCCGGGTAGCCTTCGTGGCCATAGCCGCGATCCGGCGGGGCATACGGGGGGCTGGGGCGGGTTTCGGCGTCGACGCCTTTGATCTTCTGCTCGGCCGTCAGGTCGAGGCGGAAAGCCCAGGTGTCGAACGTATCCCAGGTGGTTTCGGTTTCCTGGATCCAGAAGGATTTGATGGCGACTTCCTTATCCTTGCCGTCCTTGTCCTTGATGGTGATCTTGCCGGCCGGAACCTGCCGCACCTTGAAGGTGGAGGTCACGCCGGGGATCTTGTCTTCGGCCTGGGGAAGATTCGCATCCTGGGCCAATGCCACGCCGGCAATTGGCAGCAGAATGGCGGCCTGCATCACGATTGTCCTGAACAACTTACGCATCGAAACTCCTTGGTGGCCCCGGCGTTTTGTGGCCGGGGAGTCAGATAAACATACACCGTAGCGGGCTCGCCGTTGCAGATCGGCCTGCCTGGCGGACCAGCAGATGACCAGATTCAGAACTCGAATGACGGGCGGATTCTAAAGGACGAATGGGGGGGCGTAAATGACGAAATCCGAAATTCGAATGACGAAGGAAGCTCGAAGCACGAATCAGGGAATCGCACGGGCATGCGGCCAACGGCAGCCAGGCACGCGGTCAACGACAATTGATTTAGAACCCGTCCAGGATCAACTCCACAGGCCCGAAGGGCCGTCACCTTTGGTGGCCGTGGCCGTAAGGCCACGGAAATCGAGGCCCAATCATCCGCGTCCCGACGGGCCGGCACTGCGGGGGACACCGAAACAGCGGAGTCTTTTCTTTGGACTCCCAGGATGGCGACGAAACTGGGCCTGCCGTATACGATGCGTGGTGAAGGCGCTACCCATGGAGCGAAGCATGGTGATGAAAAGGAGCGAAGCACTAGTGCTCCGCCACCCGTGAACTGATGGATAACAGTGGGTCTTCTTGCCGATATGTGCCCAAGGCACAAGGCAAGGAGGCCTGCGATGAAGAAATATGTGGTGACTCTGACGGACGAGGAACGAGAAGAACTGAGGCG